>NZ_JANLOF010000057.1:0-458521 GCF_025466135.1 Pseudomonas sp. 14P_5.3_Bac1 | reverse complement strand
TTGCGTTGGGTCAGAACAGTTTGGTGAACAGCCAGTACAAACTGCCCGACAACAGAATCGCTGCCGGCAAGGTCAGCACCCAGGCCATCAGCAAATTGCGGATGGTCTTCATCTGCAACCCTCCGCCATTGGCCACCATGGTCCCGGCCACACCGGACGACAGCACATGGGTGGTCGACACCGGTAACCCGAACATATCCGCTGCGCCAATCGTCAGCATCGCCACGGTCTCGGCCGAGGCGCCCTGGGCATAGGTCAGGTGGGTTTTGCCGATCTTCTCGCCCACCGTCACCACGATGCGCTTCCAGCCAACCATGGTGCCCAGGCCGAGCGCGATGGCCACGGCGATCTTCACCCACAGCGGAATAAAGCGCGTGGAACTGTCGACCTGTTCCTTGAACAGCTTCAGCTTGCCTTGGGTGTCGGCGTCGAAGCTGCCGACCTTGTCCTTGTCCATCAGGCGAATGGTTTCGCTGGTCAAGTACATGTCGTTACGCACGTTGCCTACCGCTTCGGCGGGGACTTTGGCCAGGGAGCCGTAGCCTTTGACTTCATCACCTATCTGGCCTGCCAGGGCGGCGAGGGCGGGTATCAGTTCCGCGGTGGCTTCCTTGGTGCGCACGTAGGTCGACAGGATCGGCCGTGGGTCGCCCGGCAGTGCTTGCGGCGCGCTTTTCATCAAGGCGACCTGGGTCACCTCGGCCACTGCCGCAAACTGCAACGACTGCTCGGCCGGCATGGTGCGGTTCAGCGCGTAGGCCATTGGCAGGGTGCCGACCAGGATCAGCATGATCAGGCCCATGCCTTTCTGGCCGTCATTTGAACCGTGGGCGAAGGACACGCCGGTGCAGGTGGCGATCAGCATGCCGCGAATCCACCACGGCGGCGGGGTGTCGCCCTTGGGCGCCTTGTACAACGAGCGGTTTTTTACAAAAGCGCGCAGGGCCAGCAACAGCAAGGCGGCAAACGCGAAGCCGATCAGCGGTGACAGCAGCAGCGCATAACCAATCTTGATCGCCTGGCTCCAATCGACGCCGCTGGTGCCGTCACGCCCGTGCATCAAGGCGTTCGCCACGCCGACGCCGATGATCGAGCCAATCAGGGTGTGCGAAGACGACGCCGGCAGGCCCAGCCACCAGGTGCCGAGGTTCCACAGGATCGCGGCGATCAGCAAGGCGAAGATCATCGCGAAACCGGCCGAGGAGCCCACCTGCAAAATCAGCTCGACCGGCAGCAGGGCAATGATGCCGAACGCCACGGCGCCGCTGGACAGCAGCACGCCGAGGAAGTTGAAAAAGCCCGACCACACCACCGCAAAGTGTGGCGGCAGCGAGTTGGTGTAGATCACCGTCGCCACCGCGTTGGCGGTGTCGTGGAAGCCGTTGACGAACTCAAAGCCCAGGGCGATCAACAGCGCCACGCCGAGCAGCAGGAACGGCGTCCAGGTGGTCACCACCGTGCCCAGTTCGTGCATGTCGTGCATCAGGCTGTAGGCGGTAAACAGCAGGCCCATGGCGAGCACGGCGAAGAAGATGATCACCGTTACCAGGCCGGGTTTCTTGTCCAGCCGGGGTTTGGGGTCTGCGTGTGAGGCGGTGGTGGAGGCAGTCAGGGAAGGGGTGGCCATGCCGGAGCATCCAGTGTGGGGAGGATGTCGTTGATGATCATTGCAGAATGTTACAGAGATGCTGCGGTAAGTCAGTGTTTAGGGAATTGGGCGTGCCACTGGTCTACAAACCGCCACAAAGGTAATGTCAGAGTGCAATCAATGTGGGAGCTGGCTTGCCTGCGATAGCATCGCCTCGGTGCCTCTGAAAGACCGAGGTGCCTGCATCGCGGGCAAGCCCGGCTCCCACATTTTGACTGTATTGCAGGTCAGTAGTCTTTGCGCTTTCTAAAGGCCCAGCGGCCGGCAATCAAGGTGAACGTGGCCACCAATGCCACCAGAATCCAGAAGCCTTCCGGGTCGGTAGAAAGCGGCACGCCCCCCACGTTCATGCCGAAAAAGCCGGCAATGATGTTGATCGGCAACGCCAGCACGGTCACCACCGTAAGGGTGAACAGCGTGCGGTTACTTTGTTCATTGAGGTTGGCGGCGATCTCTTCCTGCAACAATTTGATTCGCTCGCCCAGGGCCATCAGGTCGTTGATGATCAGCGCAAACTCCTCGGTGGATTTGCGCAATTCCTTCACGTCCTCCTTTTGCAGCCATTGCGGCGGGCGATTGAGCAGGCGCAGCAACGAGCCCGGTTCCAGCGCCAGCAGGCGTTGCAGGCGCACCAGCACCCGGCGCGCGGCACCCAGTTCGGCGCGGTTGGTAGACAGGCGCGAGGACAGCAACTGGTCTTCGATCTGGTCGACGCTAAGGCTGGTCTTGCGCACGATCTGGGTCAGCACCTCGCCCTGGTCGCGCAACAAATGCACCAGCAGCTCCAGCGGCGAGCGAAAGCGTTCACCGGCTTTCACCGACGAGCGCAATTTGTCCACCGAATGCAACGGTTGCAGGCGCGCACTCACCAGCAAGTGGCTGCGGGCGCACACCCACAGCGTGGAAATATCCGAGGAGACCATGCTGCTGAAGTTGAACACCACGTCGTTGACCACCGCCAGCAAGGCCGAGTCAACGTGTTCGATGCGCGTAGAGCGCGAACCTTCGTGCAAGGCTTCGAAAAACTCTTCCGGCAGCGCCAGATGCGTCTGCATCCAGCGCTCGCACGCGGCGTGCGCCAGGTTCAGGTGCAGCCAGAGAAATTCTTCCGGGTTGTGCGGCGCCTGCAAGGCTGCGAGCGCCGTGGCCGAGTCAATCTGCTCGCCCTTTTCGCCGGGTCGAAAACGAAACCCGTAAAGCAGGCCAAACAGATCGGGATCCTGATGGCCGTGGTCGATGCTGTGGTTCATGGAGGCTCGCAGAGAAAGCGCCTGTAGGACGTTTCACAGGTTCGCGTGGGCGAATCATTGCAAGGCTGGATGACAATTTTGTGACGGTTTGAAAACCAGTTCAGCGGGTTTTCAGTGTGAAGGTGAAACGCGTGCCATTTTCTGCGCAGGACGACACCTCAAGCTGCCCGCCGTGGGCATCGGCAATCTGCTTGACGATATACAAACCCAGGCCCAGGCCGGCTTGCGGGGTGTCCTTGACCGGCCGCGAGTAGGGCTGGAAGAGCCGAGGCAAAGCCAGTTCGTCGATCTGGCCGGGGTTTTTCACGGTCAGCGTGAAGTGGCCCTGTTCAACCCGCGCCGTGACCTCCACCGGGCCGTCGTGGCTACCATGATGGATGGCGTTGGCCACCAGGTTGGAGAGCAATTGCGCCAGCCGATCGCGGTCGCCGTAGACGCCACGCAGGTCGCCGATATCGGCCTTGATCAAGCGTTGCGGGTTTACGCTTTGCACTTCGAAGACCACATGGCGAAAAGCGTCCTGCAGATCCAGGCAATCATTGAGGTGCAGCGGTATGCCGCTGCCCATGCGTCCGCGAGCGAAATCCAGTACATCTTCGACCAGTTGCGAGGCGCGCCGGCCGCTGGCGAGGATGTGCCGTACGAGCGGGTCGGTCGCCGCGTTGGGGTGTTTGCGCAGCAGCCGCTCGGCACCGAAGTTGATGGCGAACAGCGGGTTGCGCAGGTCATGGCCGAGCACGGCGATGAATTGCTCGCGCAGCTCGGCGGTGCCGCGCTCTTCCTGCAATTGCGCCTGGGTATTCTGCAAGGCCTCCTCGGCTTCGATCTGCAAGGACAGCACCCGGGCGAACGACTCCATGGTCGATTGGATCGTGCTGCTGCGCAGCTGCGCGGGGTTGGGGTCCAACGCGCAAATGGTGCCGAAAAAGCGCCCGTCAGTGCGGAACACCGGCACCGAGATGTAGCTTTCAAACTGGTACATGCGCGGGGTGTGGTGGTCGTGGTAGCGCGGGTCTTCGCTGGCCTTGTCGATCACCACGGAGGCGTGGGAACCCCGGATTTCGTGACAGATCGTCGTGGACAGGTCCAGCTCGCCACCCACACCGAGGCCGAACTCCAATTGATCGAGCACAGCGCAGGCGGTCCAGGTGTCCTCGGTCACGCGCGCCACGGCTGCAAAACGCAGGCCGGTCATGTCGCTGATGACTTTGAGCATCGCAGGTACGGCACTGATACGGCCAATAGTGGCGATGTCGGCGGCTTTCTGCCCCATGCAGCGGTCTCGATATGGAGGAGGATGGGCGTTGTGCCCAGGTTAATGAGTGGGATTCTAGCGACCTTGCGCGCTGTAGGTGTAATTTCATTATCCAGGTGGGTACTTTTCCTGCCTCTGGCTTTGCAGCACGCATAAAAAAACCGCGCCACTTAAAAAGTGGCGCGGTTTTTTTGGCGGTTGACTCAAGTGTCTTGCTTGTTTTCCAGCACCGCGCCGGTCTTGGCGTCGAGCTTGACTTCAAAGCGCTTGCCGGCGGTGTCGGTCACGTCAACTTCGTACACCAGCACACCGTTTTTGTGGTCCAGCTCGGTGTCGGTGATGCTGGCGCCGGGGTGAGTGGCCACGGCGGCGGCGTTGAGTTTTTCGAACGGCATGACTGCGCCGGATTTGAGCAGGCCTTCAATGTGATCCGGGCGAACATCCGCCTGGGCCAGGCCGGCAGTCAGGGTCAGGGCGGTAGCGGCAAACAGGGCGGTCAGGGTTTTCATGGTGTGTCCTTCTGGGTGAGCTGTTTAAGTGGCGCCAGATTAACCAGCGCAACTTAATTCATCCTTAATGGCGAACCGACACCTATTGCGGCCTGACGCTTAGTACCCGTTGTCCTTGAGCAGGTCCTGCACACTCGACGACGGCCAGCGCTTGTAGAACTTCAGCAGTTCGGCGGCGCGGTTGGTGAAGATGCCATCGACGCCGGCGGCCATCACTTTCTCGAAGTCCACGGGCTCATCGACGGTGTAGACGTGCACCAGCAAGCCTTTGTCGTGGGTCAGCTTGTTCATTTGCGGCTTCACCAGGTCGGTGTAGCTCTGGTCGCCATGGTTGGTCAGCTCGGCCGATGGGCCGGTGCCGATGGCGCCGAGGCTCTTGGCTTCGTCGACCCATTTTTCAAATTCGGCAGCGTCTTTGGGCTCTTGCTTGGCGTAGTAGGCCGCTTTGGTGGTCTCGCCGGATTCGGCAAATGTTTGCGCGGATTTTGGCTCGATGCTGCCAGGGCCGACCCACAACAACAGGATTTTCGGGGTGTTGGGCATTTCTTTCTGCAGCTCTTTCAAGCTGTCTTTTTCAAACGTTTGCAGCACGACGCGGCCCTTGCCCTGGCCGACGCCCGTGTTGCTCTTGCCCAGCTTGGAGCCGGCGGAGCTCAACCAGCCCTTGTCCAGCAGCTTGTTTTTCAGGTCGGCTTCGATGCCCGGAAATTGCTTGGGCTCTTTGGTTTCGATGTACAGGCCGGGTTTGTGCTGCGGGTTGCCTTCGGCGATCTTGATGATTTCGTCCAGGCTCTGGATTTTCAGGCCGACGAACGCAGGGCGCGCGCGGTCCGGGTAGGCGGCGTTGAACCAGCTGCCAGCGTCCAGGGTGCGCAGTTCGGCCCAGGTGAACTCGTTGGCCGGGGCGTCTTTGCGCTCGGGGAACTTGGTGGCCACGTCGGTGGTGCGCTGCAGGTTATTGTCGTGCAGGGCGAACAGCACGCCATCTTTACTGCGCTGCAGGTCCATTTCCAGGTAGTCGGCGCCCAGGTCGCGCGCGAGCTTGTAGGACGCCGCGGTGGATTCGGGAGCGTCGTAGGAAGCGCCACGGTGCGCAATGACGGCCGGGTACGGAATGCCTTCGTTTGTTGCCAATTCAGCCGGGCTGATCGGTTCGGCAGCCTGTGCCTGGCCAAGGCCGAGCATCAGAGCGAGCAGCAAGGCGCTCTTGGTAAACGTGACAGGCATATGCGAAGTCCTTTCGTGGAGGTAACTTTGAGAAGGCGTCCTTTTTAACAATTGATTGCGAAAGGCGCTATCACCAAACCGACATTAAGGTGCTCAGGCGCCATTTTTCTGGGTTTTTTTGTGCTGTATTGCAGTATTCTTGGCCGCAGCTGCCCCGTCAGAGGGCCGTAATTTCTGCCACGCGTGTAAACCATCTTTCCAGTCCCAGTGGGACTTTTCAGTGAGGTTTACCATGCGCATCACTTCAGAACTCATCTGCCAGGCCGCCGACCAACTCCACGGTTTTGTCGGCCTGAACCGCAAAACCGGCCAGTACATTGTGCGTTTCAGCGAAGATGCCTTCGGCATGGACGTGGCCGATGACGGCATCATTCCCACTGCTGAGTTTGTCTGGCTGCCGGCCGCCGACCACGCCATGACCCTGTCGCGCGAACGCCTGCAGTTGCTGCTGGACCAGAACATCGACGACCGCATCAACATCACCGAGCCGTTGCGCGTGTACATGCGCCGGGTAGAAGTCCCGCAGATCAGTGCGTTGCGCAGTTTGGTCAGCTAAGCGCCTGTTGTTTTGCCGGCAATGAAGATCAGAGGTGGGAGCTGGCTTGCCTGCGATTCAGACGACGCGGTCTCTGAGTAAAACCGAGTTGATGCCATCGCAGGCAAGCCAGCTCCCACAGGGCAACGCATTTCACTTCTGGAAGGTGTAGGCCCGCTCCACCTTGCACACGCGTGTGTGAAACGCCGAGTACCAGGTGGCGCGGCCTTGCTCGCGCACCTCGCGGTGCTCGGCCTGCTGCTTCCAGGCCAGGATCGCCGCCTCGCTTTCCCAGTAGGACACGGTGATCCCCAAGCCGTCCTCGCGCGCCGACTCCACCCCCAGAAACCCCGGTTGTTCACGCGCCAGTTCCAGCATGCGGGCGGCGGCCTGGCCGTAGCCTTGATCGCCCTCGCTGCGCAATGAGCTGAAAATCACTGCGTAGTAGGGCGTGGCGGGTGTGTTGGCGATCATCGTGACAACTCCAGACAGGCCTTGAGCAGGGCGATCGCCAAGGGTGGCGTGACGTCCTTGAGCGCGGCACGTTCCGGTTGGAACAGCGTGGCGACAAAAAACGGATGGTCGAGCAATTCGATGGCGCGCAGATCGCCGGCCGAGTCGTGGCCGCTGGGAATCAGGTCGCTTTCCAACAGTGCGTTGGCGAACTCGGGGTTGATGCCGTAGCGACAGCGATAACCCTCGTGGATATCCAGCGTGCCGTAGGCCTCGGCGATGCGGGTGTAGGGCGCCAGGCGCACGGTGTCCGTGGCCTCTACCAGCGCGCAACTGAGCGGTGTGATCACCGCACGCTTGGCGTGCGGGGCCAGCTCGCCATGTTCGGCATCCGCCCAACCCAGCACGTTGCGGGCATATTCGAGCACCGCATGTTGAAAACCGCCGCACGTGCCGAGGAAAGGGCGCTTGTGTTCGCGGGCAAACCGGATCGCCCGCAGTGCGCCGTCGGTGTCGCGGTAGGGGCTGGCGGGCACACACCAGAAGCCGTCGAACGCATGCAATTGAGTGCTGGGCGTGATCGAGTCCGTGTCGAGCCATTGCACGTGAACGTTCAGGTTCAGGGCGTCGGCCGCCTGTTGCAGCGCCACGGGGATGGCCTGGTGCGCGGTGACGTCGGGGTTGTAGTCGCCGATCAGGGCAAGGTGCAAGGTGCTGGCTTTCATCGTGTACGTCCCATGGCTTGTTGTGTCCTGGTGCCCACTATAGATTGGCGCTCACGCAATCAAAATTGGCGTTCGCCCACATGCTCAATGCACCCACGCACTATCAAATCGACTATCCCGACCTCTCGCTGATCCTCGCCCTGGTACGCGGCGGCACCCTGGCGCGGGCGGCGGCGCTGTTACGGGTGGATGTGTCCACGGTGTTCCGTGCGGTGCGTCGGCTGGAGGCCGCCTTGGGCCAGACCCTGTTTGAAAAAAGCCGCGCCGGTTACCTGCCCACCAGCCTGGCCAGCAACCTGGCGCAGCAGGCCGAGCACGCAGAACAAGCGTTGGAGGCGGCGCGCATTGGCGTGGAGCAGGGCGGCGAAGTGATCAGCGGCACCGTGCGCCTGACCTGTACCGACTCAGTGCTGCAAGGTTTGCTGCTGCCGGCGCTGGCGCGGTTCATGCCCGAATACCCGGCGTTGACCCTGGAGTTGAGCACATCGAATGATTTCGCCAACCTCAGCCGCCGCGATGCGGACATTGCCCTGCGCCTGACCAAGACGCCGCCGGAGCACCTTGTCGGTCGATGCCTGGGCACAGTCGCCTATCAAGTGTGTGCCAGTGCCGGTTTTGCGCGCCAGCACGCAGGCCGCGAGTTGGCTGAGCTGCCGTGGATCGCCCCGGACGACTTCCTGCCCGATCACCCCACCGTCGCCTGGCGCCGCGAGCATTTGCCGGGCGTGCGTCCCAGCTATCGCTGCAACGGCATGTTGTCGGTCACCGAGTTGGTACGCGCGGGCCTGGGCGTGGCGGCGCTGCCGGATTTTCTCTTGGGCGATGGCTTGCAACCACTGGGGCCGGCGTTGGCGGGGCGGAACACCGCATTGTGGCTGCTGACACGTCCGGATTGCCGGGCGTTGCGTTCGGTGGTCACGTTGTTTGATGAATTGGGGCGGCATGTGCGATTGCCATGAACGGCGCCTTTTGTGACTGGCGGGGTAGGTGTGGCGAGCAGTGCTTGTTGTGGCGAGCGGGTTTCTGTGGCGAGCGGGCTTGCCCCGCGTTGGGCTGCGAAGCGGCCCCAGATAGGCCCACGCGATTCTTCAGGTAAACCGCAGTGTCAGGTTTTGGGGCTGCTGCGCAGCCCATCGCGGGGCAAGCCCGCTCGCCACAACAAGCCGCGCTCGCCATAACAAGTGCGCTCTCCATAACTAAGCCAACGGCTTCGCCCTCAGGGTTTGCGCATGAACTGCTCATGCATCTCGCAGGTCAGGGTCTCGATACGCTCGGTCAGTTGCTTGGTCATTTCCGTCAGGCGGGTGTTCTGCTCCAGCAGTTCCAGCAACTGCTTGGTGGTTTGTTCGGCTTGGGCCTGGCGCTCGGTGTTGGCAATGGCCAGCGCTTCGCGGTGCTGGGCATCGGCGTCGGACTGGGCTTTGTCGCGGGCAGCCTGGCGTGTCTGGGCCAGCAGGATCAGCGGCGCGGCATAGGCCGATTGCAGGCTGAAGGCCAGGTTGAGCAGGATGAACGGGTACACGTCAAAGTGGGTGATGCCGGTCATGTTCAGCACTACCCACAAGATCACGATCGCGGTTTGCGCGCCGAGAAAGGTGGGCGTACCAAAGAAGCGCGCGAACGCTTCGGCCTTGAGCGCAAAGGTGTCGTTGCCAAAGGTCGGCGCCAGGTGGGCGTGGCCTCGGTGGAAACGCAGGTGATCGACGGGGGCAGCTTCTGGCTTGTCTGGGGTCATGGCGGGCTCGAATCCTTGGCGTAAAGACTAGTCAGCACTATAGACCCAGCCCCCGGCCAGACACATGAAGATCAGGTCAGTTGTTGCCCCGCTCATTGGCAAACGCGCTCACCGCCTGCACGGCCTCGCCCGTGCCTTCGCGAATCTGCAGGATCACCGTGCCGGCCTGGTTGGCCAACTCCACACCTTGAGCGGCGCGGTCGCGTGTCCCTTCCATGCTGTCGATGGCTTGGCGGGTTTCCTCCTGGATCATCGCGATCATGCTGGAAATTTCCGCCGTCGAGCCGCTGGTGCGTGCCGCCAGTTGCCGCACTTCATCGGCCACCACGGCAAAACCACGGCCTTGTTCGCCAGCGCGCGCCGCTTCGATGGCGGCGTTGAGGGCCAGCAGGTTGGTCTGGTCGGCGATGCCGCGGATGGTGTTGACGATGGCCGTGATCTGCTGCGAACGCTCGCCCAGCTTGGCGATCAGTTGCGAGGAGCCATCGATGTCGGCAGCAATTTCGCGCATGCCGCTGGCGGTTTGCTGGATCACATCGGCGCCCTTTTCGGCGATATCCCGAGTGCTCAGCGAGATGTGATAAGCCTGGGCAGCGCTGGCAGCGTCGGCGGCATGCTGTTGCACTCTGGCGGTGATGTCGGAGGCGAATTTCACCACTTTGCACAGGCGCCCGCTGGCGTCGTACACCGGGTTGTAGTTGGCCTCCAGCCACACCGTCTGGCCGTTTTTGTCGATGCGTTCAAACTGGCCGTTGAACAGTTCGCCCTGGTTCAAGCGCTTCCAGAACTCACTGTACGTCGAGCTGTTGGCCAGGTCCGGCTTGCAGAACAGGCGGTGATGCTTGCCCTGGATCTGCGCCAGGCTGTAGCCCATGCGCTGCAGGAAATTTGCATTGGCGGTAATGATGGTGCCGTCGAGGTTGAATTCGATCACCGCCATGGCCCGGTCGATGGCCCCCAACTTGGCGTTGGCTTCGCTTTCGGCCTGCAGGCGCGGGGTGACGTCCATGGCGTATTTCACCACTTTGATGACCTGGCCCGTGTGATCGCGCACCGGGTTGTAGCTGGCTTCCAGCCATACCGATTGGCCGTCGCCGCCGACGCGCTCAAAGGTGCCCGACTGAAATTGGCCATTACGCAGCTGCGTCCACAACTGGTTGTACTCGGCACTGCGCGTGAACGCGGGGGTGCAGAACATCCGGTGGGGCTGGCCCGCGATCTGTTCGGCGCGGTAGCTCATGGTCTTGAGGAAATTCTCATTGGCCCGCAGGACGGTGCCTTGCAGATCGAATTCGATCACCGCCATGGAGCGCTCGATGGCATCCAGCAAGCTGGCTTGTTGAGCATTGGTGTGTTGCAGGGTGTTGATGGTTTTTTTGTGGGCGTTGAATAGCATGTTCGAGAGCTCGGGGAAGCACGCGTCAGAGGTATCCATGAATTTGCGCCTGCCCCCGTAGGGCACCAGGCCTTACGGTTGACTTGCTCATTGTCAGCTTCCTTGTGCCGACAGAGGGGGGTTGAACAACGGGTTCAGAGTGATCGGCCGGCCAAGAAGTTCGCCTTCAGGGCGGGAACGTCATTGAGTAGGCGACCAATGGTGGCATTATGCTTCTGCAGCAGTGTGTCTGAAGAGAATTCAGACGAGGTGTCGTAGGACGACTTAAGCGGAGTGGGCGACGACGTAGTGGCTGATATTCACCCGGTTGCGACCGGAGTCCTTGGCGACATAGAGCGCGCGATCCGCGGCGTTGAGCCACATTGCTGCATCGCTGAAGACGGGTTGGAAGTCTGCCAGACCAATGCTCAGGCTCACGCGCAACTCCGGGATCTGCGAATTGCGATAGTTACTAAAAGTTTCTCGCATGTGTTCCATGACCAGCGCAGCTTCTTCCAGTGACATTTGCGGAAGAATCACACAGAACTCATCGCCGCCGTAACGGCCGGCCAAGTCATTTTCCCTCAGGTGTTGACGCAACTCCTGACTCAACTGGCGCAACACCTGATCACCGACGATATGGCCATAGGTGTCGTTGATCTGTTTGAAATGGTCGATATCGATCAAGGCAATGGTGGCGTGGCTGTGTTGCTGCTGGCATTTGTGGAACTTGAGATTGAGCAGGTCTTTCCATGAGCCATGATTGAGCAGGCCGGTGAGGCTGTCGACGCGGCTGAGGGCGCTGAGGGCGCGTTTGTGTTCCGAGAGTTTGATTGCCAACTGATAGCAGACCATGCCGATCGCCATCGGATAAAGCGTCAGCATCGGCAGGCAGGTATACACCTGGGCAAGGCTGACGTTGGGATTGAACTTGATCCCCAACAGCGCCCACGCCACGCCGATACCGCCCGCCTGTGCCACCAGCCCGCGCAGAAACAGGCGCTTGCCCCCGGCCGCGACGTTGTTCATGGTCATCATCGACAGGATGGTCACGGTCGTCAGCGGTGTGAATTGCGTGGCCGCCGCCCAGAAACCGCCCAGCAGCGAGTCATAGAGCAAGTTGCGTTGTTCGGCCTGGTAGGGAAATTGCGAGCGCGTGGAGAGCTGGTACGCCACATGGGCCCAGGCATAACCGTTGAATATCAGCAAGGCCCATACCCAGCCCGGCATCGCCAATGGGTAAAGGGCGCCGATGACGCTGATACAGCCGATACCCAGGCCGATGATCCTTGGCTTGTAGATACGCCTGGCAAATGACAGCCCTTTGCCTCGTCTGTTTTCCATAGTGTTCCGGGTCAGCTCTTTTTTGCAGATGCGACAGCGTGCGTCAGCGGTGGGAACCGTTGATCGGATAATAGGTGTGAATATTGTCAGTTATTCGCGTGGGAATAATCAGTGTCCTTCCAAGCCATTTGCGTAGCACACCGGGTGAATGCGCTAAAAACGACTTGGAATGTCGCTCATGCAACAGGCTTTATTGCGAACGGGCAGGGCTGACTTCGTAGCCGGCCAGGAACAGGTCGATGGCCGATTCGATAACGCTGGCCTGGCTGGCCGCGTCGAGGGTAGGTTGGCCCAGGGTAATTTGCGGCCAGAAGGCGAACGCCTTGAGCAGGCTCTGTATCTGATGGGCCGCAAAGGCCGGGTCGGTGCAGGCCAGGCGGCCATCTTCCTGGGCCGCGCGTACCCACTGGGTGAAGCCTTCCTCGCGCTTGCTCAAGCGGTTGACCATGTCTTGCGCGCGTTCGGGCGAATGAATGGTGGCGGCGATCGCGACGCGGGCCAGGTCGAGGAAGTTGGCGTCCGACATCATCTGCATCTTCGCCTGCAGCAAACCGCGCAATTGCTCGCGCAGGGGGCGGTCACTGGCGTAGCTGGCGTCCAGCTGGGCGACGCTGCTGGCCCACAACTGGTGCAGGATTTCTGCAAACAACTCTTCCTTGCTGGGAAAGTGGTTGTAGACCGTGCGCTTGGAGACACCGGCGGTGGCGGCGATTTTGTCCATGCTGGTGACCTCGAACCCGTTAGCCCGAAACTCGGTGATGGCCGCTGCCACGATGGCTTCGCGTTTGCGGTCGGTGAGGCGTTGGGGAGCAGTCATGGAATGCGTTCGGCTCTTGGATGAAATTACACTCGGTAGTTTACTTGCTCCGGGTTTTGTTGCAATCTAGAAACTACACTGTGCAGTGTAATTTATGAGCGGACCCCAGGAGTCACTCTGTAATGGCCACGATTTCAAGCCGTCTCGACCCTTCGCCTGAAGCACTCAAACCTGCCGAGCAGGAGCAAGGGCATTTCACCAACGATGCCCCAGTGCAGCACGGCGGCTTTGGCAAGACGTTGCGGATTTTCTGGAACATGCTTTTCAACAAGCCGCGCAGCACGCGCCCTGTGGGCAAGATCCCGGTGCAACCGCTGACACGCGAGCAGCTGTTGGCCGCTCCCGATCACAGCGTGTTCCGTCTGGGGCATTCCACCGTGTTGCTGAAAATGCGCGGTAAGTTCTGGCTCACCGACCCGGTGTTTGCCGAGCGTGCCTCACCGTTCAGTTGGGCCGGGCCCAAGCGCTTCCATCAGCCGCCCATCAGCCTTGAAGACTTGCCGCCGCTGGAAGCGGTGATTCTTTCGCACAATCACTATGACCATCTGGACCATAAGGCCGTGGTCCAGCTGGCCGACAAAACCCGCTACTTTCTCGCCCCGCTGGGTGTGGGCGACACCCTGGTGAAATGGGGTGTGGACGCCAGCAAAGTCAGGCAACTGGATTGGTGGCAAGGCACCGAGGTCGATGGCATTCGCTTTATCGCCACGCCGGCCCAGCACTTTTCCGGGCGCGGTCTGTTTGACGGCAACCAGACCCTGTGGTGTTCCTGGGTGATGATCGACGGTGCGCGGCGGGTGTTTTTCAGTGGCGACACCGGTTATTTCGACGGTTTCAAACGCATCGGCGAACAATACGGCCCGTTTGATCTCACGCTGATGGAAACAGGTGCTTACAACGTCGACTGGCCCCATGTGCACATGCAGCCGGAGCAAACCTTACAGGCGCATATCGACCTTAAAGGCCGTTGGTTGCTGCCGATTCACAACGGCACGTTCGACCTGGCGTTCCATGCCTGGCACGAGCCGTTCGACCGCATCATGGCCCTGGCCTGGGAGCGCAACGTTTCGATTACCACGCCGGCGATGGGGCAAGCGTTCAATCTGAACCAGCCTGAGCGTGGGCATGCGTGGTGGTTGGACGTGGAAACTCAAGGTGCGAAAGAGCACGCTGCGGGCTGAAGTTTGGGGCCGTAGGAAAATGAGTTTTCAGGGTATTTCAGCCCTGCGACAACCCTTCGATGAGAGTGCGATGATCCCGCACGGTCATTGTCGGGGTGCAGGTTCTGATGGAAAAAAACTGTAGGGAGCATTGGCGGTTGGGCTTGCCTTGTCGGCTTGGGCCTTCCTTGCCGGAAGCGGGTGAAGCGGGCGGCGCGAACGCTGCGCCGGCCCAGGCCCACACCGATAAAGCCAGCCTGGGCGGTATCGTCTTCGGCGCTGACCCTCCAAAGGGCTTCGCACTCATTCCCGGTTACAACGCCGTGGCCCCGCTGCTAAAATCCGAGCGAGACCCTGCGCTGTTACTCGTCGCCTTGAGTGGTATCGAGCCCACAGGGCCTGTGAACAGCACCTTTACCGCTGCCAAGGTGCTCGCAGGGTGGCGCATCGGGTTCGCTGACCGGTATGTGCACGGGGCCCATTACGAAGCCATTGAACACAGCGCAGCCTTGCGCCGAGCGTTCGACGTCCTGCAACAGGCCGGTGCGCAATTGGTACCGGTAGATGCACGACGTGCAGACCACAGCCTTCAATTCTCTTTGCAGACGCGTGAAATCGACGATCTGGTGACCAGGCATCGTCTTGATGCCTTGGTGTCTGACGATCAATGTGCGGCGTTTCATAGTGCGTGCTTAAGCGGGTATCCCGCCGTTTGCGAGCCGTTGGCAGAGGGCACGAAGCTTTGGTTTTATGGCGCTCGAGGGTCTCGCGATGCTTTGCACGCGTTGCTGCGTGCCTATCGACAGATCAGCGCCGGCGGCCCAGGCGGCCACTGACCTGGGCTTTAGTCTATTCGCTGACTACACGCCGTAACGTGGGGCCGGGCTGCTGTGTGACAGGTTTGGCCCCAAGGCCAGGCGCGCGGTTTCGTAAGCGTCCCAATCCAGGCTGTCAGGCAGTGACGGGATGGTGACCCTCTCACCTTGTGCGAGCCCTGCCAATGCGGCGTCCACCAGGTTTTGCGTGGTCATGACCATTGTCTCGGGCAGGTTGCTCACCGGCAGGCCGGCAACGTCCCAAAACTCGGTGGCGGTGGCACCGGGCAACACCACTTGAACCCGTACACCCTTGTCGCTCAGCTCATGCTCGAGTGATTCGGAAAACGCCTGCACAAATGCTTTGGTGCCCCCGTAAACACCATTCAGCAACTTGGGTGCGACCGCCACGATCGAGCCGATGTTGATCAGGGTGCCGCGACCCTGGGCGACAAAGTTGGTTGCTGCAGCTTTGGCCAGGCGGGTCAGGGCCAGCACATTGAGCAGGATCATCGCCTCCATCTTGTCCGCATCGCTGTCGAGCAAGGGCGCGGTGGCACCGATGCCGGCGTTGTTCACCAACAGGCTGATGCGGCTGTCGTCGTGCAGGATCTGTTCGATACGGGCCAGATCGGCCGGCAGATTCAGGTCGGCCACCACCACTTGGATATCCCGTTGGGTATCGGCGTTGAGCTGAGTCGCCAGCCGCTCCAGTCGGTGCTGGTTACGCGCCACCAATATCAGATCGTAACCCTGGCGAGCCAGGCGATCGGCGTAGGTGGCGCCAATGCCCGAAGAAGCGCCGGTGATCAGCGCATAACCTTTGGATTGAGTCATTGCAGTTGCTCCAGGAGGGCCGAGGAAAGGGGGCCTTGTTGCAACCAAGATTATGGGTGTAATGTCGTGGCTGCAATGTCGTATATCCCTCCTTTAGAGACATGAGGTTTGGCCATGGTGTCTGTCGGTATTTTGCTGTTTCCGGGTTTTCAGATGCTCAGCCTGAGCACCAGTACGGTGTTTGAATTCGCCAATCTGGAAGTGGAACAGCCGTTCTATCGGGTAGACCTGGTATCCGAGGAGGGCGGGCCGGTCAAAAGCTCCATGGGTTTTGCCATTGATACGGTGCCCTTTGGTCCGTACGACACGGTGTTGGTAGTGGGCGATAACGAAGTACTCGATGCCACGCCTGGCCTGCTCAGCTACTTGCAGCACGCAGTGGTGACGTCGCGTCGTGTGACTTCTGCCTGCACCGGCTCTTTCCACCTGGCGGCGGCCGGGCTGCTGGAAGGCCGCAAGGCAACCACTCACTGGTACCACGCCCGTGCCTTTCGTCAGGCGTATCCCAAAGTGAGGCTTGAAGAAGACCGCATCTTCACTGTCGACGGCCCACTCTGGACTTCTGCCGGCATGACCGCCTGCCTTGACCTGGCCCTGGCACTTGTCGAAAACGACCTGGGTGTAGAGGTGGCCCGCGAGGTTGCGCGCAAGTTGGTGATCTACCATCGCCGTGCGGGCGGCCAGTCGCAATTTTCCGCGCTGCTGGACATCGACCCCAAGTCCGACCGTGTGCAAACCGCCCTGGTCTTCGCCCGCCAGCATTTGCAGGAAGAGCTTTCGGTTGAACGGCTGGCCGACGTCGCGCACCTTAGTCCGCGCCAGTTCAGCCGTCTGTTTCGCAGCGAAACCGGCCACACCCCGGCCAAGGCGATCGAACGCCTGCGCATTGAAGCAGCGCGGCTGATGCTTGAATCCGGCGACCACCCTATCGACATCATTGCCCGCGACACCGGCTTCGGTGACCCGGAGCGCATGCGTCGCGCCTTCCTGCGTGCCTTCGGCCAGCCGCCACAAATGATGCGCCGCGCGCTGCAATTGCAGGCCTGATGCCCCAACGGCTTACACTCAAGTTAAGGGGGCAAGTCATGCGCTATAAAATTCACATCCTCGGCGCTGCAGGCGCAGGCACTACGACCTTGGGCAAAGCCTTGGCCGAACGCTTGAATGTGGTTTATTTCGACTCCGACGACTTCTTCTGGCAGCAAACTCCGGAACCGTTCACCGTCGCTCGGTTACGGGATGAACGCACGCGTCTGTTACAGGAACAAAGTGCCGGCCTCGAAGGCTGGGTGCTGTCCGGCTCAGTGTGCGGATGGGGCGATGCCATGATCCCGCAGTTCACCCATGTGGTGTTCCTGCGTGTAGACCCGCAGGTTCGCCTGCACCGCCTGCGGCTGCGCGAAGAGCAGCGCTATGGTGACCGGATTCTGGAGGGCGGCAGCCGCCATGAAAACAGCGTCGCGTTTCTCGCCTGGGCTGCTCGTTACGATGATGGTAACCACAGCCTACGCAGCCTGCGTCGGCATGAAAGCTGGCTGAAGCCACTGACCTGCCCGGTGATCCGGCTGGACGCTACGCACCATTCGGTTGAGGCGCTGGTGAATCAATTGATGCCGCTGTTGAGCCCATCAAGCGCGAAATGATGCCTTGTGCCGCGGGCTCGGCCGGGGCCTTGTCGAACTTGCGCGCACTCATGCCCCAACCCGGCGCAAACCCTGGGAAAAACACCAGCCCCTCAGCCTCCAGCCGAAAGGCCAATACCAGGCGGGTTTCATCATCTACATCGCCCTGGCTTTCAAAGCGTTGCACCGTTTCGACCGCCAGCCCGGTTTGTCGGGCCAGTTCTTCTCGGCTCCAACCAAGCATCGCGCGGGCCTGCACACTGTGCTTGGCGGTGAATTGGTGCAGGACGATCTGCTGTTCTACGAAAGAGCTCATTGCCAGAGAGGACATGGGGGGTTCTCCAGGTTCGACGGGGGAAGGCAAACTATACTGTGTTTTTGTACAGTTGTTTTGACCGCTCATCAACTGGATTTTTTTAATGGCGTTTCAGCCGCGCGTTATTCCACGCCCGGCGCTTCTCGAATGATCAAGTGATCCAGGTTCTCGATATTCGCGCTGAAAACCCCGAATGTCTGCTCGGGGTTCTTCTTGCTTGGCACCTGTTTCAATTGCGGCGTGACCCCATAAAAGAAGCAATACAGCGCCTTTTTACTGTCTGCCGCCGCCTTGATCTGTTCCAGGAACGCCGTGCGCTTGCGGTAGTTTTCGATGAGTTTTTTGCTCAGGTAGACGTTGACCGAGTAGGGCTTCTTGTCGAGCCACACCTTCTTTTCGAAATCGATGCGAAAGCTGGCGGTGTAGTCCTTGATCTGCTTGATTTTGCCCCAGTAGATCAGGCCGTTGTTGTCTTGCAGGTACTCGATCTTCTTGAAAAATGTCCAGTAGGTTGCCGTGTGATCGCCGATCTTCAGCGGCATGCTCTTGAGCTTGTCTTTGTCGTCGATATTCGACACATAGCATTCCACCGGGTGGGCGAACACGCTGGTTTTGTCTGGGGTAGCGTCGCTGGCGCTGTGGGACGAACTGGCCCGAGTAGATGCAACCTTCGTCGGATCGTGTGGGATGCCGGCTTCGGAGCCGGTCACGGCAGGCTTGCGCTCGTACTGGCGCCGTGTCAGGACCCATTCCGATGGGAAATTATCCTCGCGCTCGTCATCGGTTTCGCCGGTCGCAGTCTTGTGCGTGCTGGCGTAGCGGCAGCCGTCGATGTGCTGGGTACTGGCCTTGTTCTTGAAGTGCGGCGTACGCTGATAGTTGACGTTTTTTGCGTTGAAGGTGCTGAGCGCGTTGCCCGCATCGAACGCCGCGCGGCATTCATCGTTGGGGCACAGGAAACTGTCCTTGTCGGAGTCGAAAGGGCTGGTTTCGTCGAAATTCAGGTCTCGTACGTCGTAGATCGACAGTTTGTCATCGAGACTCAGGCTGTAGGCCGTGTCGAATTTCATGGGGCTCGGGTCCGTGAGATGAGTGGCTGGATATTACGCAAATAGAAGCCGCTACGCAGAGCAAAAAATGTGCGAGCTGGCTTGCCTGCGAAGGTGGTGTGTCAGTTTACGGATAGGCAAGCTGGCCCACCGTTATCGCAGGCAAGCCAGCTCCCACATTAGAGAGGCGGTGTACCGGCCACACGCCGCCCACTCAGGAAACACAAGGTGCCGCCTACCGCGGTCAATGCGCCGAGGGCATAGAACATGCTGACCGGCGCCGCATTGATCAGCAGGTACCCGCAAATGACCGGGCTCATCGCCCCGCCAAATGCCGCCAGGTTTTGCGCACCGTAATAACTGCCGCGCAGCGCGTCCGGGGCGATGGTGTCGATGAACAGGAATTCCGAGGGGTAAATGATCATCTCGCCCAAGGTGAACACGAACATCGCCAGGCACCAGGTCACCAGGCTGTCCGCCAGACTGAAACCGATCAGCCCGACAATGAACAATAACGTGCCCAGCACGATCCAGTAGCGCAGCTGTTCACGTTTGAGAAAACGGCCGATCTGGTACTGCATCAAAATCACGGTGATGGCGTTGCAGGCCAGCACCGCCGACAGAATCTTCAGCGCCTCGGCGGGCTTGTAGGCCACCAGCAGAAACTGTGACAGATAAAGCGTATAGCGCCCGTGGACTATGGTGCTCAACAGGCTGCCGCTGGTGAACAGGATCAGCGTGCGGTCGCTGCGTAGCGTGCGCAGGGTCGTGAGAAAACTCAGGGGTTTGTTGCTGTTGTCGCGCTGGGTCGGCGCAATGCCGATCATCAGGAACACACTGCCCAGGGCGATGGCGCTGGCGATCAGGAACGGCGCCCAGGGGATCTGCCCGGCGATCACCACACCCACCATCGGGCCGGTGGCATAGCCGACGTTGGTCAGGGTGTAGCGCAGGGAAAATACTTTGGCGCGGTCGCCCACCGGCAGGTTTTCGCTGATGATGGCCTTGGAGCCGATCAGGAACAGTGCCGACGCGGCTTCAGTAATCACCAGGGTCAGGGTGGTGAGGTAGAGGTTGCTGGCAAAGGTCAGCAACAAAAATCCGATGGCGCTGGAAAGCATGGCCAGGATCAGCAGCTTGCGCTTTTCCAGGCGGTCAATGACGTAGCCGCCATAGAGGCCGAGCAACGTGGCGATGAACACGGCGATGCCCATCAGCAAGCCGATGTCCTGCTGGTTGAGGCCCAGGCGCGTGCTCAGCCAAAGGGCCAGCAGCGGACTGGTCATGGCGCGGCTGACGACGATGGTCACCGAGCAGATCATCAGGCGGCGGATTACCAGGGAGTAGGTGGCCACGGTGGGGCGGATGTCCTTATTAATTTTCCAATACAACACAATTCAAATGTGGGAGCAGGCAAGCCAGCTCCCACAGGTTTTTGCAGTGTTTACTGCCCGGCATTGATGCTGATTTTTTCAACCGCACCCTGTTCCAGATCCCACTTCTTCAGGATCTTGCCGTACGTGCCATCATCAATCATGCCCTGCAACGCCTCACTGATCGCCGTGACCAGCTCGGTGTTGCTCTTCTCAATCCCCAGCCCCGTGAACTGCTTGGAAATCGCCAGGCCCACCGGCTTGTACTTGCCCTTGTCCAACGACATCAAATAAGGAATCGTCTCGCTGCCCTGCATCGCCGCGTCCAAACGGTTTTGCTGCAATTGCGCGCGCGCATCCGCAGAGCCTTCAGTGCCGATCACCACGACCGCTGGCTTACCCGCCGCTTCGCAGTTTTCCTTGCTCCACGCGGAAATTTCCGACGGCCAGGTGGTACGGCGGCTGGTGCCGACTTTTTTACCGCACAGGTCAGTCAATTCCTTGAGGTCTTCACGCTTGGCCAGGGTGTACAGCTGCGGGCCGCTGGTGAAGTAGTCGATGAAGGTCACGGCCTTCTGGCGCTCGGCGGTGTCACTCATGCCTGACAGTACGATGTCGACGCGCTTGGTGGTCAGGCCGCTGAGCATCTGCTCGAAGCCGGTCTCCTGCCACTTGATCTTCACGCCCAGGCGCTCGGCCAGGGCGTTGCCCAGGTCGAAGTCAAGGCCGGTGAGTTTGTTGGTGGCGGTGTCCTTGAAATCCATCGGCGGGTAGTTCGGCACGATGGCCGCGCTGATCTCACCCTTGTCCTTGATTGCCGCCGGCAATGCCGCGAATACACACGAGGAGGCCATCAGGCCTGCGAGCAACGTTGGGATAAACAATTTTTTCATGGGGGCGTTCTCGTTAGTTTTTTAGTTAAGTGCGAACGGCAGAAATAAAGCTTTGGGTACGCGGGTTTTGTGGGCTTATTAGAATTTCTTCAGGGCTGCCGGCTTCCACAATCTGGCCGGCGTCCATAAACACCATGCGGTTGGAGACTTCGCGGGCGAAGCCCAACTCATGGGTGACCACGATCATGGTCATGCCGGTGGTGGCCAAATCGCGCATCACCGACAGCACTTCGCCTACAAGCTCCGGGTCGAGGGCTGACGTGGGCTCGTCAAACAACATCAACTTGGGGCGCATCGCCAGCGCGCGGGCAATGGCCACACGCTGTTGCTGGCCGCCGGACAATTCCACCGGGTAGGCATTGCGCTTGTCCGCCAGGCCGACGCGGGCCAGCAACTCCAGCGCGTCTTCGATGGCTTCCTTGGGCGAGCGCTTGAGCACCTGCACCGGGCCTTCGATGATGTTTTGCAACACGGTCATGTGCGGGAACAAATTGAAGCGCTGGAACACCATGCCGGTCGCCAGGCGCTGGCGGGCAATCTGCGATTCATTCATCTCATGCAGCTTGTTGCCGACGACGCGGTAACCGACCAGTTCGCCGTCGACCCACAGGCCGCCCTTGTCGATCTTTTCCAGCTGGTTGACGCAGCGCAGCAACGTGCTTTTACCCGAGCCGGACGGGCCGATGATGCACATGACTTCGCCTTGCTCGACCTCGATATTGATGTCGCGCAGCGCGTGATACTCGTCGTAATACTTGTTCAGGTTGACGGCCTTGACGATGCTTCTCATGGGGCAAATCTCCTCAACCCAGACTTACGAACGCTTGCCGGCGCCGCGGGCAAAACGACGCTCGAGGCGGCTTTGACCAAATGAAAGAACAGTCACCACCGCCAGGTACCAGATGCCGGCCACAATTAGCAGCTCCATGACGCGGGCGTTGGCGTAGTAGATGTTTTGCGCGTTGTGCAGCAGCTCCGAATACTGGATCACGCTGGCCAGGCTGGTCATTTTCACCATGCTGATGAACTCGTTGCCTACCGGCGGAATGATCACTCGCATCGCCTGCGGCAGAATCACCCTACGCAGCGCTTGCAGGCTTGGCATGCCGATGGACTTGGCGGCTTCGTACTGGCCGGTGTCGACCGACAGCAAGCCGGCGCGCACCACTTCGGCGGTGTAGGCGCCCTGGTTGATGCTGAGGCCGAGCAGCGCGGCCACGAATGGCGTCATCAGGTCGACGGTGTCGATGCTGAACAGGCCGGGTATGGCGATCACCGGGAAAATCAGCGCCAGGTTGAACCACAGCAACAGCTGCAGAATCAGCGGCGTACCGCGGAACAGCCAGGTGTAAGTGATGGCCACGTAGCGCAGGATCGGGTTGGCCGACATGCGCATGATCGCCGTGATCACGCCGATGACCACGCCCAGCGCCATTGCCAGAATCGACATGACGATGGTGTTGACCAGGCCCCACAGAATGGCCTCAGACGTGAGGAACTGCCCGATGTAGGACCATTCGATCTGGCCATTGGCAAAGGCACGCAGCAACGCGGCCAATGCGATCACGATCAACGTGGCGAAAAACATCCGCCCGTAATAGCGACGCGGCACGTGCTCGTACTGCGTGATATCGAACTGGTTCTCGGACAACTTGCGCTCGGCTTCCAGGCGCTCCGCCGGGGTTTGGTTCATGGTGCTACTCCACTGCTGTACTCGATCCAACTGTTAAAACATGGTTCAAATGTGGGAGCTGGCTTGCCTGCGAAAGCGCCAGCAAACTCACCACAAAGGCCCAGGTTTAAATCCGAAACCCCTGATAACTCTCAGCCCATCTCTGCTGCTCAGCCAAGGCAGTCTTCAACCGCCCAATCTGCTCCCGAACCCGCTCCGGCGCCGTCCCACCCCAACCACTGCGCGCCGCAATCGCCGCTTCCAGGGTCAAGCAGTCCCGCACCTCCGGCAGCAGCCGGGCATCCACCTGCGCTAACATCGCCGGTGAGGCTTCCCACAACTCAATCTCGTGTTTCTCGCAGGCTTGCACCAAGGCGCCGGTAATCTCATGCGCCTCCTTGAACGGCACGCCGCGCGTGGCCAACCAATCCGCCACCTCAGTCGCCAAGGTGAAGCCCATCGGCGCCTGACGCCGCAGCTCTTCAACTTGCACCTTCATCGTCGCGACCATCCCGGCCATCGCTGGCAGCACCAGCAGCAAGGTGTCCACACTGTCCAACACACTGTGCTTGTCTTCACTCAGATCGCGGTTGTACGACAGCGGCAACGACTTGAGCGTCGACATCAACCCGGTCAGGTTGCCAATCAAGCGCCCAGCCTTGCCCCGCGCCAGTTCGGCAATGTCCGGGTTCTTTTTCTGCGGCATGATCGAGCTGCCGGTGGCGTAGGCATCGTCCAGCACCACCCAGCGAAACTGGCGCGACGACCACAGGCAAAACTCCTCCGACAGCCGCGAAATATTCACCCCGAGCATGCCCGCCACAAACAGGAACTCCGCCACATGGTCACGACTGGCGACGGCGTCGATCGAGTTTTCGCACGGCCCGGTGTAGCCCATTTCCTTGGCCGAATGCTCTGGCTGGCGCGCAATCGCCGAGCCTGCCATCGCGGCAGCACCCAACGGTGACAACGCGGTGCGCGCATCCCAATCCACCAAACGCTGCACATCGCGCAGCATCGATTGCGCATGGGCGAGCAAATGGTGGGCAAACACAATCGGTTGCGCCTGCTGCAAGTGCGTGAAGCCCGGGCAGATGCTCTCCACATGCTGCTCAGCCTGCTCCACCAACGCCTGCTGCAAACCCAACACCTCAGTGGTGATGATGCGCGCATGGTCGCGTAGGAAAAGGCGCAGATCATTGGCGGTCTGATCGTTACGCGAACGCCCGGCGCGCAACTTGCCACCCAAGGCGCCCAGGCGCTCGGTCAATACGCGTTCGATAAAGGTGTGCACGTCCTCGTCATCCAGGGTTGGATGCAGGCGCCCGGCGGCGAAGTCCTCACCAATGCGGTCCAGGGCTTCGAGGGTGCGCAGGGTCTCGGACTCATCCAGCAAACCGGCGCGTTGCAACTCGCGGGCATGGGCACGGGAGCCGGCCAGGTCGTAGGGCGTCAGGCGAAAATAGCGCTCAGGGCAACGCGACAACGCGGCCAATGCAGCAGACGGGCCGGTCTTGAAACGAGCACCCCAAAGGCGGTCGGTGGGCTGGGACATCGGTATTCCTCACGCTTGTTTTTAGAAGAGTCGGAGGCAGTAAAAAACTAAAAAGACCTGATCGTAGTGTCAGGTTTTTACGGGTGTTAAATCAGCCTCTGTGTGCTGTTCAACCCGCTATATTCAAGGTTGCCAAGGGCGGATGTTTACGGCCATTATCGCCGCCTGGCTATGTTCAAGGATTGGGTTGAAGCCTGTTGAATATGGCACTTGAGGTCAACGCGTATTATGGAAACCCCACTTTCCACTTCTGGAAACATGCCGCCAAAACCCGGCACACGACCGCCCCTGCAACTGAGCGGGCTGGACTTCAAATTACTGCGCGTGTTCATGGCCGTGGTCGAAGCAGGCGGCTTCAGCGCCGCGCAAAACGAGCTGAACGTGGGCCTGGCGGCCATCAGCAAACAGATCTCCGACCTTGAAATTCGCATCGGCATGCGCCTGTGTACAAGGGGCCGGGAAGGCTTTGGCCTGACCGAAGAAGGCAAGTTGGTGTATCAGGCTTCCATCGAGTTATTTACCTCGGTGGACAGTTTCAGAGACAAACTTAGTTCGGCGCAAAATGAACTCATCGGCGACCTAAGTGTGGGCGTTATTGATAACACCGTCTCCGACGTTAATTCGCCGCTAATTACCGCGTTAGGGAAACTACACAGCGAATCGCCAAAAATTAGATTGCGCCTACATGCCTCGCAATTGGACGAAGTTGAGCGCGGCGTGGTGGAAGGGCGGCTGATCGTCGGCATCGTGCCGGTTTACCAACGCCGCGAAGAATTCGACTACTTCCCGTTGTACGAAGAAAAAGCCCACGCCTACTGCGCCGTAGGACACCCACTGTTCAACGCGAGCGACATCACGCCAGAAGTGCTGCGCCAATACGAAGTGGTCAACCACCGGTATGCAATCCATCGCGACAAAGCCAACTTCGTCACCTACGACAGCCAGTCCGCCTCGGCCTCACAGGTTGAAGCCGTCGCCATCCTGATTCTCACCGGCCGCTTCCTAGGCTTCCTGCCCGAACACTACGCCGCGCCACTGGTCAGGGAAGGGCGCCTGCGCGCACTGTGCCCGGAGCAGGTTCACCTAAGCACCGCCTTCAACCTGATCCTGCGCCACAACGCGCCAAGAAGCCCAATGGTAAAAGCCTTCGCCACAGCCCTGGACGTAGACCTCAAAGCCGCAACATAACCCCCGCCGAGCAACGATCAACAGGCCAACAAAGCCCAAATGTGGGAGCTCTCGAGCCCCAGCGAGGCAGCGATGGGATCAACTCGGTCCGCTGCCGACCCCGCTATTTGTATCGACCCCCAGCACCCCATGCTAGTGCGTTGTCTGGCCTGCACCGATCAAAATGTGGGAGCTCTCGAGCCCCAGCGAGGCAGCGATGGGATCACCTCGGTCCACCCGCCGACCCCATCCACCCACATCACCGCTGCAACTTGCCCTGCTTCTTCTTCGAATGAAAATGCCGAAAATGCGCATCCTGCGCCGCCGCCAACAACTCCCGATCCCCACGGGTATCGCCCCAGGCCCTGAGCCGATAATCGCCCAAATCCCCATACACCGCCTCAAGCCGCAGCACCTTATTCTCACAGCGGCAATTATTCCCCGTGAGCTTGCCCGTCAACACCCCGTCGACCACCTCAAGCTCAGTGCCAATCAACTTGATCCCCAACCGATTCGCAAACGGCTGCAACACCAACGCCGGCGACGCCGAACACAACGTCACCTCCGCCCCGGACTTCACCTCATCCGCCACCGACTGCAACCCAGTCGGGCGCATCAGCTTGCTCCACGTGCGCTGGCAATACGCCTCAGCCTGCTGCTGAACCCACGCCTTCTCAACCCCGGTCATAAAGGTGCGGATCAACTGCGCCTTCAACTCATCTCGACTGATCTGCCGCAGCAAAAAACGCAGGCCCGGCACCGCCAGCTTGACCATCCGGCCATAGAACTCGCCGGTGCCAAAGGCAAACTTGAGGAAGGGCACGAAACTGTCGTGATGGGTCAGGGTGCCGTCGAAGTCAAAGACGGAGAGTACTTTGGCGTCCATTGGGCCGGCTTCGAGCATGTCTGGGTTCACGGGTTGGCCTCGGTCCTATCTAGTGTTTATTAAGCGTGCATCAGGTGTGACAGCAGGAGTTTACTCCCGTGCCAATCTTCCGATCTTGGCGTACAGCGACTCGGTGAAAGCCTCCCGGTCACTCGACCGGTGGCAACGCTGATGGCAATTGGGGCACAAGGCTACAGCATTGCTGGTGCGATCCGAACCCTTCTGGGCGAGGTGCTTGACGTGATGTACTTCAAGAAATGGCTGGCCGTCGACCTCGAAAGGCGCGTTTGAACCGCAGCCTTCGCAGATGCCGTTGGCTTCTTTTAGTACCCAGGCGCGTACCTTTGGGTCGCGGACAAAGGCGGTGCTGACGGTCGATACCTTCTGTGGCTGGGCTATGCCGTCGGGTAGCTTATGGAAGGGTTGTCGCTGCAGTTTGGATGCGCGGCGGATCAGCGTTTGTTCGTCTGCCGTTTGGGCAGCATCTTCTGATTCGAACACGCCCTTTGCGGCCAGTGCATTGCGGATGCGTTGCTCTACGCCTGAGCCCACATTTTTGGCGGGCTTATAGCCCTCGATGCGGTCCCAGCCCATACGGACGAGCACGGTAGAGATATTTTGCATGCGAAACTCAATAGAACCCTTCGCACGGCCCGCTACCGGGCCTTCACGCAGAAGGCGGTTTTCGAGTGCTTTGTTGAAAGGTTGGCCGCTCTTTTCCCAGGCCAACATCTTCAAGTACGCCTCTACCGCCGCTGTCAGCTCAGCGTCGTTCCAGTCCGTTTTTTCTTTCGTAATATCCATACAGCCGCCGAGGGTAGAAAACCCTCGGACGATACTGAGTAGCCATTATTGCGTCTACGAAATTTCCTACGAATTGGTCGGATTTGGTTGTCGTGGAATTTAGTGAAATCGCTGCTTCATTCGGAAAGGTTGAGTGAGTTTGCGCCACCACGGAGTCTTTGCTGATTCTCGCCGATAGGTCCGATTAACCAACAAATACGGCATGTCCCGAAGCCTAATCCAACCTTCATCCTGCCAATGCAGCAGGTTCAACGACATCTCCGGCCAATCCAGCATGCTCAACAAGGGGCGCTCCACGGTTCGAGGTTGGCGCTCGTCGCGCAATGTCGGAACAACTTCGTGGGTGAGCCAGCTACGCAATAGACGATTGCCTGGTGTGTAGTGATAGACCAGTAATGCATAGGCACCGGATTCGCTGATCATCAGCATTTCTTCCGGTTGACCGTGGAACAGTAGATTTACATTCCTTCGTTGGTCTTCATCTAGCTTGCGAGTCGTTCGCTCATCCAAATACCAACCCATAAGACGCCCAAGGTCGCGAGCGCAGAACCAGGGTTGGTTTTCCAGAAGGAGGGCATGGAGAGGGAGGTTTAAACGGGTAAATACGGTGGGAGAAAAAAGATCATACATGGCACACCTCCGGAAGGAGGAGCGTTTGCGAGCTGGCGCAGACAGATGCAGGCATTTCCATTACCTCTACTTGATAGCTTTCTTAGGGCTAAGGCGCCGGGAGTTAAGAAACCCCAAGTAGAAGGCCGGACATATTTCCCTTTCGGGTCTTGTATTCGCCCACTCCCGACATAGCAGAGTCTTTTCCTGCGCCCACGAAAAAACCGTAGGCGCAAAAAACCACATCTTTCGGGAGCGGTCAGGCCGCTACTTGAGGCGTTTCTTAGGCGCCGGAGGGAGGAGGTTATGAGTTAGCGCCTTGATGGTCAAGCTTCAGATTTTGTAACAGGTTTTCTGAATCTTCCCCCGGGATTACGGGTTTTCTGGTCTATGCTCCCCGGGCGCAGTGAAGGCACTTTGATATGAGTGGCCCGGGGCTGGATTGCGATTGCCTCACAAACTTGAGGTGACTGAGTAAACCAATTTCGACTTCTGAATTAATAAAAGTGAGCATTGAATGTTCAAAAAAATAAAGAAAATCAAGGGCATGGCGGTATATTCAAATTTTGATTGGGACTCCACGGTTAAGGATGGAAATGGACGCCCTAGCGATTTTAAAACAGTCAATATTCTCTATGGCAGAAATTATTCTGGAAAAACAACTCTGTCCAGAATATTTAGGTCGCTTGAGTTAGGAGTTATATCTGATAAGTACCAATCGCCGAAATTTGAATTTGAGCTTTCTTCTGGTGGTCTTTTTAACGAAACTCAAATTCCTTATTCTCAGGGTAAGGTCCGGGTTTTTAATGAGGACTTCGTTAAGGAGAATTTAAGATTTATCGTGGATGATGAGCAAAGTGTAAATTCATTTGCGATATTGGGAGATGATAATAATAGATTGGAGCATGAGATACAAATAAGGGAGGCTGAGCTAGGAAGTGATGGAGTTAGTGGCAAGGTTGGTATTTATAACTCCGCATTGGCTGAGTATCTTGCCGCTAAAAAAGCAACTGAGTCAGCAGTTGCTGCTCTTGAGTCCAAAGTTTCGGATAAGGCCAATAATAAAGCAACGGGAATTAAGCATAATCGACTGTATGGTGATGCGACCTATAATGCTCCCAAGTTAAACAAGGATATTGATCAGGTTCTTAAGAAAGGATTTACCTGTGTTGAAGAAGCCAAGGTTCCAGAGCTAGAGTCTTTATTGCGAGAGGAAGTGAAAGCTGAGATTTCATCTTTTTCGTTTTCTGAGCCTTTGTTTTCAGCTTTATATTTTAAAGCGAAGCAATTAGTTGAAGTTAAAATAACGGTTACTCAACCGTTGAGAGAGTTACTTGAGGATAATCTTTTAGAGGACTGGGTTAGGAAAGGGCGGAGATTGCATCAATCAGTTAGAGCTGACTGTGGCTTCTGTGGTGCGCCATTGCCTGATGATTTGTGGGATAAATTGGATCTTCATTTTAATAAGGAGTCTGAAGATCTTCGTGGGCATATAGGTAAGCTGTTATCCTCTATTGAGTCCGAACAAAGTAGGTTCATGGTTGGTGGGAAAATAGATATTTCTCAATATTACTCTAATTTCAGAGAGGGCGTGCTGGAGGCTGAACTTGAATTGAGGACCTTGTCTGGTAAGTATACTGAAAGTCTGGATGCGCTAGCTGACTCTTTGAAGGAAAGACTTAAAGATATATTTCACGCAAAAAAGCTACCACCTATTGAGGATTTAAGTGCTGGTGTTTTGGATGTCTACGATAAACTAGAGAAGTATAGAGTTGCTTCAAATAAATTTACTAGCGATTTGTCCGGTGAAAAAAAACGTGCTCAAACCTCGTTAAAGTTAAGAGATGTTTTTAGGTTTGTCTCGGATATAAAGTTTTTAGATGAGAAAAAAAATATAGCTTCGCTTGAAGATAATCGCAATAAGAAAAATGTGGATTTGGCTGCAGCTAAAGTTGATGTAGACAGGATTTCAGCTGAAATTGTTTCTCTGAAGGCTGAGTTGAAGGACGAAAGTAAAGGCGCCGACCGCGTAAATATTTACTTGAATGATTTTTTTGGTCATAGAGCGTTGTCTTTGAAGTCGGAAGAGATAGAGGGTGGATTTAAGTTTGAGGTTATACGAAACGGAGCCAAGGCGCATCATTTGAGTGAGGGTGAGTGTAGTCTGATTGCGTTTTGTTATTTTATGGCAAAACTTCACGACATTGAAACTAAGGGGTTCAAGCCGGTTATCTATATTGACGATCCAATTTCGAGTTTAGATAGTAATCATATTTTTTTCATATTTAGTTTGATTAGTAGTGAGATTGTTGGTGCTGGAAATTATTCTCAATTGTTTATTTCAACTCATAATTTGGACTTCTTGAAATACCTAAAACGGCTGGCTCCATTGGACGTAAATGGGGTAAGTCAGGAGCGGAGGTATTTTATAATTGAAAACTCGGGTGGCACAAGTAGTTTAAGAGTTATGCCTGGATATTTAAAATCATATGTTACGGAGTTTAATTATCTGTTCCATCAGGTTTTTAAATGCGCTAACGCGGCGGATGTGCCTGCAGAGCAAGAGCATGAGTGTTATTATAATTACGGAAATAATGCCAGGAAGTTTTTGGAGGCTTTCTTGTATTTTAAGTATCCCAATGCTAACGAAAAGGATAATAATAAGTTGGAGCGTTTTTTTGGGAGTGACAGTAAGGCGTCAATGCTCACAGAAAGGATTCATAACGAGTACTCTCATTTGGCGGGTGTTTTTGAACGAAGCATTAATCCAATTGATGTGCCGGAGATGAAACGATCCGCTCAGTTTATTTTGAATAAAATGAAGGAAAAGGATCCAGAGCAGTATTCGGCATTCTTGGAAAGTATTGGCAGTCCAGTGGTAAATTTCTAGACTTTAATTTTTATGAATTTGCTGGCTGCATTTGGATGTTGAGTTTAAAAGCCCCCTGAAGTGGGGGGCTATCTATTCCTAGGGCTTGGTTTTAGGCGGGAATCAATCCCAGCTCAACGCCCCACCAGTCTGATACTCAATAACCCGAGTCTCAAAGAAATTCTTCTCTTTCTTCAAGTCCATGATCTCGCTCATCCATGGGAACGGATTCGTCGTCCCTGGATACTCTTCCTTCAAGCCAATCTGCGACAAACGACGGTTAGCGATGAACTTCAGATAGTCCTCCATCATCGCTGCATTCATCCCCAACACCCCACGCGGCATGGTATCGCGCGCATATTCAATCTCCAGTTGAGTCCCCTGCAGGATCATCTGGGTCGCTTCTTCCTTCATCTCGGCATCCCACAAGTGCGGGTTTTCGATTTTGATCTGGTTGATCACATCGATACCGAAGTTCAGGTGCATCGACTCGTCGCGCAGGATGTACTGGAACTGTTCGGCCACGCCGGTCATTTTGTTACGACGGCCCATGGACAGAATCTGGGTGAAGCCGCAGTAGAAGAAGATGCCTTCCAGCACGCAGTAGTAAGCGACCAGGTTGCGCAGCAACTCTTTATCAGTCTCGACGGTGCCGGTTTCGAACTTCGGATCGGAGATCGAACGGGTGTACTTCAAGCCCCAGGCGGCCTTTTTGGCGACCGATGGGATCTCGTGGTACATGTTGAAGATCTCGCCTTCATCCATGGCCAGCGATTCGATGCAGTACTGATAGGCGTGGGTGTGGATCGCTTCTTCGAAGGCCTGGCGCAGGATGTACTGGCGGCACTCCGGGTTGGTGATCAGGCGGTACACGGCCAGCACCAGGTTGTTGGCAACCAGGGAGTCGGCGGTGGAGAAGAAACCGAGGTTGCGCATGACGATGCGGCGCTCGTCGTCGGTCAGGCCTTCGGGGTTTTTCCACAGGGCGATGTCGGCGGTCATGTTGACCTCTTGCGGCATCCAGTGGTTGGCGCAGCCGTCGAGGTACTTTTGCCAGGCCCAGTCGTACTTGAAGGGCACGAGTTGGTTGAGGTCGGCGCGGCAGTTGATCATGCGTTTTTCGTCAACGGCGACGCGGGCGGCGGAGCCTTCAAGCTCAGCGAGGCCTTCGGCGACGTCGAGTTTGTCCAGGGCAGCCTTGGCGCGCACGATGGCGGCGGAGTCACTGGCGGTGACGGCGCGGGCTTCGATGGCGGCGGCAGCGCCGGCACCGTCGAGGCGGTCCATGTTGGCTTCGGTGGCGTGGCCGGCGTTGGCGCCTTTAGCGGCTACTTCGCCTTCTTCTTCTTTGTCGAATTCGTCCCAGCTCAGCATGACGTGTCGTCTCCTGCGTGAGGGCTCAAAGGTGCCCGTGTGAAACCGGATGGTTGGGTGTTCACACGGCCCAGAGGCCGCGGTGGATCTTAAGGAATCGTTTGTTGCAACAGCTCGCGCAGGCATTAAACGGAATTGGGTAACGGGTGTTCTGCGTGAGGCTTGAGGGGCGGAGCGACAGGTGCATGCTCCAGCGCAGGCTCAAGGTCTGGCTCTTCATCCCAGTGTAAAGGGATATTGCAGGCCCGATTTACCCGCGCATTATAGGGAAAAATTCGGCTTTGTGTTGCGGCGGATGGTCACGATTGAGCGCCAAAATAGCTTGGTTTTCGGCCAAGACGCGTGTTTGCAAGGCTTTGCCGGGACAGGAATTTTTTGACGGGCGGTGGGATAGGTTTTGTGGGGGCAGCAGAGGCGGGTAGGTGGCGGGCTTTGGGAGGTGGGTAAGGCTGAAATTGCCATCGCAGGCAAGCCAGCTCCCACATTTGTTTCATAGTGGGTTCGAAATAGGTTCTTGGCCGCAAGAACGATTACTTGCGGCGACCAAGATCCGGTTTAAACCTGACTCAATAACCTGTTACCCGTTAGAACAACCGTTGCCCATAACTTGGTAATTAAGAATATGACGTTGACCGTGTGAGTCTTCATATTCCATTTGTACCGGTACCACTTGGCATACTTCCGGAACAGTGCTCATGGACAATACTTTGGCAACATCCAGGTGAGTGCTGTAGGTGTAATCCTCAACGATCGGGGCGTTCTGGCCGGCCAGCTCGGTCGGGGCCTCATCGGCCAGGGCGGCGGTGGCGCACAAGCTGCTGAGGGCCATAACTACGAGAGCTTTCATTTCTTTACTTACCTTCTTCAGGGCGAAAGGGGTCACGGGGCCCTTATGAGGCCGCGTGTGTAACTTAAGAGTTGGGAAGTTCGGATTAACGTTGCCTTCGTGGGGGCTGTTACGTTGTTAATCACTGTGCCTTGTTGGCGGAGTTGATTTTAGGCTTGCGAGTTATATTCATATACCCGTGCTTTTGATAAACACTATTGGCGGTTTTTGTAACAATCCCCTGATAAAGGTTTTTTCATCCAGCCGGAAAGCCACGCAGGGCGCGGGCCAGAGCCGTAACTGGGCATGGCGGGGCAATTTGTAGGGGCTTGTTACTACCATCGTCGAATGGTTCTATGGGGGCGCCCCGGCTACAACAGGGCATACAAAAACAACTATTGTCACCGAGGTAAGAAAGATGAGTGCGGCTTCCCTGTACCCCGTTCGCCCCGAAGTAGCAGCCAACACGCTGACCGACGAGGCGACCTACAAGGCCATGTACCAGCAGTCGGTGGTCAACCCCGATGGCTTCTGGCGCGAGCAAGCCAAGCGCCTTGACTGGGTCAAGCCTTTCACCGCGGTCAAGCAGACCTCTTTCGACGACCACCATGTCGACATCAAATGGTTCGCTGATGGCACCCTGAACGTTTCCTACAACTGCCTGGACCGTCACCTCGCCGAGCGTGGCGACCAGGCGGCGATCATCTGGGAGGGCGATGACCCTTCCGAAAGCCGCACCATCACCTACCGCGAGCTGCATGAAGAAGTCTGCAAGTTCGCCAATGCCTTGCGCGGCCAGGATGTGCACCGTGGCGACGTGGTGACTATCTATATGCCGATGATCCCCGAAGCCGTGGTCGCCATGTTGGCCTGTACCCGCATCGGTGCGATTCACTCCGTGGTGTTTGGCGGCTTTTCGCCGGAAGCCCTGGCCGGTCGCATCATCGACTGCAAGTCGAAGGTGGTGATCACCGCCGACGAAGGCATCCGCGCCGGTAAGAAAATTCCGCTGAAGGCCAACGTCGACGACGCACTGACCAACCCGGAAACCAGCAGCATCCAGAAAGTCATCGTGTGCAAGCGCACCAATGGCAACATCAAGTGGAACCAGCATCGCGACATCTGGTACGAAGACCTGATGAAAGTGGCGGGCACTGTGTGTGCGCCCAAAGAGATGGGCGCCGAAGAAGCGCTGTTCATCCTCTATACCTCCGGCTCCACCGGCAAACCCAAAGGCGTGCAGCACACCACCGGCGGCTACCTGCTGTATGCGGCCCTGACCCACGAGCGCGTGTTTGACTACCGCCCGGGCGAAATCTACTGGTGCACCGCCGACGTCGGTTGGGTCACCGGCCACACTTATATCGTCTACGGCCCGCTGGCCAATGGCGCGACCACGCTGCTGTTCGAAGGCGTGCCGAACTACCCGGACATCACCCGTGTCGGCAAAATCGTCGACAAGCACAAGGTCAATATCCTCTACACCGCGCCCACTGCGATCCGCGCGATGATGGCTTCCGGCACCGCCGCCTGCGAAGGCGTGGACGGCAGTAGCTTGCGTCTGCTCGGTTCAGTCGGTGAGCCGATTAACCCGGAAGCGTGGGATTGGTACTACAAGAACGTCGGCCAGTCCCGTTGCCCGATCGTCGACACCTGGTGGCAGACCGAAACCGGCGCCACCCTGATGAGCCCGCTGCCGGGTGCGCACGCACTCAAGCCGGGTTCGGCCGCGCGGCCATTCTTTGGTGTGGTGCCGGCGTTGGTGGACAACCTGGGCAACATCATCGAGGGCGCTGCCGAAGGCAACCTGGTGATCCTCGATTCGTGGCCAGGCCAGGCGCGTACGCTGTACGGCGACCATGACCGCTTCGTCGACACCTACTTCAAGACCTTCCGTGGTATGTACTTCACCGGCGACGGCGCGCGTCGTGATGAGGATGGCTACTGGTGGATCACCGGCCGTGTGGATGACGTGTTGAACGTGTCCGGCCACCGCATGGGCACGGCCGAGATCGAAAGCGCGATGGTTGCACACCCGAAAGTCGCCGAAGCGGCGGTGGTGGGCGTGCCGCATGACATCAAGGGGCAGGGCATCTATGTGTATGTCACGCTCAAAAATGGTGAAGAGCCGAACGAAGCGCTGCGCCTGGAACTGAAAAACTGGGTGCGCAAAGAGATCGGGCCGATTGCGTCGCCGGATGTGATCCAGTGGGCACCGGGCTTGCCGAAGACGCGCTCGGGGAAAATCATGCGGCGGATTCTGCGCAAGATTGCCACGGCTGAATATGACGGGTTGGGGGATATCTCGACCTTGGCTGATCCGGGTGTGGTGGCGCATTTGATTGAAACGCACAAGACCATGAACGTCGCGTAAGGCGGGTTGGGTCGGATAAAGCCCCATTCGGCGTGAGCCGGGTGGGGCTTTTTTGTTGACTGGCTATCACTGACGAAACCGAATCATTGTGGGAGCTGGCTTGCCTGCGATGAGGGTGGCACAGGCACAGGCGGGCTAACAGGCAGACCGCTATCGCAGGCAAGCCAGCTCCCACATTTGGAGGGTATTTCAACCTGGCTGAAGTGGCGGTCTGACAGACGGGCATCACCACCAAACCAATAAATATCGACTTCCCCCGTAGGACGTTTCTGAATGTTACCGAGGCCTGCAAATGTGTAACCCCACGCCCAAACCTGAGGCAAAGTGCTACGCCCGTGCCCCGAAAAGCCCCGTTTTAGACACCCTCTGAAATAAGATTAAACGCCAGACTTGCCGTGCTAGAAGGGTTTGCGAATAATAGGCCCGCAATTTGCAGCATCAACAGGTTTAATATCTTTTGTCTCTGCATAAAATTCAGAGGCTGTCAATGTGCTGGAACCGCTTTCTCAGTGCTTCTGTAAATTGTTGTCGCATTGAGGAAATATCGGCTTCCGGCCTGTCGTTAGAATGCCGATCACTCGCTCGTCGTCTCCCATGCTGAACCGGGGTAGGACGCAGCACCGCTATTCGGTTTCACTTAAGTCGCATCGTGGGCCACGGCTCATTCTGCTTTTTGCCCTACCGATGGAGTCCCAAGATGAAGAAACTTGTGCTGTTGGGCGCCCTGGCGCTGTCCGTGCTGTCGATGCAGGCCTTCGCTGATGAAAAGCCCCTGAAGATTGGTATCGAAGCGGCTTACCCTCCGTTTGCCTCGAAGGCGCCGGATGGCAGCATCGTCGGTTTTGACTACGACATCGGCAATGCCCTGTGCGCCGAGATGAAGGTCAAGTGCGTCTGGGTCGAGCAAGAATTCGACGGCCTGATCCCTGCGCTCAAAGTGCGCAAGATCGACGCGATCCTGTCGTCCATGTCCATCACCGAAGACCGCAAAAAGTCCGTGGACTTCACCAACCGCTACTACCTGAGCCCAGCGCAGCTGGTGATGAAGGAAGGCACCACGGTCAGCGACAGCCTGGATGAATTGAAAGGCAAGAAAATCGGCGTGCAACGCGGTTCGATCCACGACCGTTTCGCCAAGGAAGTCCTGGCCCCTAAAGGCGCCACGGTTGTGCCTTACAGCTCGCAGAACGAAATCTACCTGGACGTGGAAGCCGGTCGCCTCGACGGCACCGTGGCTGACGCCACCCTGCTGCAAGACGGCTTCCTGAAAACCCCGGCCGGTAAAGGCTACGCGTTCGTGGGCCCACAGTTCACCGACGCCAAGTACTTCGGCGACGGCATCGGCATCGCTGTACGTAAAGGCGACAAGGCCGAGCTGGACAAGATCAACGCGGCCATCGCAGCGATCCGTGCCAACGGCGAATACAAGAAAATCCAGGACAAATACTTCGACTTCGATATTTACGGCGCTGACCCTAAGTAACTCGTCCTAGCTGTCTGTCCAGAATGGCGCAAGCAACAGAATTCCTGCGGTTTGCGCCATTTTTTCATCCCCCTTTTCGAGGACCTGAATCATGTTGAAAGGCTACGGGGCCGTCATCCTCGATGGCGCATGGTTGACGCTTCAGCTCGCCTTGTCGTCCATGGCCTTGGCCATTGTTCTGGGTCTGATCGGGGTCGCGTTACGCCTGTCGCCGGTGCGCTGGTTGGCCTGGCTGGGTGACTTGTACTCCACGGTGATCCGCGGGATCCCCGACCTGGTGCTGATCCTGCTGATTTTCTACGGCGGTCAGGACTTGTTGAACCGCGTCGCGCCGATGCTCGGCTATGACGACTATATCGACTTGAACCCCTTGGCCGCCGGTATCGGCACCCTGGGTTTCATCTTTGGCGCCTACCTGTCGGAAACCTTCCGTGGCGCCTTCATGGCCATTCCCAAGGGCCAGGCCGAGGCCGGCCTTGCGTATGGCATGAGCTCTTTCCAGGTGTTTTTCCGGGTGATGGTGCCGCAGATGATTCGGCTGGCGATCCCCGGTTTCACCAACAACTGGCTGGTACTCACCAAGGCCACCGCGCTGATTTCGGTGGTGGGCCTGCAAGACATGATGTTCAAGGCCAAGCAGGCGGCAGACGCCACCCGCGAGCCTTTTACCTTCTTCCTCGCAGTGGCGGCGATGTACCTGGTGATCACCAGCGTGTCGTTGCTGGCCCTGCGCTATCTTGAGAAGCGCTACTCGGTAGGCGTAAGGGCGGCTGATCTATGATCTTCGACTACAACGTCATCTGGGACGCCATGCCGCTGTACCTCGGCGGCTTGGTGACCACCCTGAAATTGCTCGCCATCTCGCTGTTCTTCGGCTTGCTCGCCGCCTTGCCCCTGGGCTTGATGCGCGTGTCCAAGCAGCCGATCGTCAATGGTGCGGCCTGGCTCTACACCTACGTGATTCGCGGCACGCCGATGCTGGTGCAGCTGTTTTTGATTTACTACGGTCTGGCCCAATTTGAAGCCGTGCGCGAAAGCTTCCTGTGGCCGCTGCTGTCCAGCGCCACGTTCTGCGCGTGCCTGGCCTTCGCGATCAACACCAGCGCATACACCGCCGAGATCATCGCCGGTAGCCTCAAGGCCACGCCGAACGGTGAGATCGAAGCGGCCAAGGCCATGGGCATGTCGCGTTACAAGTTGTACCGCCGCATCCTGCTGCCATCGGCCCTGCGCCGTGCGCTGCCGCAGTACAGCAACGAAGTGATCATGATGCTGCAGACCACGAGCCTGGCGTCCATCGTCACCCTGATCGACATCACCGGCGCCGCACGCACAGTGAACGCCCAGTTCTACTTGCCGTTCGAAGCCTACATCACGGCCGGCGTGTTCTACCTGTGCCTGACCTTTATCCTGGTACGCCTGTTCAAGTTGGCCGAGCGCCGCTGGCTCAGCTACCTGGCGCCACGGAAGCACTGATATGGAACGTATCGATCACCTGTTGCCCTGGGGCCACCTGGGCTGCGAGCGCCAGCTGAGCGTGTTTCGTTTCGGCAGCGGCGAGCGCAAGGCCTACCTCCAGGCCAGCCTGCACGCCGACGAATTGCCCGGCATGCGCGCCGCCTGGGAACTGAAAAAACGCCTCACCGAACTGGAACAGCAAGGTGCGCTCAATGGCGTGATCGAGCTGGTGCCAGTGGCCAACCCGATGGGCCTGGGCCAGCTGTTGCAAGGCAGCCACCAGGGGCGTTTCGAAGTCGGCAGCGGCAAGAACTTCAACCGTGATTTCGTCGAGTTGAGCGAGCCGGTCGCCGCGTTGCTCCAGGGCAAGCTGGGCGATGACCCGCACGCCAATGTGCGCATGATCCGCCAGGCGATGAGCGATGCGCTCACCGCGTTGCCCGAGCCGAGCAGCCAGTTGCAAGGCATGCAGCGCGTTTTGCTCAGCCACGCCTGCACCGCCGATATCGTCCTCGACCTGCATTGCGATGCCGAAGCCGCGCTGCATATGTACGCGCTGCCGCAACACTGGCCGCAATGGCGTTCGCTGTCGGCGCACTTGAATGTGAAAGTCGGCCTGCTGGCGGAAGACTCCGGCGGCAGCTCGTTTGATGAAGCCTGTTCGCTGCCGTGGTTGCGCCTGTCCCGGGCGTTCCCCGAGGCGCAGATTCCGCTGGCGTGCCTGGCGACGACCCTGGAGCTGGGCGGCCAGGCCGACACCGGCCGCGACGAGGCGATCTTCCACGCTGAAGGCATCCTCGCGTTCCTGGCCGAACAAGGCCTGATCAAGGGCGAATGGCCCGCGCCGCAGCACGAGCCGTGCGAAGGCCTGCCATTCGAGGGGACCGAGCTGTTGTTCGCGCCCCATGCCGGCGTGATCAGTTACCTGCGTAAAGCCGGTGACTGGGTGGAGACCGGCGAGCCGATTTTTGAAGTGATTGACCCCTTGACCGACCGCGTCAGCATTGTGTGTGCGGGCACGTCCGGGGTGTTGTTTGCCGTTGAACGGCTGCGTTATGCCCAAGCGGGTTTCTGGCTGGCCAAGGTGGCGGGGCGCGAAGCGCTGCGTCACGGGCGCTTGCTCAACGACTGACCACCTGTTTTTGTGAGAACCGACCGCATGTACAAACTTGAAGTCCAAGACCTGCATAAACGCTATGGCAGTCATGAAGTGCTCAAAGGTGTGTCCCTGGCCGCCGCGGCCGGTGATGTGATCAGCATCATCGGTTCCAGTGGTTCAGGCAAAAGTACCTTTTTGCGCTGCATCAACCTGCTCGAGCAACCTCACGCCGGCAAGATTCTGCTCAACAACGAAGAGCTGAAACTGGTGGCCAACAAGGACGGCGCCATGAAGGCTGCCGACCCGAAGCAACTGCAACGCATGCGTTCGCGCCTGTCGATGGTGTTTCAGCATTTCAACCTGTGGTCGCACATGACCGCGCTTGAAAACGTGATGGAAGCCCCGGTGCACGTGCTGGGCATGTCGAAAAAAGACGCGCGTGAAAAAGCCGAGCATTACCTGGCCAAAGTCGGTGTGGGCCATCGTAAGGATGCGTTCCCAGGCCACATGTCCGGCGGCGAACAGCAGCGTGTGGCAATTGCCCGCGCCCTGGCGATGGAGCCTGAGGTGATGCTGTTCGACGAACCGACCTCGGCGCTCGACCCGGAACTGGTCGGCGAAGTACTCAAGGTCATGCAGGACCTGGCCCAGGAAGGCCGCACCATGGTGGTGGTGACCCACGAAATGGGCTTTGCCCGTGAAGTGTCGAACCAGCTGGTGTTCTTGCACAAAGGCATCGTTGAAGAGCGTGGCAACCCGCGTGAAGTGCTGGTGAACCCGCAGTCTGAGCGGTTGCAGCAGTTCCTGTCCGGCAGCCTGAAATAATCAAGACTGCTTTGTGCACCGAGTTAGTGCATGCTTCACAGTCTTGAGATCGGCTCAATCTCCCACATTGGATCTCCATATGTTTTGAGATTTGTGTTGGTTTCCGGGCTAGCATTGGCCCTTGTCTTCATTACCGTTCTTCGTTTCGGATAGCACTCCATGACCGCCCACAAAATTGGTTTCCTGATTTGGCCCAGCACAAAAGCCCTGACGCTTGCGCTGGCTGAGGAGGCCTTGCGCGTTGCTCAGCGGGTGCATCCGGACGTGGTCTACGAGTTGTCGTTCCTGCTCGCCGAGCCTGCCACCGAAGGCGCCTGGCAATTGCCGGGCGAGCCGTGGGCCGGCAAGCTCGAGGGCTTCCAGAAACTCTTCCTGCTGGCGGACGAGCCGCCGACCGTCATCGCCTCGCAACTGAGCGCGGCGCTCAAGCAGCTTGTGCGGGCGGGTTGCGTGATCGGTGGTTTGTCGGCGGGTGTGTATCCGCTGGCGCAACTGGGGCTGCTCGACGGCTACCGCGCCGCCGTGCACTGGCGCTGGCAGGACGATTTTGCCGAGCGTTTCCCCAAGGTCATCGCCACCAGCCATCTGTTCGATTGGGACCGTGATCGCCTGACCGCCTGCGGCGGCATGTCGGTACTCGACCTGTTGCTGGCCGTGCTGGCCCGTGACCATGGCGCCGAACTGGCCGGCGCCGTCTCCGAAGAACTGGTGGTCGAACGCATTCGCGAAGGCGGCGAGCGCCAGCGCATTCCATTGCAGAACCGCCTGGGCTCCAGCCATCCGAAGTTGACCCAGGCCGTGTTGCTGATGGAAGCCAACATCGAAGAGCCGCTGACCACCGACGAAATCGCCCAGCACGTATGCGTGTCGCGACGACAGCTTGAACGCATCTTCAAGCAATACCTCAATCGCGTTCCCAGCCAGTACTACCTGGAATTGCGCCTGAACAAGGCGCGCCAGATGCTCATGCAAACCAGCAAGTCGATCATCCAGATCGGCCTGTCGTGCGGCTTCTCTTCGGGCCCGCACTTCTCCAGCGCCTACCGCAACTTCTTCGGCGCTACCCCGCGTGAAGACCGCAACCAACGCCGCAGCAGCAGCCCGTTCGAGTTGTCGTCGGTGCCGTCCGAGCGCGGCTGACCGCTGTTATTCCTCCATCGGTTCGGGTGTAGACGGTGGCGTCAGGGGCGCGCCCTGGGCGTTGAGGCCGGCTGCGTCCACCTGCAGATCATTGCCCGTCTGGCGAAAATACTGCCGAAGGTGGTCCAGGCTGCCCTCCGACAGCGGGTTGCCGCTGAGGTCGGACTCGTCGTCCCACGGCTGGCGCATGCTTAGAATGTCGTCCGGGACCTGGGTGATCAGGTTGTCGCTCAGGTCCACGGTGCGCAAATAAGGGCGGTCAAACAGCCCGAACGGTACCTCGCTGAGCCCGCAGTTTTGCAGGTAGAGGCATTCCAGCCTGGGCATATTGTCCAGCTCAGGCGCCCCGCCCAGCGGGTTGTCACTCAAGTCCAGGTACTCCAGGTTACGCAAGTCTCGCAACTTGGCGCCGGCCCGCGGGCTGAGGCGAAGGCGACTTTGCGTCAACGTCAGGCTGGTCAGCCTTGGCAGGTTGAAGATCAGGTCGGGAATATCGCCCAGGGCGTATTGATCCAGCGCCAGCGTGCTCAGGTTAGGGAATGCACGCACCAGGCCTTCAACGTTGGTGGTGGTGCCTTCGCCGATGAGCTCCAGATGCGAAACATGTTCGAACCGTGCGCTCAAGGTGGGCAGCTCGCCAAAGATCGACGTATGGCACGTCAGCTTATGGGTCACTCCATACCCGCCATTGAAATCGTCGATTTCGCTCTCGCGGCGCCAGCCTTCCTCCAGCGTTGTCTTGATGGCAAGGCGCTGGATTTGCTCCTCGGCCGCCGTCTGTTCGTCCAGTGCCACATCAAGGATGGGATGCCGTTCGGGTACGGTCAGTGCCCAGAGGGTGAGGTCTGCACTGAGGCGCTCGTATTCGCTTTCCAGACGACGGATGGCGCCGTCAATCGCATCCAGATCGCCGGGCAAGCTGAAGATGAACACATTCACCTCCGCGGCGGTGAACGTCGGATACAGGGCTGCGATGCGGGCTTTATAGGCGCCGGGCGCATCGACCTGGAGGTGCTCGCCGCGGGTTTGGCAATAGCGCTTGAGCCGTTCCAGGGTCGCTCGTGACAGCGGGTTGGCAGATAAATCAAACGCGCTGGTAACTGGGGCCGGCCTTTGCAGCAGCGGTTCGGGGATCTGCGTGATCAGGTTGTGGCTCAGGTCTACGAGGTTGCGTTCGCGGGGCGTGAGCAGGCTCGGCGGAATCTCTGTGAGGCCGGTGTTGCGCAGCCCCAGGCTGTCCAGTGAGGTCATCGAAGTAAAGTCCGGGAGTTGCCCCAGAGGGTTATCGCTCAGGTTCAGCCGTTCCAGGTTGCTCTTTGCCTCCAGGGCCTGGACGGTTTTTGCTGACAGTCGCAGGTTGCAGCGTTCGAGGCTGAGGGTCGTGAGCTGTGGCAGTTGGAAAACCGGCTCGGGAATATCCTCCAGCGCATAGTCTTCAATGATCAGGTGCTGCACGTCCGAAAAACTTGCCAGCCAGTTTCCCACGTCCAACGGCTGAGCATCGCCACGGAGCCTGAGGGTCGACACGTGGGTGAACCGGCTGCTGAGTGTCGGCAATTTGCCGCTTATGGGGGCAGAGATGTCCAGCGCGTAAGTGGGATAAATGTCGTTGCTGTGGTCGTCCTGCTTCAGTTGCCGACGCCATCCGGCGAGCAGCGCCTGTTTGAACGCCTCGCGCTGGTAGGGGGCGGTTTCGCCGAGACCGGGGCTGTTCACCCAGGCGTCCAGCTCGTGGTTCAGCTGCTTGTAGTCAAGGTCCCGCCGCGCCAGTTCGATCTTGCCCATTTCCAGGTTGCCCGGCAGGCCGAAAATCAGGCGGTTGATTTCGTCACTGCTCAAGGTTGGGTAAAGCATCTTCGCGCTGGCAATGTCCACCGGGGCCGCATTGGCCTCCCAATAACTGCCGGTGCGCTGGAAGTAGGTTTTGACCTGCTCAAGGGTCTGGCCAGACAGCGGGTTGCCGGAAAAGTCGAACGAATGACTGGTTGCCACGGGAAGCTCGAAAAGTGCGTCGGGCAATTCAGCAATGCGGTTGTCCCGAAACAGCGCGGTCTCCAGCTGGGGGCGCTGCAAAATCCCGGCAGGCAATTGCGTGATACCGGTGTTGCTCAAATCCAGAAAGTGCAGGCCAGGCATGTTCTCGACACTGGGTATGAGCCCCAGCGGGTTGTTGAAGAGGTCGAGGGTTTTGAGCCGGGTCATGTTTTCAAGCGCGGTGCGGGTCTGGGCAGTCAAGGTGATGTTGCAATCGCTGAGGACCAGTTCATTGAGGCTGGGTATCGCGGGGACGCCATCGGGCAGTCTGTCGAGGTTGAAGTTGCGCACGGTCAGGCGGCGCAGGAACGGAAACATCGACAGGAACGTGTCGATCTCCAGTGGCCCTTGCTCGCCTTCCAGCGACAGGCTGGAGATATGACCGAAACGCCCGGGCAGCACGGGAGGATTGCCGGCAATCGGCCAGTTCAAGTGCAGTTGATAGCCATTGGGGGCGGGCGGCTCGTAGTACGCATCGAGCGGGGTTTCCAGGCGCCAGGCCCGGCGCAGTTCATCGGCCCAGGCCGTGCGGTTGCGCCTGGCATAGGCGAGTTCCTGACGACTGATGCGCACCTCGGCGTCAGCGCTCAGGCGCGGCGTGGCAGTGATCCAGGCCTGCAAGTCGCGCTCAAGTTGCTGGTATTCGTTGCGCAGCGTGCTCAGCGCCGTCGTGACCCCGCCGGGCGCTTGTTCCAGGCTGCGCACAATGTTGTCGATATGCGTGCGTGGCAACGCCGGGAACAGTTGCCGGGCGTGTTCATGCGCGGTCAGCGCGTGCTGCGCGCCGGGCATGGTCGTCGGCCGATAGCCCGGCATACCACCGCGCAGGCGCATGATGTTTGGGTCGTAGGCGGGTTTGCCGACGGGGGCGTCCGCGAGCAACTCGCGCAGGTGCCAGTGGTGCAGGGCATGACGAGCAAGCGCCTGGCGCAGGGCCGGGCCCTGGCCGATATGAATGCCCAACGCAGCGCGCGCCGGGTCGGGCAGCGCCTGGAGCAGGGCGGTGTAGAAGTCGGTTTCGCCAAACAGCGGGCCGCTGCTGTCGGTGGGCACGTAGTCGCCGTTGGCGGTGTAAACCAGCGTGCGCTGAACGCTGGCGCGTTCATCACCGATCACGTCGCGCAACGGGCCATCAGCGGTGTCGTTTCTGACACTAATGCGCAGCCCCGCGGGCCAGTTCGGCACATCGGGCAGGGAGTGCAGGGCCAAGCGGTCAGTGTCCTGGTTGTCGATGCTGTCCAGGTACAGCCCTTCGTAGGCACGGCAGGCGCGTATTTCTCGCTGGGCTTCGTGCGCCAACTCGATCAGGCGCCGTGGTACCCGGCCTTGATCGAGGGCGCGCAGCTCCTCAGGGCTGGCGATGGCGCGCAGGGCTTCAGCGGCGCTCACCGGCAAGCCCGGCGACGCGTCGACAAGCGCGCTCAGCTGCGCATCGTCGGTACGCTGCAGCGCGCGATACGCCGACTCGAACAGCGCCCAGCGTTTTTCCCGTGCCAGGTGGGCAAGTTTTTTCCTGAGAACACGCGTACGTGCTTGTAGCGAGGTTGTGGGATCGCCGAACGCTTCCCCAAGCAACGTCCTTCTTTGCGGTTCGTCCAGCGCTTCGATAAGGGTCTGGAGCAGGTCGCCATTGTTCAGCTGGCGCTCATGAATCTGGGTGACGCTGGCGTCTGGCGCGCCCGGGATTTCCCAGTGCGTGCGTCCCCGGCTGTCGATCAGGCGCAGGGTTCTGGTGGTGGGCCACAGCCCGTAGTTGGTCAAGAGCAGCAGTTGGGTCTGGGCATCGGCCAGCGCCTGGACACGGGGGTCATCACTGTTCATTTGGTCGATGAAGGTTTGCAGGTCCTGGTCGATCTTGAAGCGCTCGAGGGTGTCGGCCAGCAGCGGTGGCAGGGGTTCGCGGGTCATGTAGAGTTTGCGCAGCGCCGCGTCTTCGACACCGCTGACGTGGCGAATCTGTGCCAGTTGCAGGTCGCTGAAGCTTTGCTCCTGATGGCCCAGACGGCGCATCAACTGGGCGCTGTCCCAACTCAGCGGCCGGTCCAGCTCACTCACCCAGGCGCCTTGGCCATTGTTGTATGCCGTTGGGCGGTAGGCATTGGTGCGGGTGGGATGCTTGAAGTAATGCGTCTGGGTGCTGGGGTCGAGCCCCAGCGCGTAATGCGCGCCGGACAGGGGCAGGATGTCTTGCTCGCCATGCGCGTGCAGGCCGAGCGGGTTGGCGCGCGAGCCTTCGGGCAGCGTCACCGCCTGGGCGTAAGGCGCAAGGTCCGGTTGCCATAGCCGGTGCTGGCCATCGGGCAAGGTGACGGGTTTGAGGCGGTCGAAAAACTGCCAGAGTTCCGCGGGCAAGTGCTGGCGCAACAACCCTTCGGCAAGCGGCGGGCCGAGGGCGAACATGCCCAGTTGGACCATCTGCTCCAGCACTGACATCAGGTGCCCGAACGCCTGGGTCTTGAGGCCTTCGGCCCAGTCGACGATGCCCTCGAACGTGTCATCCAGCAGCTGATACGCGGTGTAACCCAGCATCAGTAAACCCACCGGCGGTACAAACGGCGCGGCGACCAGCGCGGCAATCTGCAGCAGGGCCGAGCCGATTTTTTCGAACAGGCTCCAGCGCTCCCAGCGGGTTTTCTGGTCGGCGCTGGCGGTGGACACGGCTTGAGCGCGTGCGTCATTGAACAGCTTGCTCACTGTGGTTTGGTAAAGGTGTTCGAGCACCGAGCCGCTGATCGGTGTGACGGCAAACTGCAGCTCAGGCTTGTCCACCGGCGTATCCCGCCAGGCAGGGCGCGGGTCGCCGCGGGTGTGCGCATGCCAGGTGACGCGGGACAGGCGCTGGCCGAGGTCGGCGAAAAAATGCCCGCGCTCGTCGTGGTTCACGAAACGGCTGAAAAATTGCTGGTACGCAGGCTGGCGCAGCTCGGCGGTCAGGGCCTGCATGAACTGCACGCTGGAGGGGTACTCCTTGAGCGGGTGTTGCGGGTCGTGCGGAATATAGGCAATGACGGGCACCACGTGATTGGCCCGCTCAAGGTTCGCGGAGGTAAATAGCACAATGCCTGTCAGCGGGCTGGACAGGATGCTCAGGGCGTGACAGCGCAGTGCGTTGCAGTCCGCCGGGTTGCTCAGCAATTGTTGCAGGCGCTGCGAGCTGGCTTGCGACAGGTCGCCCTGCAGGCGCGCCATGTGCAGGGCGAGTCTCAGGTTGGCAATCTGGCTGGCGTCGAAGCGGTGTTGCAGGTAGGCAGCGGCGACGGGGTTGTTGAGGTCCAGGAAGTGCTCGAGGTAGGTGTTGTATTGGTCGCCAAGGTCCAGTTCGCGACACAGGCGTGTAAAGGCCGGCACGCTGATACGGGTGTCTATGTCGGGCAGGGTTTCGAAATGCCCGGTGGCGGTGGGGCGGGTGATAAAACCGGACGGTGGCTCGTAGGCGTCGACAGTGGTTTCGCCAGCTTCAAAGTTATGCAGGGCGGCGTCCAGCAGCGACACGGTCCTGATCCGCGTTGCGCCGGAGCGCACCGGGAACCAGGGGATGGTCGCCGGTACAGATAGGCGCAGGTAGGTGCTGCGCACATCGCACTCCACACCGAAACGCTGCTTGAGCGCCTGTTGCAGCGCGGGCGCGGCGAAGTCGGCGGGTGACTTGAGTGCGTCCATGACCTTGTCGAGCCGGTTCTGGCTGATCCAGGCCTCACGGATCAGGCCTTTGAGCGCCGCGTCCTGCTCGGCTGAGGGCTGGGCGTACCACGCCGGGGCGCTGGTTTTAAGGGCGTTGCGACGCGCGGCCGACGCGTTGCCCAGCCAGTCGGGGATCGCGTTTTTGAGCGTTTCATGATGAACGTCGCGCGCCGGAATCAGCCGGTCGAAGGCGGGCACGCTGGGTTGCTGGCTCATTGCAAAGCTTCCTGAGGATAAAATGATGCCCTCAGCAGAACAGTTCGCCGTCGCCGATCCGTGTTAGATAATTAAGCGCGAGCCGTAAATCGGTGCCGTTGGGCGAGCCCACGGTTTAAACTGCGCCATTGCGATGCTATTTGTCGCATTGGCGTAAACCCGCTGAAAACGCGGGTTGGCGCTATAAGAAGTTGTCGCTTGGCGGCAAGGCCGCACTGAAAACTGTCCTTACAATCCCTGCATCGCCCGCCAGTTCCAGGCAGGCGTTCCTCTTCAGGAGACTCCGATGTCCGTTGAGCAAGCCCCGGTGCAACGTGCCGATTTCGACCAGGTCATGGTTCCCAACTACGCACCTGCCGCATTTATCCCTGTGCGTGGCGCGGGTTCGCGCGTCTGGGACCAGGCCGGTCGCGAGCTGATCGACTTTGCCGGCGGCATCGCGGTTAACGTATTGGGCCACGCCCACCCGGCGCTGGTCGGTGCACTGACCGAACAAGCCAACAAGCTGTGGCACGTTTCCAACGTCTTCACCAATGAGCCGGCCCTGCGCCTGGCCCACAAGCTGATCGACGCCACCTTTGCCGAGCGCGTGTTCTTCTGCAACTCCGGCGCCGAAGCCAACGAGGCCGCGTTCAAGCTGGCCCGCCGTGTGGCGTTCGACCGTTTCGGTACCGAGAAGTACGAGATCATCGCCGCGCTGAACAGCTTCCACGGCCGTACCCTGTTCACCGTCAACGTCGGTGGCCAGTCGAAGTACTCCGACGGCTTCGGGCCTAAAATCACCGGCATCACCCACGTGCCTTACAACGACCTGGAAGCGCTGAAAGCTGCCGTGTCGGACAAGACCTGCGCCGTGGTGCTCGAACCGGTCCAGGGCGAAGGCGGCGTATTGCCGGCTGAGCTGGCGTACCTGCAAGGCGCCCGCGAGCTGTGCGATGCGAACAACGCGCTGCTGGTGTTCGACGAAGTGCAAACCGGCATGGGCCGCAGCGGCCACCTGTTCGCCTACCAGCATTACGGCGTGACGCCGGACATCCTCACCAGCGCCAAGAGCCTGGGCGGCGGTTTCCCGATTGCAGCCATGCTCACCCGTGAAGACCTGGCCAAGCACCTGGTGGTCGGCACCCACGGCACCACGTACGGCGGCAACCCGCTGGCGTGCGCGGTGGCGGAAGCGGTCATCGACGTGATCAACACCCCGCAAGTGCTGGCTGGCGTGAATGCCAAGCACGAGCTGTTCAAGGCGCGCCTGCAACAGATCGGCGAGAAATACGGCATCTTCACCGAAGTGCGCGGCATGGGCCTGCTGATTGGTTGCGTGCTCAGCGACGCGTTCAAGGGCAAGGCCAAGGACGTGTTCAACGCGGCTGAAAAAGAAAACCTGATGATCCTGCAAGCCGGCCCCGACGTGGTGCGTTTCGCCCCGAGCCTGGTGGTGGAAGATGCGGACATCCAGGAAGGTCTGGACCGTTTTGAACGCGCCGTGAAGACGCTGACGCAAGCCTGATAGCGACACATTTTGCTGGCTGGACTGGGTCAAAAATGTGGGAGGGGGCTTGCCCCCGATAGCGGTGGATCAGTCACTGGATTTATCAACTGACAGACTGCTATCGGGGGCAAGCCCCCTCCCACATTGGATCTGGGTGAACTCAGATCCCGTGTCCGGCATTTTTTCCTCTATGAGTTTTTCGAGTTAAGGAGTGACACCATGCTGGTGATGCGCCCCGCGCAAATGGCTGATCTGGGCGAGGTACAGCGTCTGGCTGCGGACAGCCCGATTGGTGTCACCTCCTTGCCGGATGATGTGGAACGCCTGAGCGACAAGATCGCCGCCAGCGAAGCGTCCTTCGCGGCCGAGGTCAGTTTCAATGGCGAAGAAAGCTATTTCTTCGTGCTTGAAGACACCGAGACCGGCGAGCTGGCCGGCTGTTCGGCCATCGTCGCGTCGGCCGGTTACTCGGAGCCGTTCTACAGCTTCCGTAACGAAACCTTCGTGCACGCGTCCCGCGAGCTGAAGATCCACAACAAGATTCACGTGCTTTCCCAGTGCCACGACCTGACCGGCAACAGCCTGCTCACCAGTTTCTACGTGAAGCCTGCGCTGGTCGGTTCGCCGTGGTCGGAACTCAATTCCCGTGGCCGTCTGTTGTTCGTCGCCAGCCACCCCGAGCGCTTTGCCGACTCGGTGGTGACCGAGATTGTCGGCTACAGCGACGAGAACGGCGATTCGCCGTTCTGGGACGCCATTGGCCGCAACTTCTTCGACCTCAACTACGCCGCCGCCGAGCGCCTGTGCGGGCTCAAAAGCCGCACCTTCCTCGCCGAGCTGATGCCGCATTACCCGATCTACGTGCCGCTGCTGCCCGACGAAGCCCAGGAAGCCATGGGCCAGGTGCATCCGCGTGCGCAGATCACCTTCGACATCCTGATGCGGGAAGGCTTCGAGACCGATCATTACATCGACATCTTCGACGGTGGCCCGACGCTGCACGCGCGGGTTTCGGGCATTCGCTCGATTGCCCAGAGCCGCGTGGTGCCGGTGAAGATCGGCGAAATGGTCAAGGGGGCCGGCCGCCAGTACCTGGTGAGCAACGCGCAGTTGCAGGATTACCGCGCGGTGATGCTGGAGCTGGACTACGCGCCCGGCAAACCGGTGACCCTGGACCTGGCCGCGGCCGAAGCCCTGGGTGTCGGCGAAGGTGCCAGCGTGCGCCTGGTCGCTGTTTAAAGCAGAGTTTTGCGGGTGGCCTGGAGCAGGCGGCCCGTCTGAGGAGATAGCATGATCGTTCGTCCCGTACGCAGCAGCGATTTACCGGCCCTGATTGATCTGGCGCGCAGCACCGGCACCGGCCTTACCACCTTGCCGGCCAACGAAGAGCGCCTGACCCATCGGGTTGGCTGGGCGGAAAAAACCTTTCGCGGTGAAGCCGGGCGTGGCGATGCCGACTACCTGTTTGTGCTGGAAAACGACGAAGGCCGCGTGGTGGGTATTTCCGCCATTGCCGGCGCCGTCGGCCTGCGTGAGCCGTGGTACAACTTCCGGGTCGGCCTGACCGTCAGCGCCTCCCAGGAGCTGAACATCTACCGCGAGATTCCGACGCTGTTTTTGGCCAACGACCTCACTGGCAACTCCGAATTGTGCTCGTTGTTCCTGCACGCCGATTACCGCAACGGCCTCAACGGCCGCATGCTGGCCAAGGCGCGCATGCTGTTTATCGCTGAATTCCCGCAGCTGTTTGGCAACAAGATCATTGCCGAGATGCGCGGCGTGTCCAACGACGCCGGGCGCTCGCCGTTCTGGGAAAGCCTGGGCCGGCACTTTTTCAAGATGGAATTCAGCCAGGCCGATTACCTGACCGGCGTGGGCAACAAGGCGTTTATCGCCGAGCTGATGCCGAAATTTCCGCTGTACAGCTGCTTCCTCTCCGAAGACGCGCGCAATGTCATCGGCAAGGTTCACCCGGACACCGAGCCGGCGCTGAGCATGCTCAAGAGCGAAGGCTTCAGCTACCAGGGCTATGTCGATATCTTCGACGCCGGCCCGGCGGTGGAGTGTGAGACCAGCAAAATCCGTGCGGTGCGCGACAGCCAGTCACTGGTGTTGGCCATCGGCACCCCAGGGGACGACGCTACGCCGTTCCTGATTCATAACCGCAAGCGCGAGGAGTGCCGCATCACGGCCGCTCCGGCCCGTCTGGCGGCAGGCACGCTGGTGGTCGATCCACAGACCGCCAAACGCCTGCAACTGGTGGTGGGTGATCAAGTGCGCGCTGTTGCGTTGTCTGCTGCTCGGGAGTCGAAATAATGAATTCGCTGTATATCGCAGGTAGCTGGCTGGCGGGCCAGGGTGAACTGTTCGAGTCGCGCAACCCGGTGACCCAGCAGGTGCTGTGGGCCGGCAATGGCGCCAGCGTCGAACAGGTCGAATCCGCCGTGCAGGCCGCGCGCCAGGCGTTTTCAGGCTGGGCCCGGCGCCCGCTGGAAGAACGCATCAGCGTGCTGGAAACCTTTGCCGCCACGCTGAAAAGCCGCGCCGACGAAATCGCTCGTTGCATCGGCGAAGAAACCGGCAAACCGCTGTGGGAATCGGCCACCGAAGTCACCAGCATGGCCAACAAGATTGCCATCTCGGTGCAAAGCTACCGTGAACGCACTGGCGAGAAGAGCGGCCCGCTGGGCGACGCCACGGCCGTGTTGCGCCACAAGCCGCACGGCGTGGTGGCGGTGTTCGGCCCTTACAACTTCCCTGGCCATTTGCCGAACGGGCACATTGTCCCGGCGTTGCTGGCGGGCAATACCGTGCTGTTCAAACCGAGCGAGCTGACCCCCAAAGTCGCCGAGCTGACCGTGCAATGCTGGATCGACGCCGGCTTGCCGGCGGGCGTGTTGAACCTGCTGCAAGGCGCGCGGGAAACCGGTATCGCGTTGGCGGCCAACCCCGGTATCGACGGGTTGTTCTTCACCGGTTCCAGCCGCACCGGCAATCACCTGCACGAGCAGTTTTCCGGGCGCCCGGACAAGATCCTCGCGCTGGAAATGGGCGGCAACAACCCGCTGGTGGTCGACGAAGTGGCCGACGTGGATGCGGCGGTCTACACCATTATTCAGTCGGCGTTTATCTCGGCCGGTCAGCGTTGCACTTGCGCGCGTCGCTTGCTGGTGCCCGAAGGTGCCTGGGGCGATGCGTTGCTGGCGCGCCTGGTGGCGGTCAGCGCGACGATTGAAGTGGGTGCGTTTGATCAGCAGCCGGCGCCCTTCATGGGCTCGGTGATTTCCCTCGGCGCGGCCAAAGCCTTGATGGACGCCCAGGCGTTGATGCTGGCCAACGGCGCCGTGGCGCTGTTGGAAATGACTCAGCCACAGGATCAGGCCGCGTTGCTGACGCCTGGCATTATCGACGTGACCGGCGTGACCGAGCGCGAAGATGAAGAGCTGTTCGGCCCGCTGCTGCAGGTGATTCGCTACGCTGATTTTGCCGCGGCGATCACTGAGGCCAACAACACCCGGTACGGTTTGGCCGCGGGCTTGTTGTCGGACTCCGAGTCACGCTACCAGCAGTTCTGGCTGGAAAGCCGCGCCGGCATCGTCAACTGGAACAAGCAGTTGACCGGCGCTGCCAGCACCGCGCCGTTCGGTGGGGTAGGGGCGTCGGGCAACCATCGCGCCAGCGCCTATTACGCGGCGGATTATTGCGCGTACCCGGTGGCGTCGCTGGAAACGCCGAGCCTGGTGGTCCCGGCAACGTTGACCCCAGGTATTACGCTGATCTAAAGGTGGGAGCGGGCTTGTGGGGGAGCTGGCTTGCCTGCGATGCGGGCAACTCGGTCCTTTAGTCAAACCGCGCCGCTGCCATCGCGGGCAAGCCAGCTCCCACAGTTGATCGGGTTTACAGATAGAGAGTAGCGGTGGTGTGAAGACTGCTATTGATGCCTATAAAAACAGATGTTCGTGGAGCCTCGCCGATGAAATCCTGTGAAGTCAATTTTGACGGTCTCGTGGGGCCGACCCATAACTACGGCGGTTTGTCCTACGGCAACGTCGCGTCCCAGAGCAACAGCCAGCAGTCTTCGAACCCCAAGGTTGCGGCGTTGCAGGGGCTGCAGAAAATGAAAGCCCTGATGGACATGGGCTTTGTGCAAGGCGTGCTGGCGCCGCAGGAACGTCCTGACGTGGCCGCGTTGCGCAACCTTGGTTTCAGCGGCACCGACGCTCAGGTGATTCAGCAGGCGGCCAAGCACGCCATGCCGCTGCTGGTTGCCAGTTGTTCGGCCTCCAGCATGTGGGTGGCCAACGCCGCAACCGTCAGCCCGAGTGCCGACACGGCGGACGGCCGCGTGCATTTCACGGCCGCCAACCTCAACTGCAAATACCATCGCAGCATCGAACACCCGACCACCAGCCGCGTGCTGGGTGCGATGTTCGCCGACCAAAAGCACTTTGCCCATCACGCCGCGTTGCCGGCGGTGGCGCAGTTCGGCGACGAAGGCGCGGCCAACCACACGCGTTTCTGCCGTGACTATGGCGAGGCCGGCGTCGAGTTCTTCGTGTTTGGCCGCAGCGCGTTCGACACCCGTTACCCCGCGCCGCAGAAGTACCCGGCGCGCCAGACCCTTGAAGCCTCCCGGGCCGTCGCGCGCCTGCATGGCCTGAAGGATGACGGCGTGGTCTACGCCCAGCAGAACCCTTCCGTGATCGATGCCGGCGTGTTCCACAACGACGTGATCGCGGTGGGCAACGGCGAGGTGCTGTTCTACCACGAAGACGCGTTTCTCAATACCGAGCAGATGCTCGCCGAGCTGCAAGGCAAGTTGGGCAAGCTGGGCGGCAACTTCCAGTCAGTGTGCGTGCCGCGCGCCCAGGTCAGCGTCGAGGACGCCGTACGGTCCTACCTGTTCAACAGCCAGTTGCTGACCCGCGCCGACGGTTCGATGCTGCTGATCGTGCCGGAAGAATGCCGCGCCAACGAGCGCGTCTGGCAGTACCTGCAAGGCCTGACGGCCTCCGGCGGGCTGATCCGTGAAGTGAAGGTGTTTGATCTCAAACAAAGCATGCAGAACGGCGGTGGCCCGGCGTGCCTGCGTTTACGCGTGGCGTTGAATGAAACTGAGCTGGCGGCGGTGAACCCAGGGGTTATCATGACCGCGCCGTTGTACGACACGCTGACCCAGTGGGTCGACAAGCACTACCGCGACAGCCTGCGTGAAACCGACCTGGCTGATCCGCAATTGCTGCTTGAGTGCCGGACGGCACTGGATGAACTGACGCAAATCCTTAAACTGGGCTCGGTTTATCCTTTCCAGATCAACTAGCGCCACTTTTTTACACCCTATGGCTGAGAACTCTTTATGACCACCGACACCCTGAAACTGATTCTTGAAGACACCGACGGCACCCAGCTGGAAACCTCCTGCACCCGCGTCGCCGTGGTCTGGCAGGGCAAGGAAATCTGGATCCAGCACGACGGCCGTGGCCAGCTGCTGATTGGTGTGGACGTGGAAGAAGGCGACGCTGAATACGCCAACCTGCTGATGCGCCCATTGGCCACCAACCTGATGAGCCTGCAACTGGAAATGGAACCGGCCGACGTTGAAGGTGATGACGACGATCACGTTCACGGCCCTGGCTGCAACCACTAAGGAAGCTGCTTATGCTCGCCCTCGGCAAATTGCTTGAACTGACCCTCGCCGGTCGCGAACCGGCGCAAAAAATTCAACTGACTGTCGACGGCGTGCAGATGCGCTGGCTCAGCGAGGGCGCGCTCGAAGTGCGCCCGCCGCAAGCGCTGGACAACGGCAGCGACCTGCTGCTGTCGTCTGGCATCCATGGCAACGAAACCGCGCCGATCGAACTGCTCGACCGCCTGTTGCATGGCATTGCCCGTGGGGAAATCAAACCCCGCACCCGTATTCTGTTCCTGTTCGGTAACCCCGAGGCCATGCGCCGCGGCGAGCGTTACCTCGAGCTGGACGTCAACCGGCTGTTCAATGGCCGTCACGAACAAAACATTGGCCCTGAGGCCATGCGCGCCGCTGAGCTTGAGCAGCTGGCCCGCACGTTCTTCAGCCTGCCTGAGCGCTCGCGCCTGCATTACGACCTGCACACGGCCATTCGCGGTTCGAAGATCGAGCAGTTCGCGCTGTACCCGTGGAAGGAAGGTCGCCAGCATTCGCGTCACGAGCTGGCGCGCCTGTGTGCGGCCGGCATGCAAGCGGTGCTGCTGCAGAACAAGACGTCGATCACCTTCACCGCGTTCACCTATGAGCAACTGAACGCCGAGGCGTTTACTCTGGAGCTGGGCAAGGCGCGGCCGTTCGGCCAGAACCAGGGCGTGGATGTTTCCCGCCTGGAGAGGCGCCTGACGCAGATCATCGAAGGCAGCGAGCCGGCCACCGACAGCCTGGATGGCCTGCAACTGTTTGCGGTATCGCGTGAAGTGATCAAGCACAGTGATGCCTTCCTGCTGCATTTGCCGGCGGACGTGGAAAACTTCTCGCCGTTGGCCAAGGGCTATCTGCTGGCCGAAGACGTGGCCAAGACCCGTTGGGTGATCGAGGAGGAGGGCGCACGCATCATCTTCCCGAACCCGAAAGTGAAGAATGGTTTGCGCGCCGGCATTCTGATTGTGCCCACCACGGACGCAGCGCTGGTTTAGTCCCCTTGAGGCTTCGCCAGGTACGTGTCGCGTGTCGGCAATCCGAATTCCTTGCGCAGCGCATTCTCCGTAAAAGCCTCGGGGTTGGTCCGCGTGGGCGGGGTGTCGGGGTTCAGATCGAAGTCGAAAGGCGCCAGATCGAGGGGCAGGCCCACGGCTTGCCGCTCCACGTTTTTGATCGCAACGGTTTTGCCTCCGTCAGTTTCATCGGTGGTGCCGGGCGCCACGGTACCGGTGACGGCGTTATAGGCGTGACACAGCTCGTGATAGAGCCCGATGATCGGCAGCGAGCCCGGTGGGCTGAAAAAGGGGTTGTACTCGATGCGCCCGCCGTAGGCCGGCGTGCCGGGCTGGCCGTCGCGGATCATCAGCGTGTCGCTGTCGGTGGAGGGCGTGAACCTGGCGTTGTTTTCGTCACCCGGTTCAATGCTGACGGGTTGCCCACTGTGTTGCGCCGCAATATCCAGTGCGTGGAGCAGTTTTTGCCCGTTGGGCGAAACGCGCAGCACGCTGAGGTCGGATTCGACGCGCGCAGCAAACTGCCTGTTTCCCCCAATCGACAAACCCGTTTTACCGGCCTCGCCGGACGCCACGAGCGTCTGGTGGACCGTGTCGAGGTCGGTGGGGAACAGCACCGCCATGACCTGTTCGAGCGACGCGGTTGGCAGGCTGGCGAGTTTTTCAAGCAACCACGCATAGCGTTCGTCGTTGGTCATGGCGACCAGGGTGTCGCCGGGCAGGCTGTATACCCGGTCTGTCGCCTTGAGCTTGCTGACTTGGTCATGGCCTTTACCCGGATAGATGACGTTAGTGCCGCTGCCAGCCTTGATCGTGTCATTGCCGTCGCCGCCGCTGAGCAGGTGATGGCCGCTGCCACCGACAATCACGTCGTCGCCCGGCCCGCCATCGATAAAGTTGAGCCCGGCGCCGCCGTGAATGCTGTCGGCGCCGTCACCCGCGTAGATACGCGCGGTGCCGGCGCCGATGACCTGCGTGCTGTCGTTGCCGGGGCCGCTGTCGACGGTGCAGTCCTCGGCGCTGATCCGTAGCGTGTCATCGCCCTCGCCGGACAGGATTGTTGAGTGACGGCCGCCGACGCGCAGGTAGTCGTCGCCAGCGCCTGCGTCAATGCTGACGGGGTTCTGGAGGCTGTCATCGACATGGATGCAGTCGGCGCCATGGCCGGTGACCAGCTCGATGATTTGCCTCGGCGAAGACGGCGTTATCTGATAGAGCGCCGTGCCTACGTACAGGTGCAGGTGATCGCCCGCTGCGCCGAGCCAGAGTTCGCTTTGATCGGCGGTGAATGCAAACCTCAGGGTATCCCTGCGCGGCGCTTTATCCTGGCGGGTCTGCAGCCTGAATCGTTCGACCCGAACGGCCGTGTCCCGATAGACCTGCGCACGCGACGGGGCACCGCCCAGGTTGGCGGTTTTTTCTGCGTCGGTGGGCGAAAGGCTTCCCCCGTGCACGGTGTGAATGGCGCTGGGGGTGTCGGGTACAAACAGAGGGCGGTGCATGGCGTGATGGCTCCCGGTCAGGTGAGAAGGCCGGCGGTGGCCCGGCGTGTGGCTCACTAGACCGCAGATACGTCATGGCGCGGTGGTAGATGCTTGAACGAAAAACGCCCCGCTCACCAGGGTGGGCGGGGCGTTTTCAGGGGCGACTTATACCGCCAGTTTCTGCTCGCTGCGACGGATTGCACGCACTTTGTGCAAGGTGTCGGCGCAGGTGCGCGCGGCTTCCTGGCCCTTGTGGACGAAGTGCTCGTAGAAGAAGGTGTGGTGTTCGCTGCCCGCGTGGAAGTGGTGCGGAGTCAGGGACACCGAGAACACCGGCACTTCGGTTTCCAGCTGCACTTGCATCAGGCCACTGACTACCGACTGGGCGACGAATTCGTGACGGTAGATGCCGCCGTCCACCACCAGTGCGGCTGCGACGATGCCGGCGTAGCGGCCGGTCTTGGCCAGCAGCTTGGCGTGCAGGGGCAGTTCAAAGGCGCCGCCGACTTCGAAGAAATCGATGTCCGATTCCTGGTAGCCCTGGGCGATCATTTCGGCAAGGAAGCCTTTACGCGATTGGTCGACAATATCCTTGTGCCAGCAGGCCTGGATAAACGCGACGCGCTCGCCGTGATGGTTCTTGATTTTGCTGTCGATTGCGGTGGGTTGCATGTTCTGACTCCTGTTTAAGAAAAAAACAGGGCGTTATGAATCGAATGGGATTTAAGGGTACGAACCACTGCCTCATGCAAGCATGAACCCAGCGCGCGGCCCTTAGGTGCCAATCCCGTTCTCTCTTCATCCGGACTATGACCGTCGGCCCCGGGATCACACCGGGTCTGCTGACCTTGTTGCCGTCCTGCGTGAGCAGTTCGAGGCGCCAAGCGCTCGCGGGCTATGCACATTGCGTGCAATTACCGCCGGTGGGGAATTACACCCCGCCCTGAGAACGTTGCCGCCAGAACCCTGGCGGCGGAGAGTTTTTAACATGGTTTTTCAAAAACTGCACGAGCGCTGTATCGATAACCTATATCGGTTTGTTTGGTTGGTATTCGATTGAAGCCAATTGGGGCTTGATATTCCGTGGCTTTGCCCGCAGTAATCACCCACAAGAGCACATCACATCACCCCGTTAGAGGCCTGCTTCATGTCTGTGATCGACCTGCGTAGCGACACCGTGACCCAACCCAGCCCCGGCATGCTCGACGCGATGGCCAGCGCCGTCAGCGGTGATGACGTCTACGGCGAAGACCCCAGCGTCAATCTGCTGGAGGCCGAGCTGGCCAGGCGTCTGGGGTTCGAAGCGGCGCTGTTCGTGCCCACCGGCACCATGAGCAACCTGCTGGCGTTGATGGCGCACTGTGAGCGTGGCGAGGAATACATCGTCGGCCAGCAGGCCCACACCTACAAATACGAAGGCGGTGGCGCGGCGGTACTCGGTTCGATCCAGCCGCAGCCGCTGGAAGTGCAGGCGGACGGCTCACTGGACCTGGCCCACGTGCTGGCGGCGATCAAACCGGATGACTTCCACTTTGCCCGCACCCGCCTGCTGGCGCTGGAAAACACCCTGCAAGGCAAGGTACTGGCGCTGGACTACCTGGCGAAAGCGCGGGCGTTTACTCGTGAACATGGGCTGTCGCTGCACCTGGATGGCGCGCGGATCTACAACGCCGCGGTCAAGCTTGGGGTAGACGCGCGGGAAATTGCTCAGCACTTCGATTCGGTGTCGGTGTGCCTGTCCAAGGGCCTGGGGGCACCGATTGGCTCGGTGTTGTGCGGCTCGCACGCGTTGATCGCCAAGGCGCGTCGTCTGCGCAAGATGGTCGGCGGCGGTATGCGCCAGGCCGGCTCTCTGGCGGCGGCCGGGCTGTATGCCCTGGATCACCAGGTACAGCGCCTGGCCGATGACCACGCCAATGCCCAGTGGCTGGGCGATGAACTGCGCAAGGCCGGTTATGCGGTGGAGCCGGTGCAGACCAACATGGTCTACGTGCAGATCGGTGACCGCGCCGACGCGTTGAAAGCCTTTGCTGCCGAGCGCGGCATCAAGTTGAGCGCCGCGCCGCGTCTGCGTATGGTCACTCACCTGGATGTCAGCCGGGCACAGATCGAGCAAGTCGTGCAGACATTTGCCGAGTTTTCACGCAAATGACGGTGCAGACCGTCTAATTGACTGTTTCTATCACATAAACACGCTGTACCACCGGCAAAGGGCCGATATAATGCGGCCCTTTGCCGTCGCTCCGTCTGATGATGTTGCGCACTGGCCTTTGGCCGCAGACTCCGTGGAAGAACCTAATGAAAAGCGCAGAAATCCGTGAAGCCTTCCTTCGCTTCTTCGAAGAGCAAGGCCACACCCGTGTAGCCTCCAGCTCCTTGATCCCAGGCAATGACCCCACCCTGCTGTTCACTAACGCGGGGATGAACCAGTTCAAGGACTGCTTCCTGGGCCAGGAAAAGCGCGCCTATACCCGCGCGACCAGCAGCCAGAAGTGCGTGCGCGCCGGCGGCAAGAACAGCGACCTGGAAAACGTCGGTTACACCGCTCGTCACCACACTTTTTTCGAGATGCTGGGTAACTTCAGCTTCGGCGACTATTTCAAGAAAGATGCGATTACCTTCGCCTGGACCTTCCTGACCGGCGTGTTGAAGCTGCCCAAGGAAAAACTCTGGGTCACCGTCTACGCCACGGACGACGAGGCGTATGACATCTGGACCAAAGAAGTCGGCGTGCCGGTCGAGCGCATGATTCGCATCGGCGACAACAAGGGCGCGCCTTACGCCTCCGATAACTTCTGGACCATGGGCGATACCGGCCCATGCGGCCCGTGCACCGAGATTTTCTACGATCACGGCGCCGATATCTGGGGCGGCCCACCGGGCTCGCCGGAAGAAGATGGCGACCGTTACATCGAGATCTGGAACAACGTGTTCATGCAGTTCAACCGCACCGCCGATGGCGTGTTGCATCCGCTGCCAGCCCCGTCGGTCGACACCGGCATGGGCCTGGAGCGGATCAGTGCGGTGATGCAGCACGTTCACTCCAACTACGAGATCGACCTGTTCACCAACCTGCTGAGCGCTTCGGCCGCCGCCATTGGCTGCGCCAACGAAGGCCAGTCGTCGCTCAAGGTGGTGTCTGACCACATCCGTTCCTGCAGCTTCCTGATCGCCGACGGCGTACTGCCATCGAACGAAGGCCGCGGCTATGTGCTGCGCCGGATCATCCGTCGCGCCTGCCGTCACGGTAACAAGCTGGGCGCCAGCGGCAGCTTCTTCTACAAGATCGTTGCAGCGCTGGTGGCCGAGATGGGCGATGCCTTCCCGGAACTCAAGCAGCAGCAGGCCAACATCGAGCGCGTGCTCAAGGCTGAAGAAGAGCAGTTCTCCAAGACCCTGGAACACGGCCTGAAGATTCTGGAGCAGGACCTGGCCGAGCTCAAAGGCACCGTGGTGCCGGGCGACGTGGTGTTCAAGCTGTACGACACCTACGGTTTCCCTATGGACCTGACTGCCGACATCGCCCGCGAGCGCGAGCTGACCGTCGATGAAGCGGGTTTTGAGCGTGAGATGGAAGCCCAGCGCGTGCGCGCTCGCTCTGCCAGCTCCTTTGGTCTGGACTACAACACGCTGGTCAAGGTTGACGTGCCTACCGAGTTCATCGGCTACAAGGCGACCGTTGGCGCGGCGAAGATCGTGGCCATTTATAAAGACGGCCAATCGGTCGACGTGCTCAATGAAGGCGAAGAGGCTGTTGTGGTCCTGGACCAGACGCCGTTCTACGCCGAGTCCGGTGGCCAGGTGGGCGATTGCGGCTACCTGAGCTCGACGTCCGGTCGTTTTGAGGTGCGCGATACCACCAAGACCGGCGGCGCATTCCTGCACCACGGTGTGTTGGTGTTGGGCAACTTGACCGTTGGCGCGCCGGTAGACACTCAAGTGGATGCCGACGTGCGGCATGCAACTGCTTTGAATCACTCCGCCACTCACTTGCTGCACGCCGCGTTGCGTCAGGTGTTGGGTGAGCACGTGCAGCAGAAGGGGTCGTTGGTTGATAGCCAGCGCCTGCGTTTCGACTTCAGCCACTTTGAAGCGATCAAGCCTGAGCAGATCAAGGCGCTGGAAGACATCGTCAACGCCGAAATTCGCAAGAATACCCCGGTGGAAACCGAAGAAACCGACATCGAAACCGCCAGGAACAAAGGCGCCATGGCGCTGTTTGGCGAGAAGTATGGCGACGAAGTACGCGTACTGAGCATGGGCGGCAGCTTCTCGGTGGAGCTGTGTGGCGGTATCCACGCCAACCGTACCGGCGACATCGGTCTGCTGAAAATCATCAGTGAGGGCGGTGTGGCCTCGGGTGTACGCCGTATTGAAGCGGTCACCGGTGCTGCGGCCCTGGCCTACCTCAATGCGGCTGAAGAACAACTCAAGGAAGCGGCCAGCCTGGTCAAGGGCAGCCGCGACAACCTGATCGACAAGCTCTCTGGTGTACTGGAGCGCAACCGCCAGCTGGAAAAACAGCTGGAGCAGTTGCAGGCCAAGGCTGCCAGCGCAGCGGGCGACGATCTGTCGGCCTCTGCCCTGGACGTCAAGGGCGTGAAAGTCCTGGCCGTGCGCCTGGATGGTCAGGACGGCAAGGCGCTGTTGGCCTTGGTCGATCAGTTGAAGAACAAGCTCGGCCGCGCAGTGATCCTGCTCGGCAGTGTCCATGAGGATAAGGTCGTTCTGGTTGCCGGTGTAACCAAAGACCTGACTGGCCAACTCAAGGCTGGTGATTTGATGAAGCAAGCCGCCGCGGCAGTGGGCGGGAAGGGCGGTGGTCGTCCGGACATGGCGCAAGGCGGTGGTGTAGACGCCGGTGCCCTGGACGCGGCCCTGGCCCTGACCGTGCCGTTTGTCGAGGCCGGTATTTAAGGCACTGTTAATGAGCCCATGGTCTAGTCATGGGCTTGCTCAGCTGCTGGAAGATTTGTTTATTGGGCGCCCCTTTACGGGCTGAGGCGGCTTAGAAATGGCTTTGATCGTACAGAAATTCGGAGGCACCTCGGTCGGTTCTGTCGAAAGAATCGAGCAGGTCGCCGACAAGGTTAAGAAATTCCGCGACGCCGGCGACGACCTGGTAGTGGTGCTGTCGGCCATGAGCGGCGAGACCAATCGCCTGATCGATCTGGCCAAGGCGATCAGCGGTGATCAACAGCCGCTGCCGCGTGAGCTGGATGTGATCGTGTCCACCGGTGAACAGGTCACTATTGCCCTGTTGGCCATGGCGCTGAACAAGCGTGGTGTGCCGGCGGTGTCCTACACTGGCAGCCAGGTGCGCATCCTGACCGACAGCGCACATACCAAGGCGCGCATCCTGCAGATTGATGATCAGAAAATCCGCACAGATCTCAAAGCCGGGCGCGTGGTAGTTGTAGCCGGTTTCCAGGGTGTGGACGAGCAGGGCAACATCACGACCCTGGGGCGTGGCGGTTCAGACACCACCGGCGTGGCGCTGGCAGCGGCCCTCAAGGCTGACGAATGCCAGATCTATACCGATGTGGACGGCGTCTACACCACCGACCCGCGTGTGGTGTCCGTGGCCCAGCGCCTGGACAAGATCACCTTTGAAGAGATGCTGGAAATGGCCAGTCTCGGTTCCAAGGTGCTGCAGATCCGCGCGGTGGAGTTCGCCGGCAAGTACAACGTTCCGCTGCGCGTATTGCACAGCTTCAAAGAGGGTCCGGGCACCCTCATTACTATTGATGAAGAGGAATCCATGGAACAGCCGATCATTTCCGGCATCGCTTTCAACCGCGATGAAGCCAAGCTGACGATCCGTGGCGTGCCGGATACTCCGGGCGTGGCCTTCAAGATCCTCGGTCCTATCAGTGGCGCGAACATTGAAGTCGACATGATCGTGCAGAACGTTTCGCACGATAACACCACCGATTTCACCTTCACCGTGCACCGTAACGAGTACGATGCGGCGGAGCGAATCCTGCAGAACACCGCAAGCGAGATTGGCGCCCGTGAAGTGGTCGGCGATACCAAGATTGCCAAGGTGTCGATCGTGGGCGTGGGCATGCGTTCCCATGCCGGCGTTGCCAGTCGCATGTTTGAGGCGCTGGCCAAGGAAAGCATCAACATCCAGATGATCTCCACCTCGGAAATCAAAGTCTCGGTGGTGATCGAAGAGAAGTACCTGGAACTGGCTGTACGCGCGCTGCATACCGCTTTTGAGCTGGACGCTCCGGCCCGACAGGGCGAGTGATGCGATGCCAGGAAGGCGCGGTTTACCGCGCCTTTCATTTTTTTGTGGGGCGCATGGTCTTTTGCGTGTGCTCGACAATACTTAGGCCGTTAGGGCTACGGCTTTCATGTCGTAGGTCGAACGCCTTTTTTTTGCAGACTGTTGTTCCTGAACTGAAATGCGTGAGGAGAAAGGTATGCTGATTCTGACTCGTCGGTGCGCAGAAAGCCTGATTATCGGTGATGGCGAAATCACCGTGACCGTGCTCGGCGTCAAAGGCAATCAAGTACGTATCGGGGTTAACGCTCCGAAAGAGGTAGCGGTCCACCGCGAGGAAATTTACCTGCGGATCAAGAAAGAGAAGGACGAAGAACCAAGCCTTTAATTTTTATCGTTTTTTATGTTTGCAAACGGGGATGAACGTGGTTAATATACGCCCCGTGTTGCGGAGAGCTGGCCGAGTGGCCGAAGGCGCTCCCCTGCTAAGGGAGTACACCTCAAAAGGGTGTCGGGGGTTCGAATCCCCCGTTCTCCGCCATTATTTGCTTAGTACGTTGCAATCTGGTTTTTTCGGTAAGTTGTTGAAATTACTCGAAAAAATAGCTTTACATAGAGATTGAACGGCCTATAATGCGCGGCAACAAATGCACTCGTAGCTCAGCTGGATAGAGTACTCGGCTACGAACCGAGCGGTCACAGGTTCGAATCCTGTCGAGTGCACCACTTAAGAGTCAGTTGCAGCGATGCAGGTGACTCGGCTTCAACCAGTTGTGATCTGGTCTAAAAACACAATCTGCACTCGTAGCTCAGCTGGATAGAGTACTCGGCTACGAACCGAGCGGTCACAGGTTCGAATCCTGTCGAGTGCACCATACAAACAAAAAGCCCGCCTAGTGCGGGCTTTTTGCCGTCTGGGGTTTGTGTGGGATTTTATCTTTTTCTCCCGCGCCATGTGTTTTCCTTATCCGCTGCGTCGTCGCAGTTCATAGATGCAGCCAAAGCTCAGCTTTGGCTCGCAAGCGCTTGTTCTTTCCAGTTTTTTAACGTTTAAAACCGACGCAAGGTGTATCATTGCGCCCGTCAGCCCCGCCGGGGCTTGTGGAATACCTCCATGGACTTACCCAGTAGTTACTTAGTACCCCGTTTTACCAATCATGAATTGACTGATTGATCCTTCCGGCGTGCCCCGCTGCTGGGAGTGGAGTTCGCCTATGACCGAAGTAGAAGTAAAGAAAACGCAAGACAGCCTGCAGGATCGCCTGGCTCAAGTCATCGAGCTGCTGCAGCGCCAGCGCGTGGTCGAAGACCTCACGCACCGCCAGGAAGGTCCGCATCACGACCGCGTCGAAAACCTGGTGCACCGGCAGAACCTCGTCGAGCTGCAACGCAAGCTCGATGACCTGCACTCCGCCGACGTTGCCTATATCCTCGAAGCCTTGCCGCTGGATGATCGACTGACCCTGTGGCAGTTGGTGAAGGCCGACCGCGACGGCGATATTCTCCTCGAGGTATCCGACTCGGTCCGTGAAACCCTGATCGCCGACATGGATGATCATGAGCTCCTGGCAGCAGCCAGGGAGATGGACGCCGACGAACTGGCCGACCTGGCCCCCGAGCTGCCCCGTGATGTTGTCCATGAGCTGATGGAAGCGCTCGACAGCCAGCAGCGTGAGCGAGTGCGCTCCGCGCTGTCCTACGACGAGGATCAGGTCGGCGCATTGATGGACTTCGAGATGGTCACCATCCGCGAAGACGTCAGCCTGGAAGTGGTACTGCGTTATCTGCGTCGCCTGAAAGAGTTGCCCGGTCACACCGACAAATTGTTTGTGGTCGACTACGAAGGCATTCTCAAGGGCGTGCTGCCAATCAAGCGTCTGCTGGTGAATGATCCGGACAAGAAAGTTGCGGATTTGATGGCCAGCGACACCGTGAGCTTTCACCCGGATGAGGACGCCTACGAGGCGGCGCAGGCGTTTGAGCGTTACGACTTGATCTCGGCGCCGGTGGTCGACAAGAACGGCAAGCTGATTGGCCGTTTGACCATCGACGAAATGGTCGACCTGATTCGTGAAGAAAGTGAAACCGAAGTCCTCAACATGGCCGGTTTGCGTGAAGAGGAAGACATTTTTGCGTCGGTCTGGCGCTCTCTGCATAACCGTTGGGCCTGGCTGGCGATCAACCTGATCACAGCCTTTATCGCCTCGCGCGTGATTGGGCTGTTTGAAGGTTCGATCGAGAAGCTGGTGGCCTTGGCGGCGCTGATGCCGATTGTGGCGGGTATCGGCGGCAACTCCGGTAACCAGACGATCACCATGATCGTGCGTGCGATGGCACTGGATCAGGTGAGTACGGCCAATTCCTCGCGCCTGCTGCGCAAAGAGCTGGCCGTGGGCCTGATCAATGGCCTGGTGTGGGGTGGCGTGATCGGCGTGGTGGCTTACTTGCTGTATGGCAGTTGGTCGCTTGGCGTCGTGATGACCGCCGCCATGACCCTCAACCTGCTACTGGCAGCGTTGATGGGGGTGTTGATCCCCATGACCCTGGCGCGCCTTGGGCGTGATCCGGCGATGGGTGCCAGTGTGATGATCACTGCCATGACCGACAGCGGCGGCTTCTTCATCTTCCTGGGTCTGGCGACGATCTTTCTGCTCTGATCCCCCTCAGCGGGAGCACATCTGCTCCCGCTTTGCCGTCTGTTCCCGGCACTCCTTTATCAAATCGCAGGCAAAAAAAAGCCAGCACATGGCTGGCTTCGGCTTTCAACTGCAGATCAATTGGCTTCTGCGGCCGCCTCGACGTCGTGCGCAATAAGCGAGACGAGAGCATTTTGCTGGCGGTGGGAGAGCTGACGAAAACGCTGCAGCAGTTCGCGTTCGTGCAGTGACAGCTCAGGGCTGTCCAGGCGCATGCTCAACTCTTCGCCCAGCGCACCTTCCTGAATAAGGCTCTGTTCCAGGCGCGCGATGATTTCGGAGTTCATGCTGCGGTGATGATTGCGAGCCACCTCGGCAATGCGTTCCCGCATTCCGTCTGGCAGACGTACGACGAACTTGTCAGCCGTACGGCTGGAATAAATTGCCTGTTTCAATGGGCGCATATATTTAACCGGTTAGTTCAGGGGAGCGGTTTTTGGAATTGGCCGCAAGATGAGTGTTAAGACAAGGCTCACGACCAAAGTTCAACCCGAATTACAAAGAGGCCGCATCATGCCTCAGATTTGACAGTTCCTTGGCGTCAATTCTGTGACAAATATTGAACTGCCTAAAGGCTTTATGCCAGCACTCATTTGCATTTTTGCGGACTGGTTTGAAAACTTTTCAACGAGTGATTCCGCAAAGGAACTTCTCGCAAGTCCAGGCCACGGCAGGGTTTGAGGCCGCACATCCTATAGCAATATGGCCTTTTGCCCTCGTGTTTAAGACTAGTGGCAATTTGCCGATTTACTAGCACGAGGCGACATAAGGTAGGGGGACAAGCAGGAGGGAGGGATCAGCGTAAGACGGGGTCGAATTTGATTCTGCGGCCCACGATGAGCGTCAGCAGCAGAAGGCTTGCACATACACCGGCAGCAACAAAAGCGGTGGTCTGCGCATCTTGGGCATCGGCGCCAAGGCCTGCGATGCCGGTTGCAACGGTCAGGCACAAAAACAGCCAGGCAGATTTAGTCATTCGCGATCCCTCAGAAAACCCAGTGTTCAGATGCTGGCGCGGCCTGACTGCCCTGGGTCAGGCGTACCGGCGATTGTGCGTTGGGCGTCATCACCGCCAATTGCGGGCGTTGTTGCAAATGGTGCGGCACCGCCTGGCTGATCTGTGCGGGATCATTGCTGCCAGTCGATTGAAAATGGAAGGTCACCAGTGCAGCAAGGGCTACGGTGTTGAGGGCTAACAGAAGGGCACTGTTCATGGTCATGTTCTCCGCTTAACGCCGTGGCCGGTTAGGTTTTGTAGGAGAAGTATTGCAGGTCTCGTGCCAAACTATTATTTCAATAAAATCAGTGGTTTAAGTCTACTTTAACGGCCCGTAAGGTTGCAATTTGCAATGCTGGCATTTTGGGGGAGTGCATTTTGCACGACGGTGATGGATCCCCCGGTTTTACGGGTTCAAACCGCGCTCTGCAGAACAAGGACAGGCCTACGCTCAAAAAGCCAACGGACGACATGACAAAACCTACCTCGGCCGTTAACATGCACGCCGTCCGTCGCCGCGCCTCTTGTCCGGTGGCTGTCATTTTGTCCCAGTAGCTCAATTGGATAGAGCATCCCCCTCCTAAGGGGAAGGTTGGCCGTTCGAACCGGCCCTGGGACACCAGATTCAGCACCTGTGAAAAAGCCCCGTCCAGAGCGCTCTGGCGGGGCTTTTTTGTGCGCGCCTGGTGAACACCGGTCGAACCTTGCAGCCGTTGAGGGTTCACAGCAGGTGCGCGGTGTATTTATCGCAAACTGTGTACCTTGCACATGGCCAGGCAGCGTCTGAGCCATATGCAAAATATTCCCCGGATACAGCCGATATCGCCTGTCCGGACCCGGCAACCCCGGACTATCATGCCGATAGCCCTGACTCTCACTGCAAGGAGCCGCTCGGAACGCCGATGCGCCAGATCTGGAAATCTTTTCGAGCCCTTTATTTCGCCTCCTTGATGATGTTGATCGGGTCCGGCCTGCTCAGCACCTACCTTGCCTTGCGCCTGGCAGCCGACCACGTCGACAGTCTGTGGGTGGGTGCGCTGATGGCGGCTAACTACTTTGGCCTGGTGTTGGGCGGCAAGATCGGGCACCGCCTGATCGCCCGTGTCGGGCATATTCGTGCCTATGCCACGTGTGCCGGGATTGTCGGGGCTGCCGTTTTGGGCCATGGCCTGATCAACTGGCTGCCCGCCTGGATCGTACTGCGGATGATCGTGGGCCTGGGGATGATGTGCCAGTACATGGTCATCGAGAGCTGGCTCAATGAGCAGGCGGACGCCAAGCAGCGTGGCGTGGTGTTCAGCGGTTATATGATTGCCTCCTACCTCGGGCTGGTGCTGGGTCAACTGATCCTGGTGATGCATCCGGAGCTCGGCCTCGAACTGCTGATGTTGGTCGCGCTGTGCTTCGCCCTGTGCCTGGTGCCGGTCGCCATGACCCGGCGCATTCACCCGGCGCCTTTGCATCCTGCGCCGATGGAGCCGCGCTTCTTTATAAAGCGCGTGCCTCAGTCGCTTAGTACCGTGTTGGGCGCAGGGCTGATCGTAGGTTCGTTCTATGGTCTGGCACCGCTCTATGCTTCGCAGCAAGGCCTGACCACCGAGCAAGTGGGTCTGTTCATGGGTAGCTGCATTTTCGCCGGGCTGGTGGTGCAGTGGCCTTTGGGCTGGCTCTCAGACCGCTATGACCGCGCCCTGCTGATTCGGTGTTTTGCCTTATGCCTGGCGGTGGCAGCGTTGCCGTTGGCGCTGCTCACCAAGGTGCCTCTGGAAGTGCTGTTCGTGGCCGGGTTTTTGTGTTCCCTGGTGCAGTTCTGCCTGTATCCGTTGGCGGTGGCGTTTTCCAATGACCACGTCGAGGGCGATCGGCGGGTATCGCTGACCGCGATGTTGCTGGTCACCTACGGCATCGGCGCCAGTGTCGGGCCGCTGCTGGCGGGCGTGGTCATGAAGCTGTTCGGCAGCCATATGCTGTATGCGTTTTTCAGCCTGTGTGCGTTGATTCTGGTGTGGCGTATCCGGCCGAAGGCGGTGACCAACCTGCACCAAGTGGACGATGCGCCGCTGCACCACGTGGCAATGCCTGACAGCATGTCCAGCTCGCCGCTGGTGGCATGTCTGGACCCTCGGGTGGATGAGGCGGTGGTGCAGGAGCAGATGCAGACTACCGTGCCGGATCCTGAGCCTGACACTGATCCACAGCCGCCAGTAGACGAGCCAGCTTTCGAAGGGCCGCCGGAACCTCTGGGGCCGGAGGAGCATCCTCACGACTTGAGCAGGGCGCGCCCCTGAATGCAAAAACGGGCAGATCCCATCAGGATCCGCCCGTTTTTTTTGCCGCAATGCTTAACGCTTAAAGATCATCGTCTTTGTCAAAGCGTCGCGCCTCGCGCTGCAACTGATACACAAACCGCTCAACCTGGCGCTGCACCAGCCCGCTCATGTTGTGAAAGCGCACGCCGGCGAAGGTGGTGTTGATCTTGTCTTCGAAGTGCAGGTAACGCAGCTCGACAGAGGTGGTCATGCTGCCAAAGGGCAGGGCGGCAATAAAGCGGTCATAGACCTGGCCCAGCTGCAGGCGCTCGGAAATGTCGCCTTCAAAGCGCAATTTGCAGCCGGTGGCGGAGATGTCCAGAAGCTTGCCGCTGATCGGCGCCTTGAGCTTCTCGCCGCCCAGTTCGATGCTGACCAGTTGCGCCAGCTTCAACGCCGCGCGAAAGGCATTGCGGCGTTGGTGGTAAACCACCTCGTCGGGCATGCTGCCGGTGTAGATGCGGTGGCCGTCTTTTTCACTGATGGTCAGCGTGCCGTTGCTTTCCCAGGCGACGCGTACGCCATCGTGGAAACCTTCGATACGAAAGGGTTCGCCATTCTCGAGGTAGCGTTCACCGTCACGCGGAATCATTTCGTCCAGGATCAGCGTCTTGCTGTCCCGGTCAACGTCCACCAGGTAGCTTTGAAAGCGCTGGCTGCGTTCATGGAAAGTGATGATCAGTGGATCATGGCTTTCTTGCAGCATCCGTAATGTGCTGGCGATTTCCAGAGGCGTGGTGAGCACCTTGGGTGGCTGCGGAGCATCTTCCGCATTAAGGGCGTTGAACACGGTTCTTCCATCTCCAGACAAAATACGACTACACGCAAGAACCGGCATTTTGCCAGCATGTAGCGCGCCTTGGATAGGGCGCGCTGTAAACCACTGTCAGGCTTGGCTGCGGGTGCTTGGCTTGACCAGACGCGAGGTGGAACCCTGGGCGTTATACAGCGCCGGGGGTTCTCCGCCGTGAAGGATGCGCAACTGATTGGCCGTCGTCGCTTGCTGCAGCTGGATCGACTGACCGTTGAGCAGGTTGGCTTCCTGGCACTGGGCAAGTAATTGATTAAGTGCGGTGCTCTGCGCCAGCAACTGATCGCCAACCGAAGAATGGCTGGCCAGTTGTGCGAGGCCGTCGTGATCAGCCGGGAGGCCCAGGCTGAGAAGAATTTCGCTGCGCTTTTTGCCGTGCTGTTCAAGCAGCACAATCAGCGACTGCTTGCGCGCCAGAATTTCTTCCAGCAAGCGCATGTCCCGGCCGTACAGGGCCAGGGACTCTTCCTTTAGCAGCTCGAGCAAATGTTGCGTCGGCGCCAGATCATCAATGATCAGTTGAAGCAAATGTTCGTCGTGGTGCATGGCTGGCCTTGGGTTTTAAGCGTCCAAAAGCCCTGCGCAGGCCTTTGCCTAGCGCTCGGCTTCGAAGTTAAGCAGCTTGCTGGCTACACGGCTGCTGTCGACTTTATAGCTGCCATCGGCAACGGCCTGTTTCAACTCGGCCACACGGGCTTTATTGACAACCGGCTGGTCGCGCAGCGAGTCAGTGACCTTTTGCAACTGTTGAGCCTCATTGCTCAGGTGAACCGATTCCCCGCTTTGGCTGGCGCTGGCCTGTTCGGTCTTGGCGGGCGCTGGCTGGGCCTTGGCTTCTACGCTGTCCTTGGCACCGCTGGTGCGCGTATTGCCGGGCAATGCCGGGGTGTTATTCAAACGACTGAAATCGATGACCATGATAAAAAAACCTCTGGGTATTTGGACGCTTGCCATGTTTTCGGCCATACCCGGACAAACTTTAGGCTCGATTGACAATAAACCTGTACAGGTCGACATCCAGAACACAGTGTAGGAAAAGCTGGCGTTTGATACCAGTGATCTATAAAGCGACCTCGACTTGGCCTGGCGCCATCACCTGTGCCTTGATCACGCGATTGGAATTGAGGTTCTTGACCCGGATCTGTTCGCTCATGCCGCCATTGGACAGCGCCTCGCCCGGCATCTTTACCGTCAGCCCGCCGCTGCTGGCGGAAATCACCACTTGGTCGCCCTTGCGAATCACTTCAGCCTGTTCCAGATGCACCAGCGTAATCACCTGGTCGGTGACCATTGGTCGGGTAAGTTTTTGCCCGACGGCCTGGTCCACAGAGGTGAGATAACCCTGGCTGATCGAGCTGATATCCCGTTCACGCAGCGCAACGTCTTCAAACCCGATGATGCCCGTCCGTTTGAGCGGGCGTGTGACAACCACTACATCACGAAACAGTTTGACCTGCGCCGGGACGAACACAGTCCAGGGCGAGGCGCCGTCGCAGCGTACTTTGACCGTCACGCGGCCGATGGGCTGGGCGGGGCTTTCCAGGGTGGCTGTCAATTCCTTGTCGCACATGGGCATGCGCAGGCGCGGGTCCAACTGGTTCACCTGAATTTCATAACGTCCCGGCGTCTGCGTGGTCGCCAGATAATCTTCTACAGTGAATTCAAGAAAGCCTTGAGTGACGCCGATAAGGAGATCAGGCAGGGTGACATTATCTGCACGGGCCATGGTGCCCGTGCCCAAGGCAAGCAATGCCAGCCAGACGCAGACAACTCTGCGGTAGCGTGGGATGCGTCGGGAAACTGTCGTTTTAAGGTTCATAAATCAATAAATAGCAAAGCTCGTGCCGTTTAGTGTTGGGTACGCGTCGTACCCCTAAGGTTTTTGCGTAGGAGTCTGGGCATGGCAGGAGTAATGGATTCAGTAAACCAGCGCACACAGCTGGTAGGGCAGAATCGCCTGGAGTTGTTGCTTTTTCGCCTGGACGGCAAGCAACTGTACGGCATCAATGTGTTTAAAGTGCGGGAAGTGCTGCAGTGTCCCAAACTGACGATCATGCCCAAGTCCAGTCCGGTGGTGTGTGGCGTGGCCAACATTCGTGGTGCGACCATTCCCATTCTTGACCTGGCCTTGGCCACCGGCTCTGCGGGGCTGCAGGACCGTCAGAATCCGTTCGTGATCATTACCGAATACAACACCAAGACCCAGGGTTTCCTGGTGCGCTCGGTAGAGCGCATCGTCAACATGAACTGGGAGGAGATCCACCCGCCGCCCAAGGGCACGGGGCGCGATCACTACCTGACGGCGGTGACACGGGTCGATAACCAGTTGGTGGAAATCATCGACGTGGAGAAGATCCTCGCGGAAGTTGCACCGACCTCCGAGTCGATTTCGGTAGGCGTCGTCGACGCCGAAACGGCGCACAAGGCAATCTCGCTGCGCGTGCTGACCGTGGACGACTCCTCGGTCGCGCGCAAGCAGGTGACCCGTTGCCTGCAGACCGTCGGCGTGGAAGTGGTGGCCCTCAACGACGGTCGCCAGGCCCTGGATTACCTGCGCAAGCTGGTGGATGAAGGCAAGAAGCCGGAAGAAGAATTTTTGATGATGATCTCCGACATCGAGATGCCGGAAATGGATGGCTACACGCTCACGGCCGAAATACGCAACGATCCACGCATGCAAAAATTGCATATCATCCTGCATACTTCGTTGTCGGGCGTATTCAATCAGGCGATGGTCAAGAAGGTCGGTGCCGATGACTTTCTGGCCAAATTCCGCCCTGATGACCTGGCATCCCGGGTAGTCGACCGGATCAAGGCAGCAGATCACGGCTAAGGGGAGTTCCCCTGGCGGTCACACGATTTAAGAGGCGGTATCATTGTCTACGGGTAATTTGGATTTCGAACAGTTCCGGGTCTTCCTGGAAAAAGCCTGTGGCATATTGCTCGGTGAAAACAAGCAGTACCTGGTATCCAGCCGCCTCAACAAACTGATGGAGCAGCAGGGCATCAAGTCGCTGGGCGAGTTGGTCCAGCGCATTCAGGGCCAGCCGCGCAGCGGGCTCAAGGAAATGGTGGTGGATGCCATGACCACCAACGAAACCCTGTGGTTTCGGGATACCTACCCCTTCGAAGTGCTCAAGAACAAAGTGCTGCCGGAGGCCATCAAGGCCAGCCCGGGCCAGCGCTTGCGTATCTGGTCGGCCGCTTGCTCCTCGGGGCAGGAACCGTACTCGATCTCGATGTCCATCGACGAATTCGAGCGCACGAACATGGGCCAGTTGAAGGCCGGGGCGCAGATTGTCGCCACTGACTTGTCCGGCACCATGCTCACCAATTGCAAGACCGGCGAGTACGACAGCCTGGCCCTGGGCCGTGGTTTGTCTCAGGAGCGCCTGCAGCGTTACTTCGACCCCAAAGGGGCGGGGCGCTGGGCAGTCAAGGCACCGATCAAGAGCCGGGTGGAGTTTCGTTCGTTCAACCTGCTCGACAGCTACGCCAGCCTGGGCAAGTTCGACATGGTGTTCTGCCGCAACGTGCTGATCTATTTCTCGGCCGAGGTGAAGAAAGACATCCTGTTGCGCATCCACGGCACGCTCAAGCGTGGTGGGTATCTGTTCCTTGGTGCGTCCGAGGCGCTGAACGGGTTGCCGGATCATTACCAGATGGTGCAGTGCAGTCCCGGTATCATTTACCAGGCCAAGTGATCGGCACATGAGCATTAAAAAACGGGAGGCCCCCAAAGGCCTCCCGTTTTTTATGCGCGCGATTCGGCAGGGTTCAAGCCCAGGCGACGCAATATTCAGTGTTCAGGCCGTTGCATTGAAGGGCTGCCTGCTGAACCTGTCGTCCAAGCAGCCGTGTCAGTGCCGGCAGTCTGCATAAAAGCGGCAACCGGTATTGCCGCTTTACTGGCGCCACGCGGAAGGCCGTTGCCGCTTTTCTGGCATTGCCACCGGCAAACTCTCCGCAAACCCTTGAATTACGGGCCTCGATGGAATTGGCATGCGCCTTGCTATAACCCTGTTACGAAAAGCAGGTCAGCCTAAAGGTTTCCGCCATGAGCATCAGCTTCGATAAAGCGCTCGGTATCCACGAACAAGCCCTGGGCTTCCGCGCCCAGCGTGCCGAAGTCCTGGCCAACAACATTGCCAACGCCGACACCCCGAACTACAAGGCTCGGGACCTGGACTTCTCTGCCGTGCTCGCCGCACAGCAGGACAAGACCAAGAACGGCACCTTCGCCTTGAACATGACCAACAGCCGTCATATTGAAGCGCAAGGCTTGAGCAATGGTGACGAGTCGTTGCTGTATCGCACGCCGATGCAGCCATCGATCGACCAGAACACCGTCGACGCTCAGCTGGAGCAATCGGCCTACGCCGAAAACTCGGTGAACTTCCAGGCCAGCTTCACCCTGCTCAACAGCAAATTCAAAGGGCTGATGTCAGCCCTGCGTGGAGAGTAAGCCATGTCCTTAGCCAGTGTTTTCAATATTGCCGGCAGTGGCATGAGCGCGCAGACCACGCGCCTGAACACCGTCGCCAGTAACATCGCCAACGCCGAGACCGTGTCTTCGAGCATTGACCAGACCTACCGTGCCCGTCACCCGGTGTTCGCCACCATGTTTCAGGACGGCCAAAGTGGCCAGAGCGGTAGCGGCGACTCGCTGTTCCAGAACCAGGACGCCGCAGGCCAGGGCGTGCAGGTGCTTGGCGTGGTCGAAGACCAGAGCAATCTGGAAGCCCGCTACGAACCCAACCATCCCGCCGCGAACGAAAAGGGTTACGTGTACTACCCCAACGTCAACGTGGTCGAGGAAATGGCCGACATGATTTCCGCCAGCCGCTCGTTCCAAACCAACGCGGAAATGATGAACACCGCCAAAACCATGATGCAGAAGGTCCTGACCCTGGGTCAGTGATAAGGGGCGCCAAATAATGGCCATTGTTGATAGCACTTCTACGACAACCAACACGCCGGTTCAGGACCTTTTCAACTCCAAGGTCAAGACCTCGACGGACAACAGCGGCCTCGCTTCGGTGGCCACGGCGGCCACCGGTAACCAGGCGCTGGGTAAAGATGCATTCCTGCAGCTGCTGGTAACCCAGCTGAAAAACCAGGACCCGCTGTCGCCACAGGACAATGGCGCCTTCGTGGCCCAGCTGGCTCAGTTCAGCAGCCTGGAAGGCATCAACACCCTGAACGACTCGGTGAATGCGATCTCCAGCAACTTCAGCTCCTCGCAAGCGCTGCAGGCGTCGTCGATGGTCGGGCGTTCGATCATCACCCAGACCGACAAGGCCATGGTTGATACCAGCAAGAGCATGACCGGCTCGGTGGCGGTGACCGCGGCGACGGGCAACGTCTCCGTGAAGATCACCGACAAGGACGGCAACGTGGTCCGCACCCTCGACATGGGCGCCCAAAGCGCCGGTGATTCCAGCTTTATCTGGGATGGCAAGGACGATAACGGCGAGGTCGCACCCGCCGGGACTTATACCTTCGCGGCCAGCACCAAAAATGATACGGGCGACTCGGTTGCCTTGTTGACTTCGCTGCCGGCAACAGTGACCAGCGTGACGTTGAGCCAGACCGGCGGCGAAATGCTGCTCAACCTTGCCGGCGGCATGGGCAGCGTCAAGCTGTCGCAAATTCAGACTATCGGTACATAGAGCCGGCTAAATACGGCAGAAGGAGAGAAACATGTCTTTTAACATCGGCCTTAGCGGCCTCTATGCGGCCAACAAACAACTGGACGTGACCGGCAACAACATCGCCAACGTCGCGACCACGGGCTTCAAGTCGTCCCGTGCCGAGTTCTCGGACATCTACGCCGCGTCCAAGCTGGGCACCGGCCAGAACAGTGTCGGCAGTGGTGTGAACCTGGCGGCCGTTTCCCAGCAGTTCACCCAGGGTGACGTCAACAACACCGGTGGTCTGCTGGACATGGCGATCCAGGGCGGCGGCTTCTTCGTTCAGAAGGGCAGTGACGGCTCGCTGGAATACACCCGCAGCGGTTCCTTCCGTTCGGATAAGGATGGCTACATCACCAACAACACCGGCACCTCGCGCCTGCAAGGCTACGCGGCGGACGCCGACGGCAACATCATCAAGGGCGCGCTGACCGACCTGCAATTGAACCTGTCGAACCTGCCGCCCAAGGCGTCCACCAAAGTCGATTCCACCAGTAACCTGAACTCGTCTTCGCCGGTGATCGATCAAACGACCAAGCCGTTTGATCCAACGGACTCCACCACCTTCAGCACCCAATACAACACCACCTTGTATGACACCCAGGGCAACGCCCACCCAATGGTGCAATACCTGGTGAAAACAGATTCCAACACCTGGAAATCCTACACCCTGATCGATGGCCGTAACCCTGACGGTTCGGCGCCTACCGGCACAGGCTCGACGCCGCCGGTCGCCTCGACGTTGAGCTTCGACGGTTCCGGCAAGCTCACCGGGATTGTCACGGGCACCACTTCCAGCACGACCTTGCAGCTGACCGGCTGGGTGCCAGGCACAGTGACCGACGGCGTGTGGACCCAAAACGGTGCGAACGCCAACCCAGGTGGGATTGCCATCAACATGAGCAACATCACCCAGTACAACTCGGCCACCTACCGTAACCCACCGGTCACCGATGGCTACGCCACCGGCCAGATCACCGGCCTGAACATTGACGGTAACGGCGTATTGTTCGCCACCTTCAGCAACCAGCAGAGCAAGTCCATCGGCCAGCTTTCCCTGGCCAGCTTCAACAACGAACAAGGCCTGCAGCCGGCGGGCGGCACCACTTGGAAAGAAACCTATGCATCGGGCCAGCCGGGTTACGACACCCCGCAAGCCGGTACCCTGGGTTCGATCGTGTCCAAATCCCTGGAGAACTCCAACGTCAACCTGACCAACGAGTTGGTGGACCTGATCAAGGCCCAGAGCAACTATCAGGCGAACGCCAAGACCATCTCCACTCAGAGCACCATCATGCAGACCATCATTCAGATGACCTGATGCTGTTGGCCTGACGCGCACGCGCAACAAAAGCCCCTCGATCGAGGGGCTTTTTTTTGCCTGCCATTTGGCATCGGGGAATATTCCCACCTCTCGCCTGATTACAGCCGACAGGCCCGTGTTGGAACCGGCCACACGGTTCTTCCCACTCATCAAGCCTCAACGTGTTCGATCACAAGGTGGCTCGGTATGGGAAGTTCGTCGATGTCCGGCCAAGGGGCTGGAGGTGTGCGTTATGGCGTTGGGTGGGCAGGGCAGTACCTGAATGGGGTCAGCCGATCAGAGGGCAACCGGGATGCGTTCGATGCCGATAAAGAGGCGGTCACGCAGCTTCTCAGGCAGTTGGATGACGCCGAGAAAACCTCCAAAAACCAGACGGTCCAGGACCTGCGCGACAAGCTCAATGACAAGCGAAACGCGCTGGGAGATGAAAAATTCAAAGCGATCCTTGAGCAGCTGAAGCGCGATGCGGTCACAGATTTTCTTGCGCTGTTGAAGAGGCTGTTTCCGGAGCTGTTTGCAGACGACGCGACTCCGTCTCCAACACCGCGTCCCACACCGTCGCCAGATCGCGGTGGCGGAGGCGGTGATGGCGGTCGGGTTAATCCAAGCGATTTTGGCGGCAGTGAGCCCATGAGTAATCTGCCGATTACCGAGGGCTCCAAGCATTTCAACTACAAGCCGGACGCAAGTAACCCGGGCAAGAAGCCGGACAATATCTGGAGTGGATTCAGCCAGGGGCCTGATGGTAATTGCGTCACGGTTGCCGCGATAAAGGGGGCGATGATGAAGTTTGGGCAGAAGCCCACTGATGTTTTCGCTGAGGTGCATGAGACCGCTGGTGGCTATCACGTCAAGATGCGCGATGGGTTCGAACTGGATTTATCCAAGGCTGAACTGAGGTACGCCGCCAGTTACGCGCAGTTCAAGGGGGACAACCCCTCTATGATGACCGACGCCAACTTCATGTACGCGGTGAGTGCCAAGCGTGCACAGATGGAAGGGAATGGTTTTGATGACAATCCCGAGGCTTCAAAACAGAGTTTTGCGCATGCGATGCAAAGCTTGAACAACGGTGAGATGGGGCAAGAGGCGCTGGACCGGCTTGGGTTGAAGGGCCTCTACAAAGCCTCTTCGAGTTCGGAGCTGGCAAGCGGCACACTGGGCGTTGTTGACTATGGCGGCCATTCAATGGCGGTAATTGGCGGGCGCGTGGAGTTGTGGGGAGGGCGGGGCGGCGCTCCCCAGGAAGGCAACGCCTACGAATTCGTTTAGCGTAAAAACAAAAAAACCGATAAACCCACTGCAGCAGGGTCTATCGGTTTTTTTCAACCCCGGGCAATCAAGCCCGGGATCAGCTCAGCTTATTGGCAAGCTTCGCAATCCGGCTCATCAATCGCGCAGGCCTTTGGCACTGGCGCTGGACCGGCTGGTGCTGCGAGAACCGAATCATCACCGTGGTTGCCGCCGCTGGAAACAGCGTTCAGCTTGCCGGTGTTGATGGTCGACTTCTCGGTGCTGGTCGCGGCCAGGGCACGGAGGTAGTAAGTGGTTTTCAGGCCACGGTACCAGGCCATGCGGTAGGTCACGTCGAGCTTCTTGCCCGATGCGCCAGCGATGTACAGGTTCAGCGATTGGGCCTGGTCGATCCACTTCTGACGGCGGCTGGCGGCGTCAACGATCCACTTGGTGTCCACTTCGAACGCAGTCGCGTAGAGCTCTTTGAGTTCTTGCGGGATGCGCTCGATCTGCTGCACCGAACCGTCGTAGTACTTCAGGTCGTTGATCATGACCGAGTCCCACAGGCCGCGGGCTTTCAGGTCGCGAACCAGGTACGGGTTGATCACGGTGAATTCGCCCGACAGGTTCGATTTCACATACAGGTTCTGGTAGGTCGGTTCGATCGACTGCGATACGCCAGTGATGTTGGCGATGGTGGCGGTCGGTGCGATGGCCATGATGTTGGAGTTACGAATGCCTTTCTGCACACGGGCACGTACCGGGGCCCAGTCCAGGGACTCTTCCAGGTCAACGTCGATGTACTTCTGGCCACGTTGCTCGATCAGGATCTGTTGCGAATCCAGCGGCAGGATGCCTTTGGACCACAGCGAACCCTGGAACGTCTCGTAGGCACCGCGCTCGTCGGCCAGGTCGCAGGAAGCCTGGATGGCGTAGTAGCTGACCGCTTCCATCGACTTGTCGGCGAACTCGACTGCAGCGTCCGAACCGTAAGGAATGTGCTGCAGGTACAGCGCGTCCTGGAAGCCCATGATGCCCAGGCCGACCGGACGGTGCTTGAAGTTGGAGTTCTGCGCCTGTGGTACCGAGTAGTAGTTGATGTCGATAACGTTATCGAGCATGCGAACGGCGGTATTCACGGTGCGTTCCAGCTTGGCGGTGTCCAGCTTGCCGTTGACGATGTGGTTCGGCAGGTTGATCGAGCCCAGGTTGCAAACGGCGATCTCGTCCTTGTTGGTGTTCAAGGTGATCTCGGTGCACAGGTTCGAGCTGTGGACCACGCCCACGTGCTGCTGCGGGCTGCGCAGGTTGCACGGGTCTTTGAAGGTCAGCCATGGGTGGCCGGTTTCAAACAGCATGGACAGCATTTTGCGCCACAGGTCTTTGGCCTGGATGGTCTTGAACAGCTTGATCTTGCCTGGGTACTGGGACAGGGCTTCGTAGTACTCGTAACGCTCCTCGAAGGCCTTGCCGGTCAGGTCGTGCAGGTCCGGTACTTCGGATGGCGAGAACAGGGTCCACGGGCCGTCATCGAAGACACGCTTCATGAACAGGTCAGGGATCCAGTTGGCGGTGTTCATGTCGTGGGTACGACGACGGTCATCACCGGTGTTCTTGCGCAGCTCGATGAACTCTTCAATGTCCATGTGCCAGGTTTCCAGGTAGGCACACACAGCGCCTTTGCGCTTGCCACCCTGGTTCACGGCTACAGCGGTGTCGTTCACTACTTTGAGGAACGGTACAACGCCCTGGGACTTGCCGTTGGTGCCCTTGATGTACGAACCCAGTGCACGCACAGGGGTCCAGTCGTTGCCCAGGCCGCCGGCGAATTTGGACAACATGGCGTTGTCGTGGATCGCGTGGTAGATGCCCGACAGGTCATCCGGCACGGTGGTCAGGTAGCAGCTCGACAGCTGTGGACGCAGGGTACCGGCGTTGAACAGGGTCGGGGTCGACGACATGTAGTCGAAGGACGACAACAGGTTGTAGAACTCGATGGCGCGGTCTTCTTTGTGCTTCTCTTCGATCGCCAGGCCCATGGCCACGCGCATGAAGAACACTTGCGGCAGTTCGAAACGGATACCGTCCTTGTGGATGAAGTAACGGTCGTACAGGGTCTGCAGGCCCAGGTAGGTGAACTGCTGATCGCGCTCGTGGTTGATCGCCTTGCCGAGTTTTTCCAGGTCGAAGGTGGCCAGGATCGGGTTGAGCAATTCGAACTCGATACCCTTGGCGATGTAGGCAGGCAGGGCCTTGGCGTACAGGTCAGCCATCTCGTGGTGGGTGGCGCTGTCGGCGACTTTCAGGAAGCCCAGGCCTTCGGCACGCAGGGTGTCCATCAGCAGGCGCGCGGTCACGAACGAGTAGTTCGGCTCACGTTCAACCAGGGTACGGGCGGTCATCACCAAGGCGGTGTTGACGTCGGTCAGGGCCACGCCGTCGTACAGGTTCTTCAGGGTTTCGCGCTGGATCAGGTCACCGTCGACTTCTTCCAGGCCTTCGCAGGCCTCGGTGATGATGGTGTTCAGGCGGCCCAGGTCCAGCGGTGCAAAGGTGCCGTCAGCCAGGGTGATGCGGATCGACGGGTGAGCTTGCACGGCAGCTTCTTCAGCCGGGGTGCGTACAGCGCGCTCTTTGGCGCGCGAGTCACGGTAGATCACGTAGTCGCGGGCAACTTTCTGCTCGCCGGCACGCATCAGGGCCAGTTCGACCTGGTCCTGGATTTCTTCGATGTGGATGGTGCCGCCCGAGGGCATGCGACGCTTGAAGGTCGCAGTGACTTGTTCGGTCAGGCGGGCAACAGTGTCATGGATGCGCGACGAGGCAGCAGCGGTGCCGCCTTCAACTGCAAGAAACGCTTTGGTGATGGCGACGGTGATTTTGTCATCGGTGTAAGGAACGACAGTGCCGTTACGCTTGATCACTCGCAGTTGGCCAGGTGCAGTGGCGGACAGATCCAGGTTCGAATCAGCGGCCTGCGGCACGGAGCCCTGCGGGTTCTCGCGAGTTGTGTCGGTTTGCATGGGGGGTTGTCTCCACATTCTATATTTATTTGGGCACCATCACGGTGCCCACCGTTCCGTCCTGAAGCACTTACAGCAGGCCTGGGGCCTGGCATAACAACTTCGGGACAGGAGGAAGGGAGCTCATCGCGCCGCTTCCATGCCGAAGTCTTCGGTTCGGGCCATGAGGCGCCCTTCGCCGTATTCCTGGTGGGTGACAGTTGCTCGCTTCAAGCACTGCAACACCCGTACCGCTTTCTGCCCTGGAGGCTGGAAAACGGCTGCCATCCGCGTGCGCGGTTTGGGCTTTTAAAAAATGCGTTGGTTCCAACCAAACGGGAGCAAGAAAGCGCTTGAGTTTCTTGTCTGATCTGTGTTTGGTTTTTCGCTTAAAACCCTACATGTAGGGTTTTTTTAGCGCCGAGGTACAAGATAATGCGTTTTGGGGGGCTTAGCAACGCACTACCTGTGGATAACGCTGTGGGTAAAATGTGTATGAATCGTAGAACGCCCGTGTAGGCCGCAGTACTACTGGATCGCGCCGTTTGTCACCGAATATTCCAAGGTAAAAACAGCCGATTGGAATTTTGAGGGCGCGAACCCTACCACAAAAAAATGCGATCACCGAATGGATTTCCCGGCTTGTGCCAGAGGGCTGGCGCATGGCTACAATCGGCCTTCAATAGAGGCAGCAGTGTGTGCCCCGTAGATGACAATAATTAGAACCGAGGTAGCGCATGGAGCAAGAAGCCTGGCAGATATTGATCGTCGAGGACGACGAGCGATTGGCCGAGTTGACCCGTGATTATTTGCAGAGCAACGGCCTGCGGGTGGCGGTGGAAAGCGACGGCGCCCTGGCGGCGGCACGCATCATTGCCGAACAGCCCGACCTGGTGATCCTCGACCTGATGCTGCCCGGCGAAGATGGCCTGAGCATCTGCCGCAGTGTGCGCGAGCGCTATGACGGTGTGATCCTGATGCTCACTGCACGCACCGATGACATGGACCAGGTGCAGGGCCTGGACATGGGTGCCGATGATTACGTGTGCAAACCCGTGCGCCCGCGCCTGTTGCTGGCGCGCATCCAGGCCCTGCTGCGGCGCAGTGAGCCGGCCTTGCCGATCGCCGTGGAAAACCAGCGTCGCCTGCAATTTGGCCCCTTGGTGGTGGACAACGCTCTGCGCGAAGCCTGGCTGCACGAAGGCGGCATTGAGTTGACCAGCGCCGAATTCGACCTGCTATGGCTGCTGGTGGCGAATGCCGGGCGCATCCTGTCGCGCGAAGAGATCTTTATCGCCCTGCGCGGCATCGGCTACGACGGCCAGGACCGTTCCATCGATGTACGCATCTCACGCATTCGCCCCAAAATCGGCGACGACCCGATCCACCCGCGCCTGATCAAGACGATCCGCAGCAAAGGCTACCTGTTCGTCCCCGAAGCCGCTGCCGATATGCCGCTGTGAACTCAATCTTCCTGCGCATCTACGGCGGCATGTGCGCGGCGCTGATCCTGGTCGCATTGCTGGGCGTACTGGCCCTGCACCTGCTCAATGAAGTGCGCAGCGGCCAATACCGTGAACGCCTGGCCCACGGCACCTTCGCGTTGATGGGCGACAACCTGCAGCCCATGAGCGCCATCGAACGCCAGCGCGCCCTGGCGGTGTGGGAGCGTTTGCTGGGCATTCCCCTGGAACTGCGCACACTCACCGACGCGCAACTGGACCTGAGCCAACGCAACCGCCTGCAACGCGGCCAGGTGCTGGTCGAGCAGACCGGGCCGCATGCGGCGCGGGTGCTGCGTCTGGTCAGCGAGCAGGAACAACTGGTACTCACCGGCGAAGTGCAACAGATCAGCGAACAATTGGCCCGCGCGACGATTTACCTGCTGGCGGACGAACTGGTGCGCTTTCCGGTCGCCGAGCAGCCGCAAAAACTCGCTGACATAAAAGAAGCCAAGGGCTTTGGTTTTGACATGCACCTGATGACCCTGGACCAGGCCGACATGGACGACGATCAGCGTCGACGGGTCTCGGAAGGCGACACGGTGATGGCCCTGGGCAAGGGCGGCGATTCGATCCGCGTGTTTGCCGGCATGGTCGGGACGCCATGGGTACTGGAAATCGGCCCGCTGTACCAAATGAACCCTTACCCGCCGCAGTGGCTGATCCTGATCGCCTTGATCAGCCTGACCCTGATCGGCTTGATCGTGTATTTGTTGGTGCGCCAGCTTGAGCGGCGGCTCAAAGGGCTGGAAGCGGCGGCCACACGCATCGCCAAAGGCAATCTGGAGGTCCGCGTGCCGGCACGTGGCGCCGACTCGGTGGGGCGACTGGCGGCGGCCTTTAATGGCATGGCCGAGCACTTGCAGCAGTTACTGGCGATTCAGCGTGAGCTGGTGCGGGCGGTGTCCCACGAATTGCGCACTCCGGTGGCACGCCTGCGCTTTGGCCTGGAGATGATCGGCGACGCCGCCAGCCCCGAGGCGCGGCGCAAATACATGGACGGCATGGACAGCGATATCCAGGACCTGGATGGCCTGGTTGACGAAATGCTCACCTACGCCCGCCTGGAGCAGGGCGCGCCGGAGCTGAATTTCCAGCGGGTCGACCTCAGCGCGTTGCTCGATCAGGTGATCGGCGAATTGTCGCCACTGCGCCCTCAGGTCAACGTGGCCCGTGGTATTTGCCTGTCGTCGGCGCATTGGGACGACGCCTGGGTCGATGCCGAGCCGCGCTACCTGCACCGCGCTGTGCAAAACCTGGTGAGCAATGCGATGCGCCACGCCCAGGGCCAGGTGTTGATCAGCTACCAGGTCGGGCAGGTGCGTTGCCGCATTGATGTGGAAGATGACGGCCCCGGTGTGCCGGAAAGCGCCTGGGAGCGCATCTTTACGCCGTTTCTGCGCCTGGACGACAGCCGCACCCGCGCCTCCGGCGGGCACGGCCTGGGTTTGTCGATTGTGCGGCGGATCATCTATTGGCACGGCGGGCGGGCGTTGATCAGCAAGAGCAACAACCTGGGTGGGGCGTGTTTCAGCCTGAGTTGGCCCAGGGATCAGGAGAAGGCTTGAGATCGCTATCGCAGGCGAGCCAGCTCCCACAGTTGAAATGCATTCCAACTGTGGGAGCTGGCTTGCCAGCAATGGCGTCAGATCAGGCCCTGACGGCCACTAGACTCAACAATTGCTCACCCTCCACCGCAAACTGCCCCTCCAACTCCGTGCCATGGCACCACTCGGCAGACAGGTCGGTCAGCAGCCTTAGTCGCACCTGTCCGGTCTCGGACCACGCCACCACCTCGGCATGTTCGAAGTAAAAGCGCTTCTGCACGATCGGGTAGAGCGCCTTGAACAGGCTTTCCTTGGCCGAAAACGTCAGCGTCACCAACAAGGCGACCTGCTCGCGCGGCACGCTTGTCATGCGCTGCATTTCTTCAGCCGTAAGAATCTCCCCGGCCAGGCGTTCTGCCCGGTCCAGGGCCAGCACATTTTCCAGGTCCATCCCCAGCCCACGCCATTGCGCCTTGTGCCCGACAATCGCCGCCGCATGCCCGGTGCTGTGGGTGATTGAGCCGCTGATGTGTTCAGGCCACACCGGCGCACGGTCTTCGCCGATGGTCGGCACGCAATCGAGGTGATCGAGTTGTTGCAGGGCCGCGCGGGCGCACAGGCGGCCGGCGAGAAACTCCGCTTGGCGCTTGGCCACCGAGCGCTGGATGCTGGCCGGAGGCGGCACCGCGCAGCGCTGGAAATCACCGGCGGCTAATAAGGCCGGATCGAAACGGGTGCTCAGAAACACCGTGCCCGGCAACGGAGCGGGCAGCGGCCAATGGGCATCAAGTGGGGTGCAGCAAGCGGGTAGAGGCGTCATGCGCGGTATTTTGCGTCAGTTGGCGCGCCAGTGGATAGCCCGTCACGGTTCAGGCCCGGTTCAGAGCCCGTTCAGGGGGAGTTCAGGGGCGCCTGCGTAGTCTGGGCTCAACAGCCAAAACGCGTAGAGGTAAGCACCATGACTGCGATCAAAAAGCTGATGTTGGCGTTAACCATGCTCAGTGCCACTGCCGGCGTCCAGGCGTCGGACGGTGCATTTGCGGCCTTTGGTGGCGAGAAAACCAAGAAGTCCAGCAACCTGATCCATCGTGTCAGCTTCGAAGACGCGGGCACCCAGGCCGCGCCGTGGGGCCAGTCCCTGGGCCTGAGCGCCCCGCAACCTGCCTACCGCACCGGTTACGAACACCTGACGGGCCAATACAATGGCATTAAACTGCGCCCGCAAGACTTGCAGGGCCGCTATGATATCCCCCTGTCGGACAGTTGAATTGCCTTGGAGAGCCTTATGAAATTGCTGGTCGTGGAAGATGAGGCGCTGTTGCGTCATCACCTGTTCACCCGCCTGACCGACAGCGGGCACGTGGTTGAGGCCGTGGCCAATGCCGAGGAAGCCCTGTACCAGACCGGGCAATTCAACCATGACCTGGCCATCATCGACCTGGGCCTGCCCGGCATGGGCGGCCTGGACCTGATCCGCCAACTGCGCAGCCAGGCCAAGACCTTCCCGATCCTGATCCTCACCGCCCGCGGCAACTGGCAGGACAAGGTCGAAGGCTTGGCGGCCGGCGCTGACGACTACGTGGTCAAGCCGTTCCAGTTCGAAGAGCTGGAGGCGCGGATGAACGCCTTGTTGCGCCGCTCCAGCGGTTTCACCCAGTCGACCATTGTTGCCGGGCCCTTGCTGCTGGACCTCAATCGCAAGCAAGCGTCCCTGGATGAGCAGCCGCTGGCGCTGACCGCCTATGAGTATCGGATTCTCGAATACTTGATGCGCCACCATCAGCAAGTCGTCGCCAAGGACCGCCTGATGGAGCAGCTTTATCCCGATGACGACGAGCGCGATCCGAACGTGATCGAAGTGCTGGTCGGCCGCCTGCGCCGCAAGCTGGAAGGGCCGGCGGGGTTCAAGCCGATCGACACCGTGCGGGGCCTGGGTTACCTGTTTAATGAGCGCTGCCGTTGATACGCTCGTTACGTGTGCGCTTGATGCTGGCGGCCACCACCCTGGCCGTGTTGTTCATGCTGGGCTTATTGCCCGCCATGCAAGGGGCGTTCAGCCTGGCGCTGCAGGATTCCATCGAGCAGCGCCTGGCGTCGGACGTCACCACCCTGATTTCTGCTGCGCGCGTCGAAAACAATCGCCTGCTGATGCCTGCGCAGTTGCCGGACGAGCGTTTCAACCTCACCGATAGCCGTCTGCTTGGCTATATCTACGACCGTGAAGGCCATCTGGTATGGCGCTCACGCGCTACCCAGGAAGAAAACATCAACTACAAGCCGCGCTACGACGGGCGCGGTAATGAGTTCGCGCGCATTCGCGAGGCCAATGGTCAGGAATTTTTCGTGTATGACGTCGAGGTCAAGCTGCTGGGCGGCAAGAGCGCGGCGTTCAGTATCGTGGCCCTGCAGCCAGTGCGCGAATACCAGCTGACCCTTGAAGGCCTGCGGGAAAACCTCTATCTGGGGTTCGGCGCGGCCTTGCTGGTGTTGCTGACGTTGCTGTGGCTGGGCCTGACGTGGGGCCTGCAAGCCCTGCGGCGCCTTAGCCAGGAACTTGACCAGATCGAAGGCGGCACCCGCGAAAGCCTTTCCGAGGAGCATCCACGAGAATTGCTGCGTCTGACGGGCTCTCTCAACCGGTTGCTGCACAGCGAGCGTGAACAACGGGCGCGCTACCGCGATTCCCTCGACGACTTGGCCCATAGCCTGAAAACGCCGCTGGCCGTGTTGCAGGGTGTGAGTGAAGACATGGCCCAGCGCCCGGAAGATCGCGGCCAGGCCTGGGTATTGCAGTCGCAGATCGAACGGATGAGCCAGCAGATCGGCTACCAGTTGCAGCGTGCCAGCTTGCGTAAAAGCGGCCTGGTGCGCCACCAGGTGCGCCTTGAGCCGGTATTGCAAAGCCTGTGTGACACGCTGGACAAGGTCTATCGCGATAAACGCGTGACGGTGACCTTTGAGTTGCCGGCCGAATGCGATGTGCCGATCGAGAAAGGCGCGTTGCTCGAAATGCTCGGCAACTTGCTGGAAAACGCCTATCGCCTGTGCCTGAGCGAAGTGCGCATCAGCCTGACAGAAAGCCTCGAAGGCACCGAGCTGTGCATTGAAGATGACGGGCCTGGTGTGCCGCCTGATCAGCGTGCGCGGATCCTGCAAAGGGGCGAGCGGCTGGACCGCCAGCATCCGGGGCAGGGCATTGGTCTGGCGGTGGTCAAGGACATTATTGAAAGCTACAGCGCGCGGCTGACCTTGGGCGACTCACCCTTGGGCGGCGCGGCGTTTAAGATTCACTTTCCGGCGGTTTGATTTGTATCGCCTGGACCGGCCCCATCGCAGGCAAGCCAGCTCCCACCTTTTGATTATGTGAACCCGATCAAATGTGGGAGCTGGCTTGCCTGCGATGAGGCCAGCACACACACAACACCGCGCTAACTCTCCTGCGCCCGATACGCCCCCGGCGTCAAGCCTGTCCACTTCTTGAACGCCCGATGAAACGCCGACGGCTCGGAAAACCCCAGCTGCTCGGCAATCTCCTGCAACGACAAATCCGCTCGTCCCAAATGATAGATGGCAATGTCCCGTCGCAACTCATCCTTGAGCGCCTGAAAGCTGGTGCCTTCCTCACGTAAATGCCTGCGCAGGGTTTGAGGACTGATGTGCAGGTGCTGCGCGACCGCTTCCAGGTCCGGCCAGGGCGTGCGGTCGCGGCTCAACAGGCGGCGCAGCTGGCTGCTCAGGCTGTCGCCTTCATCCGGCCGCGACAGCAGGTCGGCGGGGGAGCGCTCGAGAAAATGCTTGAGGGTGCGTTCGTCCTGCAGCAGCGGCAAGCTCAGGTAGCGGCTGGGAAACACCAGGCTGCTGTGTGGCGCGCCGAATACCTGAGGGCAGGGAAAGAGCAGGTCATATTCGCCGGCATGGGCCGGCATCGGGTAGCTGAACGTTGCCTGTTGCAGGCGGATACGCTGGCCGATCAACCAACTGCCCAAGCGATGCCAGATCACCAGCAGGCATTCACTGAGGAAGTGATCCGGGTCCCACAACTGCGAATCGTCCAGGCTCAGCCGGGCCATATCGCCTTCTCTCGTCAGCTGCCAGCGCGGACCCTGTGGGAATAGGCTATAAAATAATAAGCCGCGTTCCAGAGCCTTCTCCAGGGTGCGGCAATGAATCAGCGCGTGGCACATCATGGCGAAAGTGCCGCGCTTGCTCGGGCCTTCGGCAAACCCCAGGTATTCGTCGTCCAGCGCCAGCCACAACCTCTGCAACAGCCGGGTAAATTGCTCGGGGGCGATGCGGGCGCGGGGTTCGGTCAACAGCTCGGGGGTGATGCCCACCTGCAGCAGCAGGCCCGAGCAGTCGTAGCCGACCCGGCGCGCACCGCCGAGGGCGGCCCGGGCGTAGTGGCTGGCGATGGTACGTTCACGCATGTGAGGGCCTCGTCCATGGAGTGGCGGATGTTAGCCATCACCGAGAGAGGCAACAAGGCGGATATCCGCCAAATTGTAGGACGAGACCGGGTGGCCTGGCGGAATTCCGCCACATCTTCCAGGGTGTACAGGGCCGTCGTCTTGCCCCCAGCCCTGATGTCTAAAGGCCTTCAGCATTTTTTAAGCGAAGTGGCACGGCGTTTGCGATACAGAAAACAGCGCAGGCCTGTTTCAGCAGACCTCGCAAACAACAAATCCCTCCAGTGCAGGAGGGTTCGCAATTCAAGTGTCGTGGGCAATGGCGGATATTTGCCACACGGTGCGATTGAGGAACTTTGCAATGACGACTCGTCAGCCACTGTACAAATCCCTGTATTTCCAGGTGATCGTTGCAATCGTTATCGGTATTTTGCTCGGTCACTTCTACCCGCAGACCGGCGTGGCGCTCAAGCCACTGGGTGACGGCTTCATCAAGCTGATCAAAATGGTCATCGCCCCGATCATCTTCTGCACCGTTGTCAGCGGCATCGCTGGCATGCAAAGCATGAAATCGGTGGGCAAAACCGGTGGCTACGCGCTGCTGTACTTCGAAGTTGTTTCAACCATCGCCCTGTTGATCGGTCTGGTCGTGGTTAACGTCGTGCAACCGGGCGCCGGCATGCACATCGACGTGGCTACCCTGGACGCCTCCAAAGTCGCGGCCTACGTGACTGCCGGTGCAGACCAGAGCGTGGTTGGCTTCATCCTTAACGTGATCCCGAACACCATCGTCGGCGCTTTCGCCAACGGCGATATCCTGCAAGTGCTGATGTTCTCGGTGATCTTCGGTTTCGCCCTGCACCGCCTGGGTGCCTACGGCAAGCCGGTGCTGGACTTCATCGATCGCTTCGCGCACGTGATGTTCAACATCATCAACATGATCATGAAGCTCGCGCCACTGGGTGCCCTGGGCGCCATGGCGTTCACCATCGGCGCCTACGGTGTAGGCTCGCTGGTACAGCTGGGTCAGCTGATGATCTGCTTCTACATCACCTGCATCCTGTTCGTGGTCGTGGTGCTGGGCGCCATCTGCCGCGCACACGGTTTCAGCGTGTTGAAGCTGGTTCGCTATATCCGTGAAGAGCTGTTGATCGTACTGGGGACTTCCTCCTCCGAATCGGCACTGCCACGCATGCTGATCAAGATGGAGCGTCTGGGCGCGAAGAAATCCGTAGTAGGCCTGGTGATCCCGACCGGCTACTCCTTCAACCTCGACGGTACTTCGATCTACCTGACCATGGCGGCCGTGTTCATCGCTCAGGCAACCGACACCCACATGGACATCACCCACCAGATCACCTTGCTGCTGGTGCTGCTGCTGTCCTCCAAAGGCGCTGCAGGCGTGACCGGTTCGGGCTTCATCGTGCTGGCGGCCACCCTGTCGGCTGTTGGCCATCTGCCGGTTGCCGGCCTGGCGCTGATCCTGGGTATCGACCGCTTCATGTCCGAAGCCCGCGCACTGACCAACCTGGTCGGTAACGCCGTTGCCACCATCGTTGTGGCCAAGTGGGTCAAGGAACTGGACACCGACAAGCTGCACAGCGAGCTGGCGTCCGGCGGCACTGGCATCTCCGACACCCGTCCGGAAGATGACCTGGGCGTGGCCGAAGGCCCAGCTCCTGCGGTTAAGTAACATGCCGAAGGCGTGAATCGCGCCAGACGCTCTGCAAACGCCCCGACTGGATCGGGGCGTTTGCGTTTCTGCGGGGTCACTTTTCGGTGCTTTTGATTTACAGTCAGTCACCGCTTCATCAAATCGCGATGAGGCTCGTATCTGCCTACGTCCGTTGGCCCTGACCGGACGATGCTGATGAAACTCACGCCGGGGTGTCCGCTCTAAAACCCATTAGCCAGCCGCATGTTTGCGCTGCAATCGCTTGCAGGAGTTTTGATGGACAGTGTGGATCTGAATGTCTTGCGCAGCGTGCTCGATTGGCGCCGCGCAGGGCGCCGAGTGGTGCTCTACAGCGTGGTCCAGACCTGGGGCAGTGCGCCGCGCCCGCCTGGGGCGATGTTGGCCTTGCGGGGCGACGGTGTCGTGATTGGGTCGGTGTCCGGTGGCTGCATCGAGGATGACTTGATCGCGCGCTTGCAGGACGGTCGCTTGCCGGACGATGGGCCACCGGTGCAACTGGTGACCTACGGCGTTACCCGGGATGAAGCTGCGCGTTTTGGCTTGCCCTGCGGCGGTACATTACGCCTGACCGAAGAGCGCGTGGACAACTGGGCTTGGGTCGCCCAATTGCTGGCGCGGTGTGAGGCGCATGAAATCGTTGCGCGCGAGTTGGACCTGGCCACTGGCGAGGTGAACTTGAGCGGTGCGAGCAAGACCGATGTCGTGACCTTCGATGGTGAACGCCTGCGCGCGATCTATGGCCCCCGTTGGCGTTTGTTGCTGATCGGTGCGGGCCAGTTGTCACGCTACGTGGCCGAGATGGCGCGGTTGCTGGATTTCGAAGTGCTGATCTGCGACCCGCGTGAAGAGTTTGTTTATGGCTGGGAAGAGCAGCACGGCCGCTTTGTGCCGGGCATGCCGGATGAGGCGGTGCTCAATATCCAGACCGATGAACGCACTGCCATCGTCTGCCTGACCCACGATCCACGCCTGGATGACATGGCGCTGCTGACGGCGCTCAATTCCACGGCGTTCTACATTGGTGCCCTTGGTTCACGGGTCAACAGCCAGAAGCGCCGAGAGAACCTGGCGGCGCTGGGCCTGTCGGCGGAGGCCATTGCCCGCTTGCATGGGCCGATCGGTTTGCACATCGGCAGTCATACACCGTCGGAAATTGCGTTGTCGTTGATGGCCGAAATCGTTGCGATCAAGAACGGCGTGGCACCACTGCAGAAAAAGCCGTTGCCGGTAGCAGCCCAATGACCGTTGCCGCGATTGTGCTGGCGGCAGGGCAGGGCAGTCGTTTTCGGGCTGAGGCGGGGGCTGATAAAGACAAGTTGCTGGCCGATTGCGTGGGCCTAGATGGTGTGACGCGGCCGGTGATCGAGCAGGTGCTCGTGAATCTGCCTGAGCGGGTTGTAAAGCGCTGGGTGGTGACTTCGCCGGACCGGCTGGAGGTGATTCGCCTGGCACAGGCTTACGGCTGTGAAGTCCTGTTGCTGCATTCTGCCGGCATGGGCGACAGCCTTGCGGCGGTGGTTGCGGCCAGTGGCGCGGCAGACGGCTGGTTGGTGGTATTGGGCGACATGCCGTTTATTCAATCATCGAGCATTGAACAGGTACTGGATGCGCTGCAGGAAGAGGGTATCAGCGTGCCGGTGCATGCGGGAGCGTGCGGCCATCCTGTGGCGTTTGGTCGTGCGTTCGGGCCAGACCTGATGGCGTTGACCGGGGATCGGGGCGCCAAGCCTCTGTTCGCTCAGGCGAAGGTAGCGCAGGTTCACGTGAATGATCCGGGGGTGCTTTGGGATGTTGATCTGCCACAGAGGCTGAATTTCAACGCCGACTGAATGTGGGAGCGGGCTTGCTCGCTCCCGTGTTGGAACTGCGCAGGTCTCAAATCAATCGCCCATAAAAAAGCCCCGCCTGATCACTCAGGCGGGGCTTTTTAGTGGCTGATGGAATCAGACGAGAGGTTTAGGCTCGTGTTCTGCTTCCAAAGCCTTTGGGGCGTGCTCAGCGGCAGCCGGGGCTGGCGCCTCGACCACTTCAGCAGCAGCCGGTGCGGCAGCAGCTGCCGCGGCGGCGGCCTCAGCTTCCCTGCGACGGCGACGCACTTCACGTGGGTCGTTCGGCGCGCGGCCATTTTCAGTCAGGGCGCTGGCAGGGGCGGCTTCAACCACCGGGGCGGCGACTTCGGCAACCACTGGTGCTTCAACCACTGGCGCAGGCTCGGCAACCACCACCGGAGCGGCTTCAACCACTTCGGCAACCGGTGCTGGCGCTTCTTCTGCCACAGGGGCAGGGGTTGGCGCTTCAACCGGAGCGGCTGGCTCGGCAGTCCACTGGAAGGCGGTCTGTTCTTCGCGAACTTCACGCACTGCCGGGGCAGCCTCTTCGACAGCCGGCGCTTCAACCACGGCTTCAACCACTGGCTGAGGCTCAACCACCGGTGCAGGCTCGACAGCGGTGACTTCCACTGCTGGTTGGGCTTCGCGAACCGATGCAACTTCCACTTCCGGCACCACTGGGGCTTCGATCGGGGTGGTTGCTTCGACGACTGGAGCTTCAACTACCGGCGTTTCAACTGCCGGGGCCTCAACCACTGGCGCTTCAACCGCTGGCGTTTCGGCGAGTGGCGCTTCTACAGCAGAGGTGTCTTCGACGGCGGCAGTGGCGCGTTCAGCTTGCTCGTGAGCCTGGGCTTCAGCAGGTGCGCTGATCACCGAGGTGGCCACGGCGGCTGTCACAGCCAGGCCGGCAGCCAGTTCGGCGCCAGTCGGTTCGGCGGTGGCGGCTTCTGCGTTTTCGCCGGACTCTTCCGAGCCTTCGATGACATTGCCGTTGGCGTCACGTTGACGCTCGCGACGGTTGCTGCGACGACGCTGGCCCCGGGAGCGACGACGTGGACGATCGCCTTCGGCGTTGTCCTGGCCGTCTTCCTGCAGTTGCTCTTCGCCCGTCAGCACTTCTTCTTCGCTGGCGGCAGCGGCTTGCTCGGCGCGTGGTTGACGCTCTTCACGCGGTGGGCGCGGCTGGCGCTCTTCACGTGGGGCGCGTTCTTCACGCGGCTGGCGAGCCGGGCGTTCTTCGCTGGCGGCTTCGGCAGCCACGGCTGGCGCTGCGTCCAGTGGCTCGCGCAGTTCACGCACACGTTCTTCACGCTCGCCACGTGGCTTGCGGTCTTCACGAGGGGCGCGTGGGGTACGTGGTGCGCGCTCTTCACGCGGTGCACGTTCTTCACGGGCTACGGTCGGGGTTTCTTCGCGGGCTTCGCGAGGTGCACGCTCTTCACGTGGCGCGCGTTCTTCACGCGGTGCACGTTCCTCGCGCGGCTTGCGCTCTTCATCACGGCGACCGTTGCGGTTACGGCTTTGCTGGCGACCGTTGCGACGTTCTTCGTTACGGGCCGGGCGCTCGGTGGCAGGTTTTTCAACCACTACCGGAGCAACAGGCTCTTCCTTGGTGGCGAACAGGCTGACCAGCGATTTCACCAGGCCTTTGAACAGGCTTGGCTCAGGCAGGGCGGCTGGCGCGGCAACCGGGGCGGCTACCTCGGCAGGTACCGGTGCGTTGGCACGCGCCGGCGCGGTCTTCACGGCAGCTTCCTGGCGAACCAGGGTGCGGGTTGCGGCAGCTGGCTGGACTTCTTCCACTTCAGCCGCAGCAGCAGCGATTTCGTAGCTGGACTGGCCGCTGTGGGCTTCCGGACTGTCATCACGTAAGCGCTGCACTTCGAAGTGCGGCGTTTCGAGGTGATCGTTCGGCAGGATAACGATACGGGCACGGGTGCGCAGTTCGATCTTGGTGATCGAGTTGCGTTTTTCGTTGAGCAGGAAAGCTGCAACCGGGATCGGCACTTGGGCGCGGACTTCGGCGGTGCGGTCTTTCAGGGCTTCTTCTTCGATCAGGCGCAGGATCGCCAGGGACAGCGATTCAACGTCACGGATGATGCCGGTGCCGTTGCAACGCGGGCAGACGATGCCGCTGCTTTCGCCCAGGGATGGACGCAGGCGCTGACGGGACATTTCCAGCAGGCCGAAGCGCGAGATGCGGCCGACCTGTACGCGGGCACGGTCAGCTTCCAGGCATTCGCGGACTTTTTCTTCCACGGCGCGCTGGTTTTTGGCCGGGGTCATGTCGATGAAGTCGATCACGATCAGGCCGCCGATGTCACGCAGGCGCAGCTGGCGAGCGATTTCTTCAGCCGCTTCCAGGTTGGTCTGCAGGGCGGTTTCTTCGATGTCGCTGCCTTTGGTCGCACGCGCCGAGTTGATGTCGATGGACACCAGGGCTTCGGTCGGGTCGATCACAATGGAGCCACCGGAAGGCAGTTCGACGACGCGCTGGAAGGCGGTCTCGATCTGGCTTTCGATCTGGAAACGGTTGAACAGCGGAACGCTGTCTTCGTACAGCTTGATCTTGCTGGCGTACTGCGGCATTACCTGGCGGATGAAGGTCAGGGCTTCGTCCTGGGCTTCAACGCTGTCGATCAGCACTTCGCCGATGTCCTGGCGCAGGTAATCGCGGATGGCGCGGATGATCACGTTGCTTTCCTGGTAGATCAGGAACGGCGCGGAACGATCCAGGGACGCTTCTTTAATAGCGGTCCACAGTTGCAGCAGGTAGTCGAGGTCCCACTGCATTTCTTCGCTGCTGCGGCCAAGGCCGGCAGTGCGCACGATCAGGCCCATGTCGGCTGGTGCAATCAAGCCGTTCAGCGCTTCACGCAGTTCGTTGCGCTCTTCGCCTTCGATGCGACGGGAAATACCGCCGGCACGCGGGTTGTTCGGCATCAGCACCAGGTAACGGCCGGCGAGGCTGATGAAAGTGGTCAGGGCGGCGCCCTTGTTGCCACGTTCTTCTTTTTCGACCTGAACGATGACTTCCTGGCCTTCGCTCAGGACGTCCTTGATGTTCACGCGGCCTTCTGGGGCTTTCTTGAAGTATTCGCGGGAGATTTCTTTGAGGGGCAGGAAGCCGTGGCGCTCGGAGCCGAAATCGACAAAGGCAGCCTCAAGGCTTGGTTCGATGCGAGTAATACGGCCTTTATAGATGTTGGCCTTCTTTTGCTCGCGTGCACCGGATTCGATGTCCAGGTCGTAGAGGCGTTGGCCATCTACCAGTGCAACACGCAACTCTTCGGGTTGAGTTGCGTTAATCAGCATTCTTTTCATGTTGTACCGTCGGTTTCCGGGCTGCCGGAAACGGCGTTCGGCACACACGACTTCTCACGGTCGGTGTCAGGTGCGTCAAGAGTGGTTGGCCACTCCAGTGTCCAGCAATAACGAGCCAATTGGGCCAGTATCGCGACGGACGCGTCCTGCTTGTTAGCGGTGGTGACAAAGGCACCACTTCAACAAAAGCTAAGGTCAGGAGGAGGAATCAACCGGCGACTGTGGACGAGATGAAGCGTCTAAATATAAGCCTAGTGCTACACGGTCCGACGGTTGTGCATCTCCACCCTACACGTATCCCTGATAATTCGGGTGCTGCCGCGCGCAGAATCCGCAGCGGGTTGGCATTTACCGTGTTCTCCAATGGGGAGTCCACGCTCATGGCTAAACAAGACTAGGTGTGGGCGACTGCGCTCTCACTCAGCTCTTAACAGGCGTTGTTTCCGAAGCTTTCGCCATGGTCTGGCTCAAGACTGACTGCACTTTGTGAACTGGCCGTAAATATCGGCGCAGAACGCGAGTATTCACTCTGCTTTCTGCACTCGCTTCAGGCCTCATGTCACCTGCGCTTGTTACAATCTCGAGCCTTCCAAGGTGGCAAAAGCCCCGTAGGACGGCCTCGCGTCCTGATGAATTGCGATGGTCAGGGCCGGCAGTTTGCCGCATATCCTCTGTCCAGGCCGCTTTTGGCGGCGTTCGCGACTATAGCAGCAATGATTAAGTGCTTCAATTCCATAAAAAATTGTTATCATCGCCGCCATGACGACTACCGCCCCCCAGACCCCCAGCGTCCAGCTGCTCGAGGTCTCGCCGGAATATGCCGGCCAACGCATCGACAATTTTCTCCTGGCCAGGCTCAAAGGCGTGCCCAAGACCTTGATTTACCGCATCTTGCGTAAAGGCGAAGTGCGCGTGAACAAGGGCCGCATCAAGCCCGAGTACAAGCTGCAGGCGGGCGATATCGTCCGTGTGCCGCCGGTTCGCGTGCCTGAGCGTGACGAACCCGTGCCGCTGGCCCAAGGCCTGCTGCAGCGCCTTGAGGCTTCAATTGTTTTCGAAGACAGCAAGCTGATCGTGATCAACAAACCGTGCGGCATTGCGGTGCACGGCGGCAGCGGCCTGAATTTCGGCGTGATCGAAGCGTTTCGTCAGTTGCGCCCGGATGCCAAGGAGCTGGAGTTGGTCCACCGCCTGGACCGCGACACCTCCGGTCTGCTGATGATCGCCAAAAAGCGCAGCATGTTGCGCCACCTGCACACCGCCCTGCGTGGCGATGGTGTCGACAAGCGCTACATGGCGCTGGTGCGTGGCAACTGGGCGAGCTCGATCAAAAGCGTTCGTGCGCCGCTGCAAAAGAGCAACCTGCGCTCCGGCGAGCGTATGGTTGAAGTGGACGAGGAGGGCAAAGAAGCCCTGACCCTGTTCAAGGTGCTGCGCCGTTTCGGTGACTTCGCCACCATGGTCGAGGCTAAGCCAGTGACCGGGCGTACTCACCAGATTCGCGTGCATACCCTGCACGCAGGCCACTGCATCGCCGGCGACACCAAGTACGGTGACGAGGATTTCTCCAAGGAAATCCGCGACCTGGGCGGCAAGCGCCTGTTCCTTCACGCCTACATGCTGACGGTTCCACTGCCTGATGGCGGTGAGTTGAAGCTGCAGGCGCCGGTCGACGAGATGTGGGCCAAGACCGTGGAGCGTTTGAGTGTCGCACCTTGATTACAAACTGCTGATCTTTGACTGGGACGGCACCCTGTGCGATTCCATCGGGCGGATCGTGGAATCAATGCACGCAGCTTCAACCCGCTCGGGCTTTGCGTTGTGCACCGATCTCGCGGTCAAAGGCATCATCGGCCTGGGCTTGCCTGAAGCCATCCGTACCCTGTACCCCAAGATCAGTGACGCTGAGCTGGTGACCTTTCGCGATCATTACGCCGAACACTACATCGCGCTGGAGGCCACGCCTTCGCCGCTGTTCGACGGTGTGGTGCAATCGCTGGAGGCCTTTCGTGCCCAGGGTTATCACTTGGCAGTCGCCACCGGCAAAGCCCGTCGCGGGTTGGACCGGGTCCTTAAGGCGCACAACTTCGAAGATTATTTCGACATCACCCGGGCGGCGGATGAAACCGCCAGCAAGCCTCATCCTCTGATGCTTGAGCAGATCCTTGCCCATTGTGGTGTGTCGCCGCGCCAGGCGTTGATGGTAGGCGATGCCTCCTTCGACCTGATGATGGCGCGCAATGCTGGCATGGACAGTGTGGCGGTCAGCTACGGCGCTCAGGCTGCCGAGGCCTTGCAGCAGTACGAGCCGAGGCTGACGATTGATCATTTTTCCGAACTGCAGGCCTGGCTCAGCCGGGCCCAATAAGTCTTTGCTGGGGTTAATGGCATGAGTGACGAGTGGAAGGCGCCGGAAAAGGCGGATAGCAGCGATGATAAAAGCTGGAAGCTGCTGGAGAAGACTCTCCTGGCCAGCGTTCAGGAACAGCGCCGTGCGCGGCGTTGGGGGATTTTCTTCAAGCTGCTGACCTTTATCTGGCTGCTCGCGATGCTGGTGCTGTTCAGTCCACTGATGGACATGGAAAAAAGCGCCACCCGTGGCAGCAACTACACCGCCTTGATCGAAGTGCGTGGCGTGATCGCCGACAAAGAGTCCGCCAGCGCCGACAATATTGTCAGCAGCCTGCGCGCGGCGTTTGAAGACCCGAAGGTCAAGGGTGTGATCCTGCGCATCAACAGCCCAGGTGGCAGTCCGGTGCAGTCGGGTTACGTGTATGACGAGATTCGCCGTCTGCGCGGCCTGCACCCGGATATCAAGGTGTATGCGGTGATTTCCGACCTGGGCGCCTCGGGCGCCTATTACATCGCCAGCGCCGCTGACCAGATCTACGCCGACAAGGCCAGCCTGGTCGGCTCCATTGGCGTGACGGCGGCCGGTTATGGCTTCGTCGGCACCATGGAGAAACTGGGGGTTGAGCGTCGCACTTACACCTCGGGTGAGCACAAAGCATTCCTCGACCCGTTCCAGCCGCAAAAAGCCGATGAAACCCAGTTCTGGCAGGGCGTGCTCGATACCACTCACCGTCAGTTCATTGCCAGCGTGAAGCAGGGGCGTGGCGATCGTCTGAAGGACAAAGACCATCCGGAGCTGTTCTCCGGCCTGGTGTGGTCGGGTGAGCAGGCGTTGCCGCTGGGCTTGATCGATGGGCTGGGCAGTGCCAGCTCGGTGGCGCGGGACGTGATTGGCGAGAAGGAATTGGTGGATTTCACTGTTCAGGAATCGCCGTTTGATCGCTTCTCCAAGAAGCTGGGTGCCAGTGTGGCCGAGAAATTGGCTATGTACATGGGCTTCCAGGGCCCGACGTTGCGCTGATACCTCGAAAGCGACAGGGTTCAAACTGTGGGAGCTGGCTTGCCTGCGATAGCGTCACCTCGGCTCGACTGATGTTCCGAGGTGTGTGCATCGCAGGCAAGCCAGCTCCCACATTGGTTTTGTGGTGGGCTTAGGGGATCTGTACGCCTTCGGCCAGCAGCATGTCCACCAGGCGAATCAGTGGCAGGCCGATCAGGCTGGTCGCATCCGGCCCTTCGGTGCTCTGGAACAAGCTCACGCCCAGTCCCTCGGCCTTGAAGCTGCCGGCGCAGTCATAAGGTTGCTCGATCCGAAGATAACGCTCGATGCGTTCAGCGCTCAGTTCGCGCATGTGCACCGTAAACGGTACGCAGTCGACCTGGCAGTGCCCGGTCTCGCTGTTCAGCAGCGCCAGCCCGGTAAGGAAGCTGACACGCTTGCCGCTCGCTGCCAGCAGTTGCGCGCGCGCGTTCTCGAAGGTGTGGGGCTTGCCGATGATCCTGCCCTCCAGAGCAGCGACCTGATCGGAGCCAATGATCAAATGCCCCGGATGGCTGCCGGCGAGGGCGCGAGCTTTCTGTTCGGCCAGGCGCTTGACCAGCTCAATGGCGGATTCATTTTCACGGTGGCTTTCGTCGATATCCGGCGAGCTGCAGATGAACGGCAGGTGCAGGCGGCTCAGTAATTCCCGGCGATAAACCGAGCTGGATGCAAGTAATAAAGGCAGCATAGGCGTCTCCTCAGAGCAGCCGGGGATTCTAGCGGGGTGACCGGCTGACGCACAGGGCTGAATTTCCTTTGACATGGCCGGGTGCATCCCTATAATGCTGCGCCTATGTTGAATGACCCGATTCCACCTCACGTTGACCCGCGCAAATTGGCAGATCGTGGCACTTCCCTTCAAGGTGAATTGCTGCTGGCCGATTTGGAGAGACTCTGCGACCCGCTTTCCGACACTGTCGGTACGGTGCAGGCCAAATTTGTTTTTGAACGAGATGAACGTAAGTCTGTGGTAATCCACAGTTTTATCGACACCGAAGTCAAAATGGTTTGTCAGCGTTGTCTTGAGCTGGTCACCCTGCCGATTCACAGCGAATGCAGTTACGCTGTGGTGAAGGAGGGTGCGAATACCCAGTCGTTGCCGAAAGGTTATGACGTGCTGGAACTGGGCGAAGATCCTTTGGATCTGCATGCACTGATCGAGGAGGAGCTTTTGCTCGCCTTGCCCATTGTGCCTGCTCATCATCCGGAAGAATGCCAGCAGCCGGAGGGTCTCGATGACGAGGCCGAGCCGAGCGAGGACGAGGTAACGCGGTCCAACCCGTTCAGTGTATTGGCGCAGTTAAAGCGTGACCCAAACGTTTAGGAGTTAATCAATTATGGCTGTTCAGCAGAACAAAAAATCCCGCTCTGCCCGTGACATGCGTCGTTCGCACGATGCCCTGACGGCAAGCACTCTGTCTGTAGAAAAAACCACCGGTGAAATTCACCTGCGTCACCACGTATCGCCAGAAGGCGTATACCGTGGTCGTAAAGTGATCGACAAGGGCGCTGACGAGTAATCACTTGTCTGCTCAAGTCATCGCGATTGACGCAATGGGCGGGGACTTCGGTCCCCGCAGCATTGTTCAGGCCTGCATTGCCAGCCTGTCTGCTACGCCCTCGCTGCACCTGACCCTCGTCGGTCAACCCTCCCTTCTTGAAGAATTGATTGCCAGCCATCCGGCGGTGGATCGCGCGCGCCTGACGATTACGCCAGCCAGTCAAACCATCAGCATGGATGACAAACCGGCGGCAGCCCTGCGTGGCAAGCCCGACTCTTCAATGCGGGTGGCGCTTGAACTGTTGCGTGATGCCAAGGTGCAAGCCTGTGTCAGTGCCGGCAATACAGGAGCCTTGATGGCGTTGTCGCGGCATGTGCTCAAGACACTGCCCGGGATCGATCGCCCGGCGATGGTCGCGGCCATCCCCACACAAAAAGGCTACTGCCAACTGCTGGACCTGGGTGCGAACGTCGATTGCAGTGCCGAGCACCTGTTCCAGTTCGCGGTGATGGGCTCGGTGGCCGCTGAGGCGTTGGGCGTGACCCGGCCGAGGGTGGCGTTGCTGAATATCGGCACCGAAGACATCAAGGGCAATCAGCAGGTCAAGCTCGCCGCCACCTTGCTGCAAAATGCGCGGGGGGTGAACTACGTCGGGTTTGTCGAAGGTGACGGTGTGTACCGTGGCGAAGCCGATGTGGTGGTGTGCGATGGGTTTGTCGGCAATATCCTGCTCAAGTCCAGCGAAGGCCTGGCAACCATGATCGCTACGCGTATCGAAGCCTTGTTCAAGCAGAGCCTCGCCTCACGCATGGTCGGCGCCCTGGCGCTGCCATTGATGCGCCGCTTGCAGGCCGACCTGGCGCCGGCGCGGCACAATGGTGCGAGCTTTCTGGGGTTGCAGGGCATTGTGGTGAAAAGCCATGGCTCGGCGGGGGTGCAAGGTTTTCAAAGTGCGATTGCGCGGGCGCTGATCGAGATCCAGGAAAACCTGCCGCAACGCTTGCACGGCCGTCTTGAAGACTTGTTGCCTTAGGCGAATTGGCCCGGGAATGCTTAAATGTGACCGGCCAGTTCAATTGACCATCCAATCTGTCAGTTTCGTGCGCTCCCACCCGTGGATTCATCTCAAAATCGGGAGCGTTCATTTTTGACGACCAGATCATTAGGGGCTTGTTACATGTCTACATCCCTCGCATTCGTCTTTCCAGGGCAGGGTTCGCAGTCCCTCGGCATGTTGGCCGAGTTGGGCGCGCAACATCCGTTGATCCTGGACACCTTCAAGGAAGCTTCCGACGCCCTGGGTTACGACCTGTGGGCGCTGACCCAGCAAGGGCCGGAAGAACAACTCAATCAAACCGATAAAACCCAGCCGGCCATCCTCACCGCGTCGATCGCGCTGTGGCGCCTGTGGCTGGCTGAAGGTGGCGCGCGCCCGGCTTACGTGGCCGGTCACAGCCTGGGCGAATACAGCGCCCTGGTGGCGGCGGGCAGCCTGACCCTGGCTGAAGCCGTCAAGTTGGTCGAGCGTCGTGGTCAACTGATGCAAGAAGCCGTTCCGGCCGGGCAGGGCGGCATGGCCGCTATCCTGGGTCTGGACGACGCCGTGGTGATCGAAGCCTGCGCCGAAGCGGCCCAAGGCGAAGTGGTCAGCGCGGTGAACTTCAACTCGCCTGGCCAGGTGGTAATTGCCGGCGCCAAGGCCGCCGTTGAACGTGCCATCGAAGGTTGCAAGGCTCGTGGCGCCAAGCGCGCCTTGCCATTGCCGGTCAGCGTGCCGTCCCACTGTGAGCTGATGCGCCCGGCTGCCGAGCGGTTTGCCGAGTCCATCGCCGCCATCAACTGGCAGGCGCCGCAGATTCCGCTGGTGCAGAACGTCAGCGCGGCCGTTGCCGCCGACCTCGAGACCCTCAAGCGCGACCTGCTGGAGCAACTCTACAAGCCTGTGCGCTGGGTTGAGTCGGTCCAGACCCTGGCGGCCAAGGGTGCCACCGAGCTTGTCGAGTGTGGCCCGGGCAAGGTCCTGGCTGGCCTGAACAAGCGCTGCGCCGACGGCGTCTCGACTGCCAACCTCAATACCCCGGATGCCTTCGCTGCCGCCCGCGCGGCACTGGCCTGAATCCCTGATCCCCGAACTTAGGAGAAGCCTGCATGAGTCTGCAAGGTAAAGTTGCACTGGTTACCGGCGCGAGCCGTGGCATTGGCCAGGCGATCGCCCTGGAACTGGGCCGTCAGGGCGCCGTAGTCATCGGCACCGCGACATCCGCCTCGGGTGCCGAGCGTATCGCCGCCACCTTGAAGGAAAACGGCGTTCAGGGCACGGGCCTTGAGCTGAACGTGACCAGCGATGAGTCGGTTGCCGCTGTGCTGGCGCAAATCACTGCACAATTTGGCGCACCGGCTATTCTGGTGAACAACGCCGGTATCACCCGCGATAACCTGATGATGCGCATGAAAGACGACGAGTGGTACGACGTGGTCGATACCAACTTGAACAGTCTGTTTCGCCTGTCCAAGGGCGTTTTGCGTGGCATGACCAAGGCGCGTTGGGGCCGAATTATCAATATTGGCTCCGTAGTGGGTGCCATGGGCAACGCAGGCCAAGTAAACTACGCGGCGGCCAAAGCCGGTCTGGAAGGTTTCAGCCGTGCATTGGCGCGTGAAGTCGGTTCGCGGTCGATTACGGTCAACTCGGTGGCCCCAGGGTTCATCGACACCGATATGACCCGCGAACTGCCGGAAGCACAGCGTGAAGCGTTGCTGACGCAGATTCCGCTGGGCCGTCTGGGCCAGGCTCAAGAGATCGCAAATGTGGTCACTTTCCTGGCATCCGACGGTGCGGCATACGTGACTGGGGCTACAATCCCGGTGAACGGCGGGATGTACATGAGTTAAATTGTGACGGATCGCTTCAAAAAAATGTCATACGAGCTGTCTAAAATCCGTTATAAAGCTGCAACTTAATTTATAGGCTGGTGGCCGACCGGGTACAGGGTGAAGCTTTCAGTTGAAAAGCTGAAATGGCTTTCTATACACTTACCCACTGGCCAGCTGCCTGAATTTGTCCATTAGGAGTTAAACAAGGTATGAGCACCATCGAAGAACGCGTCAAGAAAATCGTCGCCGAGCAACTGGGCGTTAAAGAAGAAGAAGTGACCAACAGCGCTTCCTTCGTAGAAGACCTGGGTGCCGATTCCCTTGACACCGTTGAGCTGGTGATGGCTCTGGAAGAGGAATTCGAGACCGAAATCCCGGACGAAGAAGCTGAAAAAATCACTACTGTTCAAGCTGCTATCGACTACGTTACTGCCCACCAGGCGTAATAGTTTGTAGTCGTCGCTTGCTGTTAGGGAAAAACCGCACTGCTGTAACGGCGTGCGGTTTTTTCTTTAGCTCTGATGAAACTTCAGCGCTGATAAAATGCGTGCTGAAGCGAAGTGTCGCCATCAAGAAAAAAGGAGAGTGCTGTGTCGCGTAGACGCGTCGTAGTCACCGGTATGGGTATGTTGTCGCCACTGGGTACGGATGTGCCAAGCAGTTGGCAGGGCATTCTGGCTGGCCACAGTGGTATCGGTCTGATCGAGCACACGGACCTTTCTGCCTATTCCACCCGTTTTGGCGGCTCGGTAAAGGGCTTTAATGTCGAGGAATATCTCTCGATCAAAGAGTCCCGCAAACTCGACCTGTTCATTCAGTACGGCCTGGCAGCCGGTTTTCAGGCGGTGCGTAATGCCGGCCTGGAAGTCACCGACGCCAACCGTGACCGCATCGGCGTGGCCATGGGTTCGGGTATTGGCGGTTTGACCAATATCGAAGAAACCAGCCGCACGCTGCACGATTCCGGCCCCCGTCGAATTTCACCGTTCTTCGTACCGGGCTCGATCATCAATATGATTTCCGGTTTCCTGTCCATCCACTTGGGTGCGCAGGGGCCTAACTACGCCATTGCTACGGCGTGCACCACGGGCACTCACTGCATCGGCATGGCGGCGCGCAACATCGCCTATGACGAGGCGGACGTGATGATCGCCGGTGGCGCCGAGATGGCCGCCTGCGGCCTGGGCATGGGCGGCTTCGGCGCGTCCCGTGCGCTGTCGACGCGCAATGACGAACCGACCCGTGCCAGCCGTCCGTGGGACAAGGGCCGTGACGGTTTTGTACTGTCTGACGGCGCCGGTGCCCTGGTACTCGAAGAGTTGGAGCACGCCAAGGCGCGTGGCGCCACCATCTACGCCGAGCTGATCGGCTTTGGCATGAGCGGCGATGCCTATCACATGACGTCGCCACCGTCCGACGGTGCCGGCGCTGCGCGCTGCATCACCAATGCGTTGCGCGATGCGAAGGTGAATCCCGACCAGGTGCAGTACATCAACGCCCACGGCACCTCGACCCCGACCGGCGACCTGGCGGAAGCCGAGGCCATCAAGTCGGTGTTTGGCGAGCACGCTTACAAGCTGGCGGTCAGCTCCACCAAGTCCATGACCGGCCACCTGTTGGGTGCGGCAGGCGCGGTCGAGGCGATCTTCAGCGTAATGGCCATCAAGGATCAGGTCGCTCCGCCGACCATCAACCTTGATGAGCCGGACGAAGGTTGCGACCTGAACTTCGTCCCCCACGAAGCCCAGCCGATGCCAATCGACGTGGTGATATCCAACTCCTTCGGGTTTGGTGGCACCAACGGCTCCCTGGTGTTCCGCCGGTTCGCCGAGTGATGCACAGCTGGGTCGACGGTCAGCCAGCGGACAGCGTGCCCCTGAAAGATCGCGGCCTGGCGTACGGTGATGGGCTGTTTGAAACCATCGCCGTCAAGGCCGGGCAGCCCGTGCTGCTCGACCGCCACCTGCAACGCCTTGAGGAGGGCTGCCGGCGCCTTGCGTTGATCACGGATCACGCACTGATCCGCAACGAAGTCTTGGCTTACGCCGCCGCTCTTGGCGACGCAGTGCTTAAGTTGATCCTCACCCGCGGCGACAGCCAGCGCGGTTATGGCATCAACTCCGGCGCCCCGGTGCGCCGTATCTTGCAGGGCAATCCGCCCGCGACCTATCCCCACGCTCACGCAACCGACGGCATCCGCCTGTTTGCGTGCGCCACCCGTTTGGCCGAGCAGCCGTTGCTCGCCGGTCTCAAGCACCTTAATCGCCTGGAACAAGTGATCGCCCGCGCCGAGTGGCAGGATGCCGAGCATGCCGAAGGTTTAATGCTGGATATGTCTGGTCGCGTTATCGAGGGCGTGTTCAGCAACCTGTTCCTGGTTCGCAATGGCGTGTTACTGACCGCTGATCTGAATCGTTGTGGCGTTGCCGGGGTCATGCGCGCCGAGATTCTCGCCCAGGCGCATGCACTGGGTATCCCGCTGGCCGTGGCCGACATCAGCGTTGAGCAGTTACAGCAGGCCGATGAAGTCTTCGTGTGCAACAGTGTTTATGGCATTTGGCCGGTGCGCAGTTGCGCTGCGATGAGCTGGTCGGTTGGGCCGCTCACCCGTAAACTGCAGGGCATTGTTCGCGCGCTATTGGATATTTGAGTTGATACGAAAACTGGTTTTACTGCTGCAGATCGGCCTGGTCTCGGCAGGCTTGCTGCTGGGCTTCTCGGCCTGGAAGCTCGATTCTGCCTTGAAGCAGCCCCTGAATCTGACCCAGGAACAATTGCTTGATGTGCCTGCCGGGTCGACCCCGACGGGCACCTTCAATCGCCTCGAAGCCGAAGGCGTGCTGGATGATGCTTTCTGGTTGCGTCTGTACTGGCGCTTCAACCTCGACGGCCAGCCGCTGCACAGCGGCGAATACCGCATGACCCCAGGCCTTACCGCCGAAGGCTTGATTGGCCTGTGGCAGCGCGGCGAAGTGGTGCAATACAGCCTGACGCTGGTCGAAGGCTGGAACTTCCGTCAGGTGCGGTCGGCCCTCGCCAAGCATGAAAAGATCGTGCAAACCCTGTCGGGCCTCAGTGACAGTGAAGTGATGGACAAGCTTGGTCACCCCGGCGTGTTCCCTGAAGGGCGGTTCTTTCCTGACACTTACCGCTTCGTGCGCGGCATGACCGACGTCGAATTCCTCAAAAAAGCCTACAACCGTCTGGATGATGTACTTGCCCAGGAGTGGAGCAAACGCGCCGCCGATGCGCCCTACACCGACCCTTACCAAGCGCTGATCATGGCCTCCCTGGTCGAGAAAGAGACCGGTGTGCCGGAAGAGCGCGGGCAAATCGCCGGCGTGTTCGTGCGGCGCATGAAGATCGGCATGTTGCTGCAGACCGACCCGACAGTGATCTACGGCCTGGGCGAGCGCTACAACGGCAAGTTGACCCGCGCGCATCTCAAAGAAGCCAACCCTTACAACACCTACATGATCGCCGGCCTGCCGCCGACGCCGATCGCGATGGTCGGCCGCGAGGCGATTCATGCTGCGTTGAACCCGGTGCCGGGCAGCAGCCTGTATTTCGTCGCCCGTGGCGATGGCAGCCATATTTTCTCCGATGACCTGGATGCGCATAATGCCGCCGTGCGCGAGTTTCAGCTCAAGCGCCGTGCCGATTACCGTTCCAGCCCTGCGCCGGCGGTGAAACCGGCGGAAGACGCGGCGCCTCCTGCCGAAGCACCGACCGAAGCACCGACCGAAGCGCCGGTTGAAAAGCCCGTCGAGGCTGCGCCGGATACCGCCGCGCCGCAAAGCCCGCAATGACTCTGACTAAGGACTGCCTGTGACTGGCTTGTTTATTACTCTGGAAGGCCCGGAAGGCGCCGGCAAAAGCACCAACCGCGATTATCTGGCCGAACGCCTGCGCGCGGAGGGCATCGAGGTGGTATTGACCCGCGAACCCGGCGGCACGCCGCTCGCCGAGCGCATCCGTGAAGTATTGCTGGCCCCGGGTGAGGAACCGATGAACGCGGACACCGAGCTGCTGCTGGTGTTTGCTGCACGCGCTCAGCACCTGGCCGAGGTGATTCGCCCAGCTCTTGCGCGTGGCGCGGTGGTGATTTGCGACCGTTTTACCGATTCGACCTACGCCTACCAGGGCGGCGGGCGCGGCTTGTGCCTGGCGCGTATCGCCACGTTGGAAACTTTCGTCCAGGGCGATTTGCGTCCAGACCTGACCCTGCTGTTCGACCTGCCGGTGGAAGTGGGGATGGCCCGCGCCAGTGCCCGGGGTCGCCTGGACCGCTTCGAACTGGAAGGCCAGGTGTTTTTCGATGCGGTGCGCAGTGCGTTCCTGCAACGCGCCAAGGCGGAGCCCGCGCGCTACCACCTGCTGGACGCGGCCCAGCCGCTGGCGCAGGTACAGCACGCCATCGACGCCCTGGTGCCGACGCTGCTGGAGCGCGCTCGTGGCTGAGGCCTATCCGTGGCAGGACAGCCTCTGGCAGCAACTGGCCGGGCGTGCCCAGCATGCGCATGCGTATTTGCTGCATGGGCCAGCGGGTATCGGCAAGCGTGCGTTGGCCGAGCGCTTGATGGCCAGCCTGTTATGCCAGCGCCCGGTCAATCTGGAGGCTTGCGGTGAGTGCAAATCATGCCTGCTGCTCAAGGCCGGCAGCCACCCCGACAACTACCTGCTGGAGCCCGAGGAAGCCGACAAGGCGATCAAGGTCGACCAGGTGCGTGACCTCGTCAGCTTCGTGGTGCAGACCGCGCAGATGGGCGGGCGCAAAGTGGTGCTGATCGAGCCGGTGGAGGCGATGAACATCAACGCCGCCAACGCCTTGCTAAAAAGCCTGGAAGAGCCGTCGGGCGATACGGTGCTTCTGCTGGTGAGTCACCAGTCCAGCCGCCTGTTGCCGACCATTCGCAGTCGTTGCGTGCAGCAGGCCTGCCCATTGCCGAGCGAAGCGATGAGCCTGCAGTGGCTGGCGCAGGCGCTGCCCGAGTGCGGCGAAGACGAACGCGTCGAGTTGCTGACCCTGGCCACAGGTTCCCCCTTGGCGGCCGTGAAGCTGCACGCCCAGGGTGTGCGTGAACAACGTGCGCTGGTGGTCGATGGCGTGAAGAAGCTGCTCAAGCAGGAGCTGTCCGCGACGCAACTGGCCGAAAGCGCGTGGAAGGATATTCCGTTATTGCTGCTGTTCGACTGGTTCTGTGACTGGTCGAGCCTCATCCTGCGCTACCAGTTGACCCAGGATGAAACCGGCCTGGGCCTGCCGGACATGCGCAAAGTGGTGCAGTACCTGGCGCAGAAAAGCGCGCAGGACAAGGTGCTGAATATCCAGGACTGGATTCTGGCCCAGCGCCAGAAGGTGCTCGGCAAAGCCAACCTCAACCGCGTGCTGTTACTCGAAGCATTGCTGGTGCAGTGGGTCGGCTTGCTCGGCCGGCGTTAATTTCCGCGGCCGACGGTGTATCGTCGGCCAGACACTTTCCGTGACTCAAGTTGTACATTCCTATGCTCGTAGATTCCCATTGCCACCTTGATCGCCTCGACCTTGCCCAACATGGTGGCTCCCTCGATGCTGCCCTTGAAGCTGCGCGCCAGCGTGGAGTAGGGCACTTCCTGTGCATTGGTGTCAGCGCTGAAAATGCCGCCGACGTCAAAGCGCTGGCTGATCGTTATGCCGATGTCGATTGTTCGGTGGGCATTCACCCGCTGGACCTCAAGCCCGGCGAAGCCCCCGCCCTCGATTGGCTCCTGGGCGAACTCAATCACCCACGCGTGGTGGCGATTGGCGAAACCGGCCTGGATTACCACTACGAGCCCGAGGCCGCTGAGTTGCAGCAGGCGTCCTTCCGCCTGCACCTGCAGGCCGCCCAGCAAACCGGCAAACCGGTGATCGTTCACACCCGTGGCGCCCGCGCAGACACCCTGACGCTGCTGCGCGAGGCCGCGTTGCCCCAGGCCGGCGTGCTGCATTGCTTCACCGAAGACTGGGACATGGCCAAGGCCGCACTGGACCTGGGCTTCTACATTTCCCTGTCGGGCATCGTCACCTTCCGCAACGCCGATGCCCTGCGTGATGTGGCGCGCCAGGTGCCGGCCGACCGCCTGCTGGTGGAAACCGATTCGCCCTACCTGGCGCCCATCCCCCATCGCGGCAAGCCGAACCTGCCGGAATACGTGCGCGATGTAGCGGATTACCTGGCAATGCTGCGGGGTGAGTCGTACGAACGCTTCGCCGAGCAGACCACCGAAAACTTCAAGCGCCTGTTCCCACTGGCCCACGTCGGCGGCTGATAGGGCCAAATTGCAGGCAAAAAAAACCCGGGTTCTGGGGGGTGAATCCGGGCTAAGACCATTAGGAGTAAACAAGGGTACACAGTCCGTCGGTACCCAGGTCGACGCGTCACTTGGGGGAGATGCCACGCCGACAGTTCAAGTATTGATCAGGATCCCATTCAGTCCAGTCGCATCTGATCGTTTTTTAAACAGATTTGGAATACGCGCGCTTCGCTTGAGTTCTCATTGCGCAGGTGCACGGGTGTCATTACCGCGTATTGTTTCTGACTGATAACGGCGAAAACGTTGGCGTGCTGAAAGTTAAGTGCATAACGGGTTCACATAGGCGTTGCCCAACGACTGTTCAGTCGGGATAATCCCTCGCACTGGGTAAATCGTATCGCCACGTATCAATGGCCCTGCGCAACCCTCCCACTTTGACCTCTGCAGACTTCTCCCTCATGCAAAAAGAACCCCGTAAGGTCCGTGAGTTTCGCCGCCGTGAGCAGGAAATTCTCGACACTGCACTCAAGCTGTTCCTCGAACAAGGTGAAGACAGCGTCACCGTCGAGATGATTGCGGATGCCGTGGGTATCGGCAAAGGCACGATCTACAAGCACTTCAAGTCAAAGGCCGAGATCTACCTGCGCCTGATGCTCGACTACGAGCGCGACTTGAACGAGCTGCTGCACTCGGCCGATGTCGATAAAGACAAAGAAGCCTTGTCCCGCGCCTATTTCGAGTTCCGCATGCGTGATCCGCAGCGCTACCGCCTGTTTGATCGCCTGGAAGAGAAAGTGGTCAAGGGCAATCAGGTCCCGGAAATGGTCGAGGAGCTGCACAAGATTCGCGCCTCGAACTTTGAGCGCCTGACCCTGCTGATCAAAGGTCGCATCAGCGAAGGCAAGCTTGAAGATGTGCCGCCTTATTTCCACTACTGCGCCGCCTGGGCGTTGGTGCACGGCGCCGTGGCGCTGTACCACTCGCCGTTCTGGAGCAACGTGCTGGAAGATCAGGAAGGTTTCTTCCAGTTCCTGATGGACATCGGCGTGCGCATGGGCAACAAACGCAAGCACAGCGCTGAACTGCCGGGCGCTGAGCCCAAGAGCGGTGAAACCCCCGCTGCTTGAGCTATTCCCGACAGTGATGGCGCAATGATTTACTGCCAGTTGCAGTACCCCAGGAATATACTCAGGCAAGGACCTTGCTAAAAGTTGATTTATAGGTCAGCTTTTAGCGCGCCCGAATCATCCTCTGCCGGAGTGATCCATGATCGTTGATCGTCAAGGCAGGCGATTTCGCAACTTGCGAATCAGCCTGACCTCAGCCTGCAACTACGCGTGTACCTACTGCGTGCCTAACGGCAAGCGGCTGGTGGCTGCCCAGGACGAACTCTCGGCCGAGGCTATGGCCCGTGGGGTGGCGTACCTGATTGAAGCGGCGGGCATCGACCGACTGCGTATCACGGGCGGCGAACCGTTGGTCAGCCCCAAGCTGGAAGCCTTCATGAGCGCGGTCGGCGGAATGGGCCTCAGTGATATCAGCCTGACCACCAACGGCCAATTGCTCGCGCGCAAACTGCCGCTGCTGGTGGATGCCGGCATTCGCCGCATCAACGTTTCACTCGACACCCTGGACGCCGACGCCTTCCGTAGCATCGCCCGCGGCGGCGACTTGGCCACCGTGCTTGATGGCATGGACCAGGCCCGCGCCGCGGGGATCAAGATCAAAGTGAACATGGTGCCGTTGCGCGGGCAGAACCTGGACCAGGTCATGCCGCTGCTCGACTACTGCCTTGAGCGTGGCTACGAGCTGCGCTTTATCGAACTGATGCGCATGGGCCATCTGGCCAAGGATTCCAACGCGTTCCTGCAGCAATTCGTCAGCCTGCAGCAACTGCTCAGCCTGATCGGTGAACACCACGAATACCTGCAAGCCAACGCGCCGGTAGACGCCACCGCAGTGCGCTACGAAGTGCCGGGCCAGGGCTTCTTTGGTGTCATCGCCAATGAAAGCGTGCCGTTTTGCCGGACGTGTTCGCGTCTGCGTTTGTCGTCTACCGGCTGGCTGCACGGTTGCCTGTCGTCGAGCAATCGGCACTACGTCGGCGACCTGCTCGACCTGCCGCGCCATCAGGCGCTGCCAGCCTTGCAAGGGCTGCTGATGAAGGCCCTGGGCGACAAACAGGAAGTGGCCTTCTCCGGCGGTGCCACCATCATGAAGATCATCGGCGGCTAGCCCACGCACGCTCCTCCCACATTTCATTTGCGGCGCTGCCGGATGGCGCGGATTCTGCATCTCACGCCCATTCGCCGGTTTTCCGTCACCGGCTTCTGGAGGATTAGGATGCGTAGTCTGGTTTTGTTGCTGGCGTCGTTGACGCTGAGTGGTTGCATGACCGTCAGCGATATGGCCGAAGGCACCCGCTATCAGATGAGCGACGCCGGCTTGCTGGACCACAGTGATACCCGCCGCACTGCGTCTATTCGCATACAGCCGGACTCTTTTGTCTTTATCGCCCAAGGTGCGTTTGTGCCGCCGGGCAGCGCTTATCCGCGACCCAACGTGGTGGCCGAAGAAGCCTTCAACGGCTTTGTCGAATACTTCCCGATGGTGCGCCGCGCGCGCAAGCCCGAAGGCCTGGAGCAGGCGATGGCCGAAGCCCGTGGGGCGGGTGCGCATTACCTGTTGTATTGCCGCTTCGCTGCAGCCGATGACCGCATCGGCAATGCCGATGAATGGACGGACCAACAGGCGCTGGACCGCGTCGGGCTGGACAGCGGCGTCATCCAGATCATGTTGATCGAGACCAGCACCCAGTATTTGATTGATACTGCACGTATTCGCAGTCGTGGCGGTTTACTGACGTTCCACGACAACAAGCCAGAAGATCTGATTGCCCGCCCCCTGGCGCAGTACGCCCGCGGCCTGCTGGGCATGGGAGATCAGTAAAAAACTCAAGGAGAACTGCATGTCCGATTCCGCCAAGGCCAATGACCTGTTGGCTCAATTGCCCAAGGGCAAGGGGCCGGCACCGGTGCACCTGTGGAATCCGGATTTCTGCGGCAACATCGACATGCGCATCGCCCGCGATGGCACCTGGTTCTACCAGGGCACGCCGATCGGGCGCAAGCCGATGGTCAAGTTGTTCTCCAACATCATTCGCCGCGACGGTGATGATTATTTTCTGGTGACGCCGGTAGAGAAGGTCGGCATCACCGTCGATGACGCACCGTTCGTGGCGATAACCCTTGAGGTGCAAGGGCAGGGCGAAAGCCAGGTGCTGCACTTCACTACCAATGTCGACGAGCACGTCGAGGCCAGCCTCGAACACCCGCTGCGCGTCGAAATCGACCCCATCACCCAGGAGCCCGCGCCCTATTTGCGTGTGCGCACCAACCTCGAAGCCCTCGTGCATCGCAATGTTTTCTACCAACTGGTCGAGTTGGCGGTCAGCCGTCCGATCAACGGTCAGAACTGGCTTGGCGTATGGAGCGCCGGGGAGTTTTTCCGCATTGGCCTGGAGCCCTGAGGCCGGCTTTTTCACCTTCCTGAAATAATTCGCTTGCTGTCGTCGGGCGCTATCGGTTATCAATTTGTACATGATTAGACATGTCCGATTTGATAAGAAAAAACGCGTCGTCGACGAGCTCATCCGCCGTATCGAGGCGGGGGTGATGGCCGACGGTTTCCTGCTGCCAGGCGAGCACCAGTTGGCCGAAGAGTTTGCGGTCAGCCGTGGCACGTTGCGCGAAGCCCTGGCCGAGCTCAAACGCCGCAACTACATCGCGACCCAGAGCGGCGTCGGCTCCATCGTCACGTTTGACGGCATGGTGCTCGACCAACACAGCGGCTGGGCCCAGGCCCTGGCGGACACGGGGGCGCTGGTCACCACCGATGTGCTGCGCCTGGAAGCCGTGACCCGCCCCGACCTGCTCAGCCGTTTCGGCAGCGACCAATTCATCGCCCTCGACCGTCGCCGGCGTACCACCGATGGCACGGCTGTATCGCTGGAGCGCTCGCTGATGCCCGCCTCCGGTGGCCTGGAAGGCCTGCCCCGCGTCGGCCTGATCGACAATTCCCTGACCATCACCCTGGCCGCCTACGGCTACGTCGGCGCCGAAGGTGACCAATGGATCGGCGCCGAGCCCCTTAGCGACGAAGACGCCGAGCTGCTTGGCCGCCCCGCTGGCACGGTGTTTCTCAAGGCTTCGCGCACCACCTACGACCGCCGCGAGCGCTTCATGGAGTACGTCGAAAGTTTGCTCGACCCTCTGCACTTTCGCCTGCACCTGCAGTTTGGAGCGTCAAAATGACCCCGCAAAACCGCGCCCTCGGCGCCTTCTACGGCTTGGCTTTGGGCGACGCATTGGGCATGCCCACCCAGTCCTTGAGCCGCGAGCAGGTGCAACAGCGCTTCGGTGCCATCACGGGTTTGGAAGACGCCGACGCCGACCAACCCATTGCGCCAAACATGCCGGCCGGTTCGATCACCGATGACACTGAGCAGGCGATCCTGGTCGGCGAGTTGCTGGTTGAAGGCCACGGCAAGATCGAACCGACCGTGCTCGCCCAGCGCTTGATCGACTGGGAAGCGGCGATGCGCGCCAAGGGCTCCCAGGATTTGCTCGGGCCATCGACCAAGCGCGCCATCGACATGATCCTCGCCGGCCACACCCCGGAAGAGTCCGGGCGCTATGGCACCACCAACGGCGCCGCCATGCGGATCACGCCGGTGGGGATCGCCGCCGATGTCAGCGACCCGGCACCGTTCATCCAGGCGGTGATCCAGGCCTGCCAGGTCACCCACAACACCACGTTGGGCATCTCCAGCGCGGCCGCTGTTGCAGCGGTGGTCTCAGCCGGTATCAACGGCGTGGACCTGGGCGAAGCGCTCAACATCGGCACGCAGATCGCCCAGCAGGCGGAAAACCATGGTCACTGGATTGCCGGTGGGCGTATTTCCACGCGCATCAGCTGGGCGCGGACCTTGAGCGTCGGCAGCGGCGACAAAGCCCTGTTTGCCGACCTGCTTTACGAACTGATTGGCACCTCTGTCGCCTCCCAGGAATCGGTGGTGGTGTCGTTTGCCCTCGCGCAGCAAGTGGCGGTGGGCGCGATGAATGCTTTTGAAGCCGTGTGCCTGGCCGCCAGCCTTGGCGGCGACACCGACACCATCGCCGCGATGCTCGGCGCGATGTTGGGCGCGTGCCTGGGCATGCAGTGCTGGCCGCCCGTGATGATTGAACAGGTCAAGCAGGTCAATGGCCTGGACTTGCAGCCGCTGGTGCAGGGGCTGCTGCAAATTCGCTAAGCGCCGCAGGCATTGAACTCGCAGAGTCAGGAAGACCGAGAGTCGATTCACCTTGAGTATCTGCCACAACCACAACAATACAGGCACCAGGAGCACCCCTCATGAGCAGCACTTCTTCCGGCCAAAGTGCCGGGCAATTGGAAACACGCGGTATCGAACCGGTCCCTGAAGGCGAGTGCAACGGTCATCCGCTGCAACTGTTCTGGGTGTGGTTCGCGGCCAACATCAGCATTCTCGGTTTGCCGCTGGGCGCAACCCTCGTGGCGTTCCGTGGCCTGGCGATCTGGCAGGCGATCATTGTCGCAATCCTCGGCGCCGCCGGCTCGTTCGCCGTGGTGGGCATCATCTCGATTGCCGGCCGCCGCGGGCGTGCACCGAGCCTGACGCTGTCCCGCGCGATCTTCGGCGTGCGCGGCAATATCGGCCCGACCCTTGTGTCGCTGATGTCGCGACTGGGCTGGGAAACCGTCAACACCACCACGGCGGCGTTCGTGTTGCTGTCGTTGTGTTCGATCCTGTTCCACTCGCCGGTCGAAGCCAAAAGCGCGCCCGTGCTGACACTGATCTTCATCGCCATCTTCGTGCTGCTGACCCTGTCCGTCTCCGGTCTGGGCCACGCGACCTTGCTGGTGATCCAGAAGTGGGCGACCTACGTATTTGGCGCCTTGAACATCCTGGTAGGCGGCTTCCTCTGCGCCACCATCGACTGGAGCGCGGTGTTCAACGCCACGCCGGCGCCGCTGAGCGCGATGATCATCGGCGTCGGCACCATGGCTGCCGGCACCGGTATCGGCTGGGCCAATGCCGGCGCCGACATGTCGCGCTACCAGCACCGCAGCGTCAAGGCCGTGCGCCTGGTGGCCTCCGCCGCGTTTGGTGCGGGGATTCCGCTGGTGTTGCTGATCACCCTCGGCGGCTTGCTGTCGGTGGGCAACAACGATTTGGCCTCGGCCACTGACCCGATCATCGCGATCCGCGACATGCTGCCCACCTGGATGGCCGTGCCGTACCTGATCACCGCGTTTGGCGGCCTGCTGCTGTCCAACAACCTGTCGGTGTACTCGGCGGGCCTGACCACCTTGACCCTTGGCTTAAAGGTCAAGCGCGTGCACGCGGTGATCGTCGACATCGTCGCGATCTTCGCCGGTTCGATCTACTTCATGCTGATTGCCGACAGTTTCTACGGCCCGTTCATCACGTTCATCTCGCTGCTGGCGGTGCCGATTACGGCGTGGGTCGGGATCTTCGTGGTCGACTTGCTTCATCGCCACTACTACAGCCCCAAAGACTTGCTGGACGTGAGCCCAAGCAGTGCCTATTGGTATCGCGGCGGCGTGGAATGGCGTGCATTCGGCGCCTGGGCCGTGGCCATCGTGCTGGGCTTCAGCTTCACCACCATCGGCACCACGGCCGAAAACATCTGGTTCGCCGGCCCGCTGTCCGACTCATGGCTGGGTCACAACGGGCTGGGCTGGATCGTCACCTTCCTGGTGGCCGGCGGAATTTACGCAGTACTGGGCGGCGCAGCTGACCGTCGTCCGGCTTTAGTAGAGAGCCCCAATGTCTAGATTGCTGCACACCGGCCAGGTCATCGTCGACCTGGTCATGGCCCTCGACACCTTGCCTGCAACTGGCGGCGATGTGCTGGCGCGCTCTGCCAGCTTCGAAGCCGGCGGCGGTTTCAACGTGATGGCCGCCGCCCGACGCAATGGTCTGCCGGTGGTTTACCTCGGTCGCCATGGCAACGGCCGTTTCGGCGACCTGGCGCGCGCGGCCATGCAAGCCGAGGGCGTAGAGATGGCCCAGGCGACCAGCGACGGCAAGGACACCGGCTTATGCGTGTCGCTGACCGAAGCCACCACCGAACGTACCTTCATTTCGCATATCGGCGCTGAAGGGGATTTGAGCGCCGAGGACCTGGCGAACGTCGTGCCGCGCGCGGACGATTACGTGTACGTCAGCGGCTACAGCCTGTTGCTCGAGGGCAAGGCCCAGGCATTGCTTGATTGGCTGCTGGCGCTGGCGCGTGACATCACGGTGGTGTTCGACCCGGGGCCGCTGGTCAAGGCGCCGGACTCGGCGCTGATGGTGGCCTTGCTGCCGCGCATCGACATCTGGACCAGCAACGGCCCGGAAGCCCTGGCGTTTACCGGCGCCGATACCCTGGCCGAGGCATTGCTCGAACTTGAACGGCACTTGCCTGCCGATGCGTTGCTGGTGGTGCGCGACGGGCCGAACGGGTGCTGGGTCAGCCTTCAAGGCGAGGCCAGGCATGTGCCCGGCTTCAAGGTGACCGCCGTGGACAGTAACGGCGCCGGCGATGCGCATGCCGGTGTGTTTCTTGCGGGGTTGGCCAAGGGCTTGAAACCGGCTGATGCGGCACGCCGCGCCAATGCGGCCGCAGCGCTGGCGGTCACGCGCTGGGGGCCGGCAACCTCACCTGGGGCTGCCGAAGTGGATGCGTTGTTGGCAGAATAGGCGCCACTCAGCACGGAGCGACGCCATGACCCAGAACATCTACGACACGCCAGCCTTCTTCGAGGGCTACAGCAAAATGGGCCGCTCGGTCGAAGGCCTGGCTGGCGCGCCGGAGTGGCCTGCCTTACAGGCAATGTTGCCGCCGATGGCTGGCTTGAAAGTGGTGGACCTGGGCTGTGGCTATGGCTGGTTCAGCCGCTGGGCGCAGGAGCAGGGCGCGGCTCATGTGCTGGGCTTGGACGTGTCGCAGAAGATGCTGGCGCGGGCCAAACAGATGACCTCTGCGGCGACTATCACCTATGCCATCGCCGACCTGGAACAGCTCGACCTGCCTGCTGCCTCGTTCGATCTGGCCTACAGCTCGCTGGCCTTTCATTACATCGTCGATCTGAAGGGGCTGTTCGAGCGTATTCACCACGCTCTTGTGCCTGGCGGCCGACTGGTGTTTTCCATCGAGCACCCGATCTTCATGGCACCCCGCAACCCGGGGTGGCTGGTCGATGATCAAGGCCGCAAAAGCTGGCCGGTGGATGGCTATCAATTGGAAGGGCCGCGGGTGACTCACTGGTTGGCCGAAGGCGTGATCAAGCAGCACCGTACGCTGGGCACGTTGCTCACTCTGATGATTCAGGCGGGGTTCACGCTCAGTCACGTGCAGGAGTGGGGGCCAAGCGAAGCGGACCTCATTGCTCGGCCAGCATTGGCCGAAGAACAAGAGCGCCCCATGATGCTGCTGGTATCGGCTCACCGCTGACCCTGAATGTGCAACACAAAACACAATGTGGGAGCTGGCTCCCACATTGCGTTTGTTGTGTCGGCAAGGCCGGCGTCAGCCAGCCTTGCGCAGCGCTTCGATCAGCTCATCCTTGCGCATGCTCGACCTGCCCGGAATATCCTTCGCCCGCGCTTCTTTCAGCAAGCTTTCCTTGGTCTGCGTCGCCAGCGAAGTGCGACCGGTGCGAGGGTGACCCTCGCGGCTGGCGGCAGCTCGCTTGGCCGAATCACTGCGTGCCTCGGCTTTTTTCTGCGGCGCTTTGCACTGGCCCGAACCGCCGGCTTTGTCGCCGCCGCCGGACTGCTTGTTGACGGTGGCCCACGCGCGGGCTTCGGCTTCTTCCTTGGGCACGCCTTTGTGCTCGTAACTGTGTTCGATACGGGCAGCTTTGCGCTTCTGTGCGGCGGTGTATTTAGCTTTGCTTCCAAGAGGCATTGCGATACTCCAACTGGCCCTGTTGTCAGGGCCAGACCAGACAAAATGGATTACTGGGTGCTTTCGCCTTCCAGCTTGCGCGCCTCGTCAACGCCTGACGCGGTCAGCTTGATCGGCAGGTTCAACGAGTATTCACCGGCGTCGTCGGTGATCACATGCCCATCCTTGATAAATCCGCGGTCCTGCAGGAACGCCAAGACACTGGCAACCTCCTTCCCACCGCGGTAGTTATCCAGCACCTCCTTGCCCAGACCGTTCGGGTGGGCGTGCAGCAGGCGGGTGAGGACTTCTTTTTCAAGGTTTCTATCGACGTTCATGCGTACCTCTTCACTGGGAATGATCGGGTGTCGGTGTCGTTATGGATGCTTCAAGGCGCAGGTTGTTTTGGGGCGCCAGGGATGTTCGAGTCGTCGCCTTTATTGACCTTCGGCTCATTGCTGATGCCGGGGCCCATTTTGCCGTTGCCGACTGCAGCCGGTGCCTGGCGTTGGGTGTCGTTACCCTTGGTGCGAGGGTCAGCGCCAGCGCCGTTGTCGATGATCGCGCCGCCATTGGTGTCCAGGCCGGTGCCCATCGAATCCTGGGATTCCTGGGTGGCCGGGCTTGGCGGGCTGCCGACCGGGTCGGTCTTGCCAGTCGAGGAAGTGGCGGCAAAGGCGTTCAGCGATGCGGCAGACAGCAGGCCGGTGAGGGCGAGGGCGGCAAACTTGGAATTCTTCATGGGGGTGTCTCCATATGATTAATGTCCTTACCCTTTATTGGTCAGCCCCCGCTGGCGGTTCGTGCCTTGATGGCGACGAACGGTCTTAGCTCACCTGTAAGATTTTGTGTGCAGAAGCTTTGCGCCACACCAGCCGCGCCACCGTGATCAGCCAATTCAACGACGCCACGCCCATGACAATTGCCATCAATGTCGGCAGGCCGTAATCGACGATGATCCTGCCCGCCAGCCAGGGAAACCCGAACACGCCGACAAAGTACGCCAGGCTGAACAGCAGCAATGCCTGGGACGTGGTGCCGGGCGGTGCTTCGTTGGCCACCAGCCCGTTGATCACCGAATACGTCAGGCCGTAACCCACTCCCAGCGTGGCGGCGGCCAGCAAGTAGCTGAAATTGCCGCTCACGCCCACCGCAAACAGCACGATCGACCCGAGCATGATCCCCGACAACACACACGCCGCCCGGTAGGCATCACGTTTGACCACGTGGCCTGCGATCAACAGACGGCTGGTGATCGCAGCGCTCAGGAACCCGGCGAAGAACAGCGAGTAGTCCAGGCCATGCGCGGCCGCATAGCTGGTTTGAAATGACGAAAGCCCGCCGAACACACACCCTCCCAGGCCGACCATGAGGATTGCAAACCCGGCCTTGGATGACAGCACGCGACGGCTGGCGGCCCAGGAAATCCTCGAGGCCGGCACATTTGCGTGCTGTTTGAGGCGGGCGCCCATGCGCCAGAACATCAGCACCCCGGCAAAGCTGGCCAGCCCGGCAATATAGAAGGCCGTTGTCAGCGGCAGGTCCAGCGCACTGGCGGCTCGGCCGAGCAACGGGCCGGAGCCGATCCCGCTCAACATGCTGCCCGACAGCAGGGCAAAGTATTTGGCTCGCTGCTGGGGCTCCACCAGCAAGCTCACGATGATCGGGCCCAGGGTGTAGAACACGCCCCAGCCCAAACCAAGGGCCAGTCCGAACACCATTAAGCCTTGGCCGAACCCCGGCGTCAGGGCGAAACCCAGGCAGGCCACAACCAGCAATACGCCCATTCCCGCAATAGCCCGCGCGGCCCCGACCGCATCGGCCAGGTGCCCGGAAAACACTACGGCCACAAAGGTACTGAGCATCGCCGTGGAGATCACACTGCCCGCATCATGCTCGTTGCCACCGCGTGAATGGATCAGCAGTGACAGCAGAAACGTCGAGCCGTACGACAGCGACAACAGGAAGCTGGCCAGGCAGAACAGGGCGAAGAGCGTCGCGCCTTGCTTTTTTTCGGGTGCAGTGGCGTGCATGGGGTAAGCCTTGGAATAGTTGGAGTTGTGGCCAACTTTTACCACGCACGCTGCGACCGATTGTTCTGTGCTTGGTGGTGCTTGCTTTAGCACCCGCTGGAGTAAGCCTCCCTGGCCTGCACGAAAATGCGCTGCAATCAGTCATGAAAGCGCCTTAGTATGTGGGCTTTAAAATTGCCCAAGGCCCGCCCATGACCATCGAGATTCGCCCTGCCGTGCCCAGCGATGCTGCGCAGATCCTGACCTTCATCACCGAGCTTGCCGAGTACGAAAAGGCCCGGCATGAAGTGATCGCCAGTGTGGCGGATATCGAGCGCAGCCTGTTCAGCGAGGGCGCCACCGCCCACGGCCTGATCTGCTCGCGGGACGGCCTGCCGATTGGCTTTGCGGTGTTCTTTTTCAGCTATTCCACATGGCTGGGCAGCAATTGCCTGTACCTCGAAGACCTCTACATCAACCCCGAACAGCGCGGCGGCGGGGCGGGCAAGAAATTGCTGCGCCACCTGGCGAAGATCGCCTGCGACAACGGCTGCGGACGTTTCGAATGGAGCGTGCTGGACTGGAACGAGCCAGCGATCGCCTTCTACAAGTCCATCGGCGCACAACCGCAGGAAGAATGGGTGCGTTACCGCATGGAAGGCGACGCACTGCGCGATTTCGCCCAGGGCTGAAGCCAACGCGCTGTAACCCCAAAAGATCAAATGTGGGAGCGGGCTTGCCTGCGATGGCGGTGTATCAGTAACAACCAAGCCGCCTGACCCACCGCCATCGCAGGCAAGCCAGCTCCCACACTTACTCTGCGACAGACCGAAATCTCGCACCCGCCGCAGCCCAAATGTGGGAGCGGGCTTGCCCGCGAAGGCGGTGTATCTGTACCAACCAAGCCGCCTGACCCACCGCCATCGCAGGCAAGCCAGCTCCCACACTTACTCTGCGACAGACCGAAATCTAGCACCCGCCGCAGCCCAAATGTGGGAGCGGGCTTGCCCGCGAAGGCGGTGTATCTGTATCAACCAAGCCGCCTGACCCACCGCCATCGCAGGCAAGCCAGCTCCCACCTTTATTGGTGACAGACCAAAATCTCCGCACCCCCCGCAATCCAAATGTGGGAGCGGGCTTGCCCGCGAAGGCGGTGTATCTGTACCAACCAAGCCACCTGACCCACCGCCATCGCAGGCAAGCCAGCTCCCCACTAATGAGCGACAGAGCAAAATTCCGCATCCACCTCAGCCCAATTGTGGGAGCCGGGCTTGCCCGCGATGGCGCTCGTCCGGCCAACCCTTCACCTCTGACCCACCGCATTCCCAAGCAACCCCACACCCGCACTTCTCAGCTTTTGTTTCACTATATGGGATGCAAATTTATATATTGAGATATTTCAAAAGATGGGTTTATAGTCGCCTGCATCAGCACTCACTACCAAAAATAAAACAGGTGAAGCGATGCAGCCCCAACCTTTGTCATTACCCGCCGTGCCGGAACCCACCTACGGCGAGCGGCTGAAAAACAAAGTGGTGATCATCACCGGCGCCGCTCAAGGCATTGGCGAGGCGATTGTCGCTTGCTTCCAGGCCCAGCAGGCCCGTCTGGTGATCGCGGATATCCAAGGTGAAAAAGTCCAGAACGTCGCCGCCCACTGGCGCGAACGCGGTGCCGACATTGTCGCGCAGGCCGTCGACATCACGTCCAAAGAGCAATGGCAGTCGCTGGTTAACCTGGCCATCGAGCGCTTTGGCCGTGTGGATGTGTTGGTCAACTGCGCCGGCGTCAACGTGTTCCGCGACCCACTGGAAATGACCGACGAAGACTGGCGCCGCTGCTTCGCCATCGACCTCGACGGCGCCTGGTACGGCTGCCGTACGGTGCTGCCGCACATGATTGAGCAGGGCATCGGCAACATCATCAACATCGCCTCCACCCATTCCAGCCACATCATCCCCGGCTGCTTTCCCTATCCGGTCGCCAAGCACGGCCTGCTCGGCCTGACCCGCGCGCTCGGCATCGAGTACGCGCCCAAGGGCATCCGTGTGAATGCCATCGCGCCGGGCTATATCGAAACCCAGCTCAACGTCGATTACTGGAACGGTTTTCCCGACCCGCATGCCGAGCGCCAGCGTGCCTTCGATTTGCACCCGCCCAAGCGCATCGGCCAGCCGGCGGAGGTGGCGATGACGGCGCTGTTCCTGGCGACTGACGAGGCGCCCTTTATCAACGCAACCTGCCTGATGATCGATGGCGGGCGTTCTGTGATGTACCACGACTAAAATTTTTCGATAACAAGAAGAGGTGGTTCATGTTCAAGAAAACACTCGGCGCCCTGACGCTCGCCGCAGCCTTCAGCGGCTTCGTGTCTGCCGAAGAGGTAAAGATCGGCTTTTTGGTCAAGCAGGCAGAAGAGCCCTGGTTCCAGACCGAATGGGCCTTCGCCGAAAAGGCCGGCAAGGACCAGGGCTTCACCGTGATCAAGATCGCCGTGCCCGATGGCGAGAAAACCCTGTCGGCCATCGACACCCTCGCCGCCAACGGCGCCAAAGGCTTTGTGATCTGCCCGCCGGACGTGTCACTGGGCCCGGCGATCATGGCCAAGGCCAAGCTCAACGGTTTGAAAGTGCTGGCGGTGGATGACCGTTTCGTCGACGCCAAAGGCAAGCCCATGGAAGACGTCCCTTACGTCGGCCTGGACGCCTACAAGATCGGCCAGAAACAAGGTGAAGCCATGGCCACCGAAGCCAAGCACCGCAACTGGGACTGGAAGGAAACCTACGCCGTCATCAACACCTTTGACGAGCTGGAAACCGGCAAGAAGCGCACCGACGGTTCGGTAGAAGGCCTCAAGGCCGCCGGCTTGCCCGCCGATCACATCCTGTTCAGCGCACAGAAAACCCTCGACGTACCGGGCAGTATGGATTCGACCAACTCGGCACTGGTGAAACTGCCGGGCACCGCGAAAAATCTGATCATCGGCGGCATGAACGACAGCACCGTGCTCGGCGGCGTGCGCGCCACCGAAAGCGCCGGGTTCAAGGCGGCCAATGTGATTGGTGTGGGCATCAATGGCACCGATGCCATCGAAGAGCTCAAGAAATCAGACACCGGTTTCTACGGCTCGATGCTGCTGAGCCCGGACGCTTCCGGCTACAAAACCGCCACGGCGATGTTCGAGTGGGTGACCAAAGGCACTGAGCCGGCCAAGTTCACCGCCCTGGACAACGTGACCCTGATCACCCGCGCCAACTTCAAGGAAGAGTTGAGCAAAATCGGTCTGTGGAAATGACCGGCGCGGCCTTGCGGTTCAACGGCATCGGCAAGGATTTTCCCGGGGTCAAAGCCTTGGCGCAGATCAGCTTTGAAGCGCGACCGCACTCGGTGCACGCGCTGATGGGCGAGAACGGCGCGGGCAAATCGACCCTGCTGAAAATCCTCGGCGGCGCCTACATTCCGAGCAGCGGCACGGTGCAGATCGGCGAGCAGACCATGGACTTCAAGTCTGCCGCCGACAGCATTGCCAGCGGCGTCGCGGTGATCCACCAGGAGCTGCACCTGGTGCCGGAAATGACCGTGGCTGAGAACCTGTTCCTCGGGCATTTGCCGTCGCGTTTCGGCGTGGTCAATGGCGGGCTGCTGCGCAAGCAGGCGCTGGCGTGTCTCAAAGGCCTGGCCGATGAGATCGACCCGCAGGAAAAACTTGGGCGGTTGTCGCTGGGCCAGCGTCAGCTGGTGGAAATCGCCAAGGCATTGTCCCGTGGCGCCCATGTGATTGCCTTCGACGAACCCACCAGCAGTCTGTCGGCGCGGGAGATCGACCGTTTGATGGCGATCATCACGCGCCTGCGTGACGAGGGCAAAGTGGTGCTCTACGTGTCGCACCGTATGGAAGAGGTGTTTCGTATCTGCGATGCGGTGACGGTGTTCAAGGACGGCCGCTTCGTGCGCACCTTTGACGACATGGCCACGCTGACCCACGACCAATTGGTGACGTGCATGGTCGGCCGGGATATTCAGGACATCTACGACTACCGCCCGCGTGAGCGCGGCGAGGTGGCGCTCAAGGTCGAGGGCTTGCTGGGCCCGGGCTTGCGCGAAGCGGTCAGCCTTGAGGTGCACAAAGGCGAGATTCTCGGCCTGTTCGGGTTGGTTGGCGCGGGGCGTACCGAGTTGTTTCGGCTGCTGAGCGGATTGACGCGTTCCACCGCCGGGCAGCTGCAGCTCTTTGGTGAAAACCTGCACCTGCGCTCGCCGCGTGATGCCATCAATGCGGGCGTGCTGCTGTGCCCGGAAGACCGTAAAAAGGAAGGCATCATCCCGCTGTCCAGCGTCGCCGAGAACATCAACATCAGCGCACGCGGCGCCCATTCCACGTTTGGCTGGCTCTTGCGTGACGGCTGGGAGAAGGGCAACGCCGACCATCAAATCAAGGCGATGAAAGTCAAAACGCCGAACGCCGAACAGAAAATCATGTACCTGTCCGGCGGTAACCAGCAGAAGGCCATTCTCGGCCGCTGGCTGTCGATGCCGATGAAGGTGCTGCTGCTCGATGAGCCGACGCGCGGCATCGACATCGGCGCCAAGTCGGAGATCTACCAGATCATCCACAACCTGGCTGCCAGTGGCATCGCGGTGATCGTGGTGTCCAGCGACTTGATGGAAGTCATGGGCATCTCCGACCGCATCCTGGTGATGAGCGAAGGCGTACTGACCGGCGAGTTGAACCGCGATCAGGCGGACGAAGCACAGCTATTGCAATTGGCACTTCCGCGTACGCGGGCTTGAAGAATTCGAGGTGAATGATGTCGCAAATAAAAACTGCAAAGAGCTTCTGGCCGGGTTTTAACCAGCGCAAGTTTCTTGATGATTGGGTGATGCTGCTCGCCGCGTTGAGCATTTTTGTGCTCAGCGCGTTGTTTATCGACAACTTCCTCTCGCCGCTGAACATGCGCGGGCTGGGCCTGGCGATTTCCACGGTGGGCATCGCCGCGTGCACGATGTTGTTCTGCCTGGCGTCGGGGCACTTCGACTTGTCGGTGGGTTCGGTGATTGCCTGCGCCGGCGTCGTGGCGGGGATTGTGATTCGTGACACCGACAGCGTGGTGCTCGGCGTGTCGGCGGCGTTGGCCATGGGCCTGGTGGTGGGGCTGATCAACGGCATTGTGATCGCCAAGCTGCGCATCAATGCGTTGATCGCCACGTTGGCGACCATGCAGATCGTGCGCGGCCTGGCCTATATCTTCTCCAACGGCAAGGCCGTCGGCGTGATGGACGAACGCTTTTTCGTGTTCGGCAACGGCCAATTGATGGGCGTGCCGGTGCCGATCATCATCACCGTGCTGTGCTTTGTGTTCTTCGGCTGGCTGCTCAACTACACCACCTACGGGCGCAACACCATGGCCATCGGCGGTAACCAGGAAGCGGCGTTGCTGGCCGGGGTGAATGTCGATCGCACCAAGATCATCATCTTTGCCGTGCACGGTTTGATCGGCGCGTTGGCGGGGGTGATTCTGGCCTCGCGCATGACCTCCGGCCAGCCGATGATCGGGCAGGGCTTTGAGCTGACGGTGATTTCTGCCTGTGTGCTGGGCGGCGTCTCGCTGAGCGGCGGCATCGGCATGATCCGGCATGTGATTGCCGGGGTGTTGATTCTGGCGATCATCGAGAATGCGATGAACCTGAAGAACATCGACACCTTTTACCAGTACGTGATCCGCGGTTCGATCCTGTTGCTGGCGGTGATTATCGACCGCATGAAACAACGCTGAAGCCTTGCCCTGTGGAGATCCAAATGTGGGAGCTGGCTTGCCTGCGATAGCGGCGTGTCAGCCTGCACATTGACTGCCTGACACGCCTCATCGCAGGCAAGCCAGCTCCCACAGTGGATCTCCTCTGTTCAGGAGGGCTGCTTTTGCCATAATGGCGCCGTTTTCGTACTTCCCAATAGGCCCGATATGCAGGAAAACGCCCACATCCCCGTCAAAGACGCCGCGCCCACCGGCACCCAGACTCTGTTGCGTGGCCTGGGCGTGGTGCAGGCAGTGGCGGCCGGTGCGCGGGATCTGAAAGAGATCGCCCGGCGCATCGGCACCACCCGCAGCACCACCCACCGCCTGGCCAGTTGCCTGGTGGAGGAGCGTTACCTGCGTGTGGTGCCGCAAGTCGGTTACCTGTTGGGGCCCAAGCTGATCGAGTTGGGCTTCCAGGCCCGTGAAGAATTGCCGTTGGTGAGCCTCGCGGTGCCGTATCTGGATGAGTTGTCGGCGCTGACCGGCGACACCATCCACCTGGCGATTCGCGAATACGACGACGTGCTTTACCTGCACAAGAATCCCGGCCGTAACGGTCCGGAAATGCGCTCGCGGGTGGGCCATCGCATGCCACTGGCGCGCACGGGTGTGGGCAAGGCGATGTTGCTGGACGACTCGGTGCAGGAGTGGCAGCGCCTGTATGAAGCCAGCCTTCCGGCCGGTGGCAAAAGCCAGCAGTGGCCGCAGCACCCGGAGCAATCCTGGGCGCAGTTCGAGCAGCGCATGCGCGAATACGTGGCGGGGGGGTATGCGTTCGATCTGGAAGACAACGAACCGTCGATCCGTTGTGTGGCGGCACCGGTGCGCGATGCCAGCCGGCGAATCGTCGCCGGCATCAGCATCGCCAGTACCGTGCCCTACATGCCGCTGGAAAAAATGGCCGAGCTGATCCCTGTGATCAAACAGGTCGCAGCGCGGCTCTCAGCGGAGTTGGGCGCGAAGGCCTGATCAGGCCTTCAAGGTCGCCATGTCGATGACAAAGCGGTACTTCACATCACCGGCGATCATGCGGGTGTAAGCCTCATTGATCTGGCGGATGTCGAGCATTTCGATGTCGCAGGTGATGTTGTGCTCGGCGCAGAAATCCAGGACTTCCTGGGTTTCGGCAATACCGCCGATCAACGAACCGGCCAGCACTTTACGGCCCAACACCAGCTTGGCGGCGTTGACCGGCGGATCGACCGGTTCGATCAGGCCGACCAGAATGTGCACGCCGTCAAAGCGCAGCACGTCGAGGTAGGGGTTCAGGTCGTGCTGCACCGGAATGGTGTCGAGCAGGAAGTCGAAGCTGCCGGCGGCGGCTTTCATTTGCTCGGCGTCGGTGGACACGATCACGTGATCGGCGCCTTGGCGACGGCCTTCTTCAGCCTTGCTCGCGGAGCGGGTGAACAGCGTGACTTCTGCGCCCATCGCCTTGGCGAACTTGATGCCCATGTGGCCCAGGCCGCCCATGCCCAGCACGCCGACTTTGTCGCCCGCTTTCACGCCGTAATGCTTGAGTGGCGAGTAGGTGGTGATGCCGGCACACAGGATCGGTGCGGCGCTGGCCAGGTCGAGCTTGGCCGGGATTTTCACCACGAAGTGCTCGCTGACCACGATGCTGTCGGAGTAGCCGCCCATGGTGTTGCTGCCGTCGACCCGGTCCGGGGTGGCGTAAGTCATGGTCGGGCCTTCGAGGCAGTATTGCTCCAGGTCCGCGTGGCAGGCGTCGCAGTGGCGGCACGAATCAACCATGCAGCCCACGCCGACCAGGTCGCCGACTTTGTGCGCGGTGACGCTGGCGCCGACGGCGGTGACTTTGCCGACGATCTCGTGGCCCGGCATCAGCGGGTACACGGCAATGCCCCACTCGTTGCGCGCCTGGTGGATGTCGGAGTGGCACACGCCGCAGTAGAGAATCTCGATGGCCACGTCATCGGCGCGCGGGCTGCGACGTTCGAAGGACATGGGGGCGAGGGGAGTGGTCGCCGACTGGGCGGCATAACCGATGGCGGTATACATGAGGAAACCTCGCAACAGGAATAACTAGGGAGGCGGCGCATTCTCCGCGCCGCGCCCCGATGCGGCCATGGCGATTGCTCCGAGTCTCATGCCTATTCGTCCGGGAGTGCCCCTTGTTTGGATCCATGTGCCGTCAGACCTGCGATGATGCTCTCATCCCTTTTTCGCGAAGTTTTTTGCCATGTTGTTGACCCGCCATCTCGACGCCAACGCCACGTTGGTGGCCTTGATAAAAGGGCTTACGCCCTGCGACGGATTTTCGCCGACGAACCTTCCCGGCGTGCAGGTCCTGCGCGCCAGCTGCGACGTGGCGCGCGGCCCGCAGATCTACGAGCCGAGCCTGATGATCGTGGCCCAGGGCAGCAAAGTCGCCTACCTGGGCCCGCGTACGCTGGAGTATGGCGCCGGGCATTATTTGATCCAGGCGATGCCGGTGCCGTTTGAATGCGAGACCTTTGCCCTGCCGAACGCGCCGTTGTATGGCGTGACGGTGGGTATTGATCGGGTGGTGCTGGGCGAGTTGGTCATGGCCATGGGCATTCAGGCCGGGCCGCCGCCGGCAGCGCAGACGCTGGAATCGATGAGTTCGGTGGTGCTCGATGATGCGATGCGTGGGTGCGTCGAGCGACTGTTGCAGTGCCTGCACGATCCGCTGGAAAGCCGGATCATGGGCCCGGCGCGGGTGCGCGAATTGTTGTTCACCGCGTTGCGCGGGCCGCAGGCCGATGTGTTGCGGGCATTGGTGGAGCAGCAGGGGCAATTTTCGCGCATCGCCACGTCGTTGAATCACCTGCATGCCCATTACGCCGAGCCGCTGAATATCGAGACGCTGGCCGGTTATGCGCACATGAGCGCGTCGACGTTTCACGAGCATTTCAAGCGCTGTACGTTGTTGTCGCCGGTGCAGTATTTGAAGCGGTTGCGGTTGCTCAAGGCGCAGCAGTTGCTGCTGGTGGAGGGCATGGGTGTGGCGCAGGCGGCACACAATGTGGGGTATCAGAGTACGTCGCAGTTCAGTCGCGAATATAAGCGCTACTTTTTGCGTAACCCGGGCGAAGAGCGGGCTGCCTAGATTCTGTTGATGCAACGCGGTCAATGTGGGAGCTGGCTTGCCTGCGATAGCGGTGGGTCAGCTAAAGGTTGGTTGACTGATGCTCCGCCATCGCAGGCAAGCCAGCTCCCACATTTGATCTGTGCTGGGCATAAAAAAGGCTCCCGATTGGGAGCCTTTTTGTTCAAGCCAATGACTTACATATTCGGGTAAGTCGGCCCGCCGGCGCCTTCCGGTGTCACCCACGTAATGTTCTGCGAAGGGTCCTTGATGTCACAGGTCTTGCAGTGCACGCAGTTCTGGGCGTTGATCTGGAAGCGCTTCTCGCCGTCTTCCTTGGTGATCACTTCATACACGCCGGCCGGGCAGTAGCGCTGCGCCGGTTCATCGTAGAGCGGCAGGTTGGTGCCGATCGGGATGCTCGGGTCCTTGAGCTTCAAGTGGCACGGCTGTTCTTCTTCGTGGTTGGTACCGGAGATGAACACCGAGCTCAGCTTGTCGAAGCTCAGCTTGCCGTCGGGTTTTGGGTAATCGATCTTCTTGCTGTCCTTGGCGAGCTTCAGGCAGGCGTAGTCCGGCTTGGTGTCGTGCAGGGTGAACGGCATTTTGCCGCCGAGGATGTTCTGGTCGAACCAGTTGAAGCCGGCGCCGAGGATCGGGCCGAACTTGTGCATCGCCGGGCCGAAGTTGCGGCTGGCGAACAGCTCTTCGTACAGCCAGCTGGCTTTGAAGCTGTCGACGTAGTTGGTCAGTTCGTCGCCGCCTTCAGACTCGGCGAACAGGCGTTCGGCCACCGCGTCGGCGGCGAGCATGCCGGACTTCATCGCGGTGTGGCTGCCTTTGATCTTGGCCACGTTCATGGTGCCCAGGTCGCAGCCGATCAGGGCGCCGCCTTTGAAGACCATCTTCGGCAACGAGTTGATGCCGCCTTTGGCCAGGGCACGCGCGCCGTAGCTGATGCGCTTGCCGCCTTCCAGGTACTGGGCGAGAACCGGGTGGTGCTTGAGGCGCTGGAACTCATCGAACGGCGACAGGAAGGTGTTGCTGTAGGACAGATCGACGATCAGACCCACGACCACCTGGTTGTTTTCCAGGTGATAGAGGAAAGAACCGCCCGTGTTCTCGTTGCTCATGATGTCCAGCGGCCAACCGGCGGTGTGTACCACCAGGCCAGGTTGGTGCTTGGCGGGGTCGATTTCCCAGATTTCTTTGAGGCCGATGCCGTAGTGCTGGGCGTCGGCGTCGCTGTCCAGGTTGAAGCGCTGGATCAGTTGCTTGCCGATGTGGCCACGGCAGCCCTCGGCGAACAGCGTGTACTTGCCACGCAGCTCCATGCCTGGGGTATAGACGCCTTCCTTTGGATGGCCTTCGCGGTCGACGCCGAGGTCGCCGGTGATGATCCCGCGGACCACGCCGTTTTCGTCGAACAGTGCTTCTTGAGCGGCGAAGCCTGGGTAGACTTCCACGCCCAGGTTCTCAGCCTGCTGGGCCAGCCAGCGGCACAGGTTGCCCAGGGAGATGATGTAGTTGCCTTCGTTGTGCATGGTCTTGGGCACAAAGAAGTCGGGAACCTTGGTGGCGGCTTCCGGGCTGCGCAGTACATAGATGTCATCGCGCACCACGGGAGTGTTGAGCGGGGCGCCAAGTGCTTTCCAGTCCGGGAACAGTTCGTTCAGGGCGCGGGGTTCAAACACCGCACCGGAAAGGATATGCGCGCCGACTTCGGAGCCTTTCTCGACCACGCAGACGCTGATTTCTTTACCGGCTTCGGCGGCCTTCTGCTTCAGTCGGCAGGCGGCAGACAGGCCTGCCGGGCCAGCGCCGACGATGACCACGTCGAATTCCATGTATTCGCGTTCCACAGGCTATCTCCTACTCAAGGCTCAACAGGCTTTTTTTTTAATGGGTGGAGGTTCGGTGTCGCATCCGTCATCAGTGCATTCGGAGCACGGGATGACCCACCTTTCTCTCTAGGTGGCGCATTATATCTACACCACTGGCAGCGTCCAATACAAACGTTTGTTTGAATTGCTTGGAAGCTAGGTAAATCAAAGCAACGCGGCTTATGACTGGCTATTTTGGCGTATTGACCAGAATAGGCGTTCCGGTCAATATACGGTCGGTTTTGCGCATACCGTAGGCATACCGCAGGTTTCAAGAGCACGTCCAAAAGCAGGGCCAAGGCAAAACAGGTGACGCGCGTTTCATTGATGGCGCGCAGTTTACACGCCGCGATAAAGAATGACCTCTCAGTCACCACTGACGAACGGTCATCATTTCCCGTGAGTAAGGTCATCCGCCGACGTTTTTGGAGGTGCCCTTGTGTGCCGATGAGCATCAACCGCCAGGTTCGCCTAGGCGACTTTCTTTTCACCGGAGAGTAACGAGGAATCCATGAAGGTTCTTGTAGCTGTCAAACGCGTTGTCGATTACAACGTGAAAGTTCGCGTCAAGGCGGACAATTCCGGCGTCGACCTTGCTAACGTCAAGATGTCGATGAACCCATTCTGTGAAATCGCCGTGGAAGAAGCCGTACGCCTGAAAGAAAAAGGCGTAGCGACTGAAATCGTTGTGGTTTCCATCGGTCCTACCACTGCCCAAGAGCAGCTGCGTACCGCCCTGGCACTGGGCGCCGACCGCGCCATCCTGGTTGAATCGGCTGAAGAGCTGACCTCCCTGGCCGTTGCCAAGTTGCTCAAAGCCGTTGTCGACAAGGAACAGCCTCAGCTGGTGATCCTCGGCAAACAGGCCATCGACAGCGACAACAACCAGACTGGCCAGATGCTGGCTGCACTGACCGGTTACGGCCAGGGCACCTTCGCCTCCAAAGTCGAAGTGAGCGGCGACAGCGTTGCGGTTACCCGTGAAATCGACGGCGGCGCGCAGACCGTTTCGCTGAAACTGCCGGCCATCGTCACCACCGACCTGCGTTTGAACGAGCCGCGCTATGCGTCCCTGCCAAACATCATGAAAGCCAAGAAGAAGCCGCTTGAGTCGCTGACTCCAGAAGCTTTGGGCGTTTCCACCGCCTCCACCAACAAGACCGTCAAGGTTGAAGCGCCGGCTGCACGCAGCGCGGGCATCAAGGTCAAGTCGGTGGCTGAACTGGTCGAGAAACTGAAAAACGAAGCGAAGGTAATCTAATCATGACTATCTTGGTAATCGCAGAACACGACAACAAGGTGCTGGCCCCGGCCACCCTGAACACCGTGGCTGCCGCTGCGAAAATCGGTGGCGACATTCACGTGCTGGTAGCAGGTCAGGGCGCTGGCGCCGTGGCTGACGCCGCGGCGAAAATCGCTGGCGTGAGCAAAGTACTGCTGGCCGACAACGCCGCCTACGCTCACCAACTGCCGGAAAACGTTGCTCCTCTGGTTGCAGAGCTGGGCGCTGGCTACAGCCATATCCTGGCTGCCGCTACTTCCAACGGCAAAAACATCCTGCCACGCGTTGCCGCGCAATTGGACGTTGACCAGATCTCCGAGATCATCTCGGTTGAAAGCGCTGATACCTTCAAGCGCCCGATCTACGCCGGTAACGCCATTGCCACCGTGCAGTCCAACGCGTCGGTAAAAGTGATCACCGTGCGTGCCACCGGTTTCGACCCGGTTGCTGCTGAAGGTGGTTCGGCGGCCGTTGAAGCCGTCTCCGCCGCCCACGACGCGGGTACGTCCAGCTTTGTTGGCGAAGAGCTGGCCAAGTCGGATCGTCCTGAGCTGACCGCTGCCAAGATCGTCGTTTCCGGCGGGCGTGGCATGCAGAACGGTGACAACTTCAAGCACCTGTACGCCCTGGCCGACAAGCTGGGCGCTGCGGTGGGCGCGTCCCGCGCGGCCGTCGATGCAGGTTTCGTACCCAACGACATGCAGGTCGGCCAGACCGGCAAAATCGTTGCGCCACAGCTGTACATTGCCGTCGGTATCTCCGGCGCGATCCAGCACTTGGCCGGTATGAAAGACTCCAAAGTGATCGTTGCGATCAACAAGGACGAAGAAGCGCCGATCTTCCAGGTGGCTGATTACGGCCTGGTGGCGGACTTGTTCGAAGCCGTACCTGAGTTGGAGAAGCTGGTCTAATCCAGCCGCTTCACTTATAAAGAGCCCGGTCTTTGGACCGGGCTTTTTTTTGCGCGCCCCTTTTTAATCTGGAGAACCGCCATGGATCTGCGTCCCGTAGTGCTGGCACTGACACTTGGATTGGCGCTGCTGCCGAGCCTGGCGCTGGCCGCTGGCAAATGTGAGCGCCTGGTGATCACCGGCAGCCCGGACGCGCCGCCCTTGTTATGGCGTGACCCACAAGACCCGACGCACCTGATCGGCGCCACCGCCGATGTGCTGCAACAAGTGGCCAAGGAGCTGGGGCTTAAAATCGACCTGCTCTATGGCGGCAAACGCGCCCTGGCCCTGGATGAAGTGCGCAGCGGGCGCATGGACATCCTCGCCGATGCGCCGCTGAACCTGGGCGAGTTGGAAACCCTCGACTACATCCACCCGGCCTTGATGCAGATCGACTACCTGGTCTGGACCCGCAAGGATTCGGCGCTGGTCTACGCCACGGCGGCCGACCTGCACGGCCAAAAGGGCGCAGTCTCGGAACGCGCACGCTTGAGTGCCGATTTCGACACCTTCGCCAGCCAACAGCTCAACCTGCAACGCTTCCCCACCTTGACGCCGGCCTTTCAGAAACTGCTGCTGGGGGAAGTGGACTACGTGCTCGCCGGGCGTTATTCGGGTATGGCCATGGCCCAGACGCTGGGCATGAGCAACGACTTGATCGCGCGTGAAGTGCCTGTCGATCAACCCGGCTTGTACCTGGCGATTTCCCACAACTCGGCCTGCAATGATCCGTGGCTGCGCGGACAGCTGGCCAAAAAGATGACAGAATTGCCCGCGTCCGGTGTGGTGCAAACAGCAATGCAGCGCAACCTCGAGCGCTGGAAAGCGCAATTGCAGCAACCCGTCGGCACCCCAGCAAAGTAAGGATTTACAGTGACTATTCGACCTCTTTTCGCGGCCCTCGCCGTTGTCGCTTTGGCGGGATGTGCAGCCGATCCTGCGCCGAATGAGCAAATACGCCTCACCCAGCAAGCCCTGGAACAAGCCAGCGCCGTGGGGGCCAGCGTCGACGATTCGCCTGAGCTGAAACTGGCCGAAGACAAGTTCGCCAGGGCCAAGGCCGACATGGCCGATGAGTCCTACAAGCATGCGCGCATGCGGGCCGAACAGGCCGAGTTGGACGCGCGCCTTGCCGAAGCCAAGGTTCTGACCCAAAAGAGCCAGGAGCAACTGAGCGTGCTCAACACCCGCATCACCCGCCTGCGCAAGCAATTGCAGTTGGGAGAAGCCCAATGAGCCCGATGATCCGTGGTTTGAGCTGTGTCGTGCTGCTGGGCAGCGCCGCCCTGGGCGGTTGCGCCAGCCAACCGAGCAGCGAGCAGGCCTTGCAACAGGCCGGCACTGATTTCCAGAAGGTCAAGGAAGACGCCAATGTGCTGCGCTTTGCACCCAAGGACGTCATTCGCGCCGGTGAATCCCTGGCGCGCGCCGATCGTTTGTCCAGCTACTGGGGCAGCGGTGCCGACGTGGTGCATTACGCTTACCTGAGCCAGCGGTACAGTGCGATCGCCCGCGAACACACCGAACAGGGCCTTAACGCCGAGCGCGGCACCAAGCTCGAGTTGGAACGCCAACGCCTGCAACTGGCCCTGCGCGAAAACAAACTCGCCAGCGTGCAGCAACAGGGCAAGTGGCTCGAAGAGCAAATCGCCAGCCTGACCACCACCCAGACCGATCGCGGCCTGGTGATGACCCTCGGCGATGTGCTGTTCGACACCGGTGATGCGCAGCTGGAAAACTCGGCCAATCGGACGGTGCTGAAGATCGTGCAGTTCCTGCAACTGAACCCCAAGCGCGTGGTGCGCATCGAGGGTTACACCGACAACACCGGTGGCGAGCAGGAAAACCTGAAGCTGTCGCGCGACCGTGCGCAATCGGTGGCCGATGTGCTGATGGACCTGGGGATCGATGAAAAACGTATCCAGGTCGAAGGCTATGGCGACCAGTACCCGGTCGAAGCCAACGCCTCCGAGCGTGGCCGCGCGCAGAACCGTCGGGTGGAGATTGTGTTCTCCGATGAAAAGGGCCAGCTGGGCGCTGCGCGCTGACGCCCTGCGCGGTCCTCTGTGGGAGCTGGCTTGCCTGCGATGCGGGCACCTCGGTGGATCTGGCTAACCGAGGTGATGCCATCGCAGGCAAGCCAGCTCCCACCCCAAGCAAACCCGATCGCTGATCGGGTTTTTCATGTTCAACACCCGCACAGTTTTTTCTATCACTGCCGCCCGAGCTCGACTATTCTCGCAACTGTCCCCGTACACTTCTAAACTGTGCCGGTATGTTTCACACAAAAATAAAATACCCGTGAAATCGAGTGCTGCGTCATGACCAATCTGTTGCTCTACCAACGTATCGCCCAGCAACTGGCTGAGGACATCCGCCGTGGTGTCTATCAACCCGGTGAGCGTGTGCCCTCGGTGCGCAAAATGAGCTCCCAGCTCAACGTCAGCCACGCCACGGTGTTACAGGCCTATGCCAACCTGGAAGACCAGGGGCTGATCCGGGCGCGGCCGCAGTCGGGCTATTACGTGCACCAGACACCTGCGTTGACGGCGCCCACGCCGGACATCGCGCGGGTCGAGCGCCCGGGTTTGGTCACCCGCAGCAGCATCATCCAGCAAGTCTTGGTCGAGTCGCGCCGCGAAGGTGTGTTCCCGTTGGGCGCCGCCGTGCCGAGTGTGGATTACCTGCCTGTGCGGGCGCTGCACCAGCAATTGGCCAAAGTCACCCGCTTCCAGAGCCCGCGCGCATTCAGTTACATGTTCAGCCCGGGCTTTGAGCCATTGCGCCGCCAAGTGGCGATTCGCATGCGCGACGCCGGCGTAGTGGTGGATCCCTCCGAAGTGGTGATCACCCACGGTTGTGTCGATGCGTTGCAGATGTCGTTGCGCGTGCTGACCCGCCCGGGCGACCTGATCGCCGCCGAATCACCCACCTATTACGGTTTGCTGCAATTGGCCGATCTGCTGGGCCTCAAAGTCATCGAGATCCCCAGCGACCCGTCCACCGGCATGAGCCTTGAGGCCTTGCAACTGGCGGCCAACCAGTGGTCGATCAAGGCCCTGGTGCTGACCACGCGCCTGAGCAATCCCCTGGGCGCGACCATGCCTGAAGAACGCCAGAAACAGTTGCTGCGCCTGGCCTCGGATTTCGATATCCAGATCGTCGAGGACGATATCTACGGCGAACTGATGTTCGAACTGGGCCGCACCAAGGCGCTGAAAGCCTATGACCGCCTCGACCGGGTGATCTACTGCTCGAGCTTTTCCAAGACCTTGTCTCCCGGCGTGCGCATCGGCTGGATGATTGCCGGCAAATACCAGCAGGAAATCCAGCGGCTGCAGATGTTCAGCACCCACTCGGCCTGCAGCGTGACCCAGATGGGCGTTGCGGCCTACCTGGAAAACGGCGGCTATGACCGCCACCTGCGTTATATCCGCCAGGAGTACCGCAAGAACCTCAGCGCTTTTCAGCTGGCGGTGCAGCAGTATTTCCCGGAAGGCACACAGATGACGCGTCCCAACGGCGGCTTTATCTTGTGGGTCAGTTTGCCGGGGCGGGTCAATACCCAGGAACTGCACGTGCGCGCATTGCAGCAGGGCATCAGCATTGCGCCGGGGGTGATTTTCAGTAATACGGAACAGTTCAACCACTGTATTCGCCTCAACTGCGGCACGCCGTGGAACCGCGAGGCAGAGCGGGCGCTGATGACCTTGGGGATGCTTGCCAGCCAGCTGTGCCAGGAAACTGCAGCCGGGCTTTGAGGCCGGTGGCTGAGGCGTGTAATGGGGACAGTACCGATAGCTGGCTAATCACCAGACTTGTCATGCCGCGCACAACAAGCGAGCATATGGCCCTCTGCCGTTAATGCTGTTGGCGATATGACATCTATTTTTCGCGCTGCTGTAGTGGTTGGCCTGTTAAGCCTGTGTAACGTCGGCACCGTGCTGGCGGCAACGCCTGTGGTGTCTGAAAGCAAGCCCGCCGCCAGTACCGAGCAGGCCACTCCCGCGAAAAAACCGGCGCCCGCCAAAAAGGCTCCGGCGGCCAAGAAGAAAGCCGCCACGGTGAAAAAGCGCGCTCCCGTCGCGAGCAAATCCAAGTCAGCCCATGAAGTGGCACAGACCAAACTGCCACCGGCACAGTTGGACCTGACACTGCCTACGGACATGGTCAGGCACTTGCAGCCCATAGGCACCATGCCCAAGCCCAAGAGCGTGCCCTTGCTGCCGCCGATGTTTGGCGAGAAACCTACCGACAACAGCGCGTTCCAGATCAACGGCCGCTTGCTCAGCAACGAGATGAAGCTGCAGTTGCGTAACGATGAACGTCGCGATATCGAAGGCGCGGCGCTGGATTTCGAGTTCAAGCAATAAATTTCGCGCAAAGGTGACGCCGCTCATCGACCATCTGTCGCAGACTGGTCAGTCACTTTTGTTTTGTGCGAAAAACACCTGTTAGACCATTTTAAAACGGCTGTTTAAGGGCGTACTCTAGCCCGGCCATCCACATTGAGTCGTCGAGGACCTGTTGGTCATGAAATGCCGTGAAGGCTGTGGCGCATGCTGCATTGCCCCCTCCATCAGTTCGCCATTGCCGGGAATGCCGCACGGCAAACCCGCGGGCGAACGCTGCCTGCACCTGTCGGTCGAACAGCTATGCCTGCTGTTTGGCCAACCGGAACGCCCAGCGGTGTGCAGTGATTTCAAAGCAGATCTGGATGTCTGTGGCAACGACCAGGCCGATGCGATCCGGTTGATCGGCTGGTGGGAGCAGATGACGGCGGCTTGATGGGCTTTACTATCGGAATTTACTTTCAGAACTTACTTTCAGAACTTCGACAATAAGGAATACAACAATGGGTTCGCTGAAACGAATGGCTGTGTTGTGCGGTTTTACGGTGTTGTTTGCTGCCACTGCGCAGGCTGAGGATTGGCAGGTCGCCAAGGACGAAGACGGTATCAAGGTGTCCCTGAGCGAAATTGCCGGCTCCAAATACAAGGCCTACCGCGGTGTGGCGCTGATCAAGGCGCCTGTCGCCAAGATCCAGGCCCTGCAGGAAGACGTGGCCGGTGCCTGCTCCTGGATCCACGAATGCAAATCGCAAAAACTGCTCAAGACCGAAGGCGACAAGAGCTGGACCTACACCCAGTTCAAGGCACCGTTCCCGGTGACCGACCGCGATTCGATCCTCGAAATCACCACTTCCAAGGCTGCCGACGGCACCGTGACCCGCAAATTGCTGGAAGTGCCGACCTATCAGCCAGAAGTGAAAGGTTACGTGCGCGTTGCCCAGGTAGACGGCTACTGGAAGCTGGTACCCAAAGGCGACAACCAGACCGAAGTGACCTACCAGGTGCACACCGAGCCAGGCGGCAGCGTGCCATCGTGGCTGGCCAACAAGTTCGTGGTGGACGCGCCGTTCAACACCTTGAAAGCCTTGAAAGAACACGCTGAAAAATAAGTGTAATTAATCAAGTGCCTCCTGACTTGAGTGGAACGTTTGCAGAGCCCTCAAGGTCCAGATAGTTGTAAGCCCACACATGGGTTTTATCGAGGAGGCACCGATGCAAAAGTGGCAGATTACCTTCGTTGATGATCACGGCGTTCAGTCCGTCGAGCAGTTCAGCTGCGACCAGAAGCCCAGCCTCGAAGATGCGGCACACATGATTCGTAACAAGCTGGTGCCAGTGGCCGCCGAACTTGACCTGAATGACTTGGAAGGGCGCAAACCCGAGCCTACGGTCAAGATTCTTAAAGACCAGAACAGCATTCAAATCCTCGACATTTCGCCCGCCGCCTGAACATTGCCTGTATGTCCTTCAAGCACCTCTGGTGGAGGTGATAGCTTCGCGCTACTCTGCAACCGAGATCAGCGAATGAATCGCTAAGGTCTGGTCTTGTCAGCTACATGCTTGTTTTCCCGCGGTGTCGTTAATGCCGTAGCACCCGCGCCAGCAGGGCGCGGTCTTCGGGAAGCACGGAAAGTCTATCCATCAGTTTGAGGAGGACGTTTCATGAGCACAGCCTATCAAGAAGACATCAGCACCAACGTACTGCGCCGCATGAAAGAAGGCGGTTTCGACTTCTCACGGTTCCACCCCATCGAGTTCTACGCCATTTTCCCGGATGAGGAACGGGCGCGCAGGGCTGCGGGTCGATTTCGTGGGGAATCCCTGAATGCCCAGGTCAGCGCGCGCGACGATGGCGCCTGGTACCTGGAACTGAGCAAAATCATGTTCGCAACCTACGACGGCATAGGAGACTTCGAGCAAGACTTTGAAGCGGTGGTCGAGCCTTTGGGCGGGATCATCGAGGGATGGGGCGTCAAGCAGGAGGTGCGTGGGTTACCCATGTAGCGGCATTCGATGAGCAACACAGCGTATCGGCTGACCTTTGGGTCGGCCGATTTTGTTTGTGCACTCCCCACAACTGCACCCTTAACATCGCCACCTACTACGAGCCCGGCCTGCTGCCGATAGCGTCTTTAACGTCGCGATCGCCGGCAAATCGGGCTCTTGGCTTTCTACGGCGCAAAAAAAACCACCCAAAGAGGGTGGCTTAAAGGGAAGAGCGGTTCGCTGACATCTCAGGAAACATCCTGGTCAGCCGATGTGGGGATTATCCGCAAGCGCAACCGGGCAGTGAAATCAACTCTGACTATGCTGTTGATAGTCAAAGCCCGCATTGCGATGAAGCGTGGTACAGGACAGCGGGCATTCTGCGCACCAGGACGGTGCGCGCAAAACCTGCAGGTTATTTAACTCACTGATTTTTAAGTGTTTATGCCGCTGGCACGGGCCTTGCGACGGTTCTCGCGCCCGGGTGACAAGGAGTACGGCATGATCCGCACTTATTACGATGAAATGTACGACGGGGCAGGGCAGGTCCGCCCCCATTACCGCGAGTTCGCCCGCTGGTTAGCTGAAACTCCCGCCGAACTGCTGGCCCAGCGCCGGCGTGAAGCCGATTTGCTGTTCCACCGCGCCGGGATCACCTTCACCCTTTACGGGGACGAGCAGGGTACCGAGCGCCTGATTCCTTTCGACACCATCCCGCGCAGCATTCCGGCGAGTGAGTGGCAAATTGTCGAGCGCGGCTGCATTCAACGGGTCAAAGCGCTGAACCTGTTTCTCGCCGACCTCTATCACGAGCAACGCATCATCAAGGCCGGGATCATCCCCGCCGAACAGGTGTTGGCCAACGAGCAATACCAGTTGGCCATGCAGGGCCTGGACCTGCACCGCGATCTGTATTCCCACATCTCCGGTGTTGATCTCGTACGCGATGGCGACGGCACCTACTACGTGTTGGAAGACAACCTGCGCACACCGAGCGGCGTGAGTTACATGCTCGAAGACCGCAAGATGATGATGCGCCTGTTCCCCGAGTTGTTCGCCGCCCAGCGCATCGCGCCCATCGACCATTACCCCAACCTGTTGCTCGACACCCTGAAAAGCTCGAGCCCTCTGGATAACCCCAGCGTGGTGGTGCTGACCCCGGGGCGCTTTAACAGCGCGTTCTTCGAGCACGCCTTCCTGGCGCGGGAAATGGGCGTGGAACTGGTGGAAGGCGCCGACTTGTTCGTGCGCGATGACCGCGTATTCATGCGCACCACTGACGGCCCCAAGGCCGTGGATGTGATCTACCGTCGCCTCGATGACGCATTTCTCGACCCACTGGCCTTCAACCCCGACTCCATGCTCGGCGTGCCCGGCCTGCTCGCGGCCTATCGCTCGGGCAATGTGGTGTTGGCCAACGCGATTGGCACCGGGGTGGCCGATGACAAGTCGGTGTATCCCTTCGTCACCGAGATGATCCGTTTTTACCTGGATGAAGAGCCGATTCTGAAGAACGTGCCTACGTTTCAATGCCGTAAGCCCGACGAATTGTCCCACGTGCTGGCCAATCTTCCGGACCTGGTCGTCAAGGAAACCCAAGGTTCCGGCGGCTACGGCATGCTGGTGGGCCCGGCGTCGACAAAAGCGGAAATCGAAGCCTTCCGCGCGCGCATCAAGGCCAAGCCCCACGCCTATATCGCGCAGCCGACGCTGTGTTTATCCACGTGTCCGACCTTCGTCGAAAACGGCATTGCGCCGCGCCATATCGACCTGCGGCCGTTCGTGTTGTCCGGCAAGGAAACCCGCGTGGTGCCCGGCGGTTTGACCCGCGTGGCCCTGCGCGAGGGCTCGCTGGTGGTCAACTCGTCCCAGGGCGGCGGCACCAAAGACACCTGGGTGGTCGAGGACTGATGCCATGTTGAGTAGAACTGCCTCGGATTTGTACTGGATGTCGCGCTACCTGGAACGCGCGGAAAACCTCGCCCGCATGCTTGATGTCAGTTATTCGCTGTCGCTGATGCCCCAGGATGGGCGCGGTGATGGCCTGCACGAATTGGCCATGCCGCTGCTGATCACCGGCACCCTGGAGGATTACCACGAGCGCCACGGCGAACTGCATGCCGAGCGCCTGCTGCACTTCTTTGCGTTGGACGCGGCTAACCCGGCGAGCATCTACAGTTGCCTCGGCGCCGCGCGCGCCAGCGCCCATGCGGTGCGTGGGCGAATCACCGCCGACATGTGGGAAAACATCAACGCCACCTGGCTGGATATCCGGGATATCGCCCAGCAAGGGCTGAGCCGCTACGGCATGAGCCGGTTCTGTGAGTGGGTCAAGGAGCGGTCGCACCTGTTCCGTGGCGCCACCTACGGCACCATCATGCGTAACGACGCGTTTCGTTTTATTCGCCTGGGCACCTTCATCGAACGTGCCGACAACACCCTGCGCCTGTTGGATGCGCGCTACGAAATGGCTGGCGACCAAGCCGCTGCGGTCAGCGACGGCACGGCCCATGCCTATTATCAGTGGAGTGCCTTGCTGCGCGCGTTGTCGTCGTTTGAGGCCTACACCGAGATCTACCGTGACGCACCCGGCGCCCGGCAAGTAGCCGAACTGCTGTTGTTGCGCGCTGATGTCCCACGCTCGCTGCGTGCCTGCAGCGAAGAGATCGACCAGATCCTTGCCAGCCTGCCGGGCCTCAACGGGCGCCCGGCCCAGCGCCTGGCCGCCGAGATGGACGCGCGCCTGCGCTTTACCGCCATCGACGAAATTCTCGAGGAAGGCCTGCATGCCTGGCTGACCGACTTTATCCCCTTGGTCCGCCAGTTGGGCGACGCCATCTACAGTTCCTACCTGGAGGCGGCATGAGACTTTCCATCAGCCACGAAACCACCTACCACTACGAAGACCAGGTGCGCGCCAGCATCCAGTACCTGCGCCTCACGCCCCACGACAGCGAACGCCAGCACGTGCTCAGTTGGCAGCTCGATCTGCCGCGCCCGGTGCGCGCGCAGGTCGACCCGTTTGGCAACATCCTGCATGTGCTGACCCTTGATGAGCCCCACGACGCCATCATCATCGGCGCCCGTGGCCAAGTGGATATCGATGAATTGCGCGAGGCTGAGCACGAAAGCCAGTCGGCGTTTCCGTTCCTGCGCAGCACGCGACTGACCGAGCCGGACGACGCGTTGCGCGGCTTTGCCGACCAGCATTGCCGTCAACGCCGGGACCGCTCTGCGTTGATCGACCTGATGCATGCGCTCAACCAGTCGATGGTCTACACGCCGGGCGCCACTGAAGTCGACACCTGCGCCGCCACGGCATTCGCGGGGCGCGCAGGCGTGTGCCAGGACCACACCCATGCATTCCTGGCCTGCGCACGCAGCCTGGGCATTCCAGCGCGATATGTGTCGGGGTATTTGTACACCGAAGACAGCACGCATCTGGCCAGCCACGCCTGGGCCGAAGCCTGGCTGGATGACGCGTGGTACAGCTTTGATGTGACCAACCAATTGGCGCGGCCCGAGCGGCATTTAAAGTTGGCGGTAGGCCTGGATTACCTGGATGCCTGCCCGGTACGCGGCATGCGCCGAGGCGGCGGGCATGAGCAGATGCACGCCAAAGTGTTCGTGGCGCCGACGCCGGTGATTTCGGTGCAGCAGCAATAATCTCCCGAACGGAGCAGCTCAAACCTGGGCGCGGGCTTGTCGTGGCGGACGGGCTTGCTGTGGCGAGCGGGCTTGCCCCGCGTTGGGCTGCGAAGCGGCCCTAATAAAGCAGAATGCTGTGTGTCAGGCACTCCTCAGCGTCTGGTTTTGGGGCTGCTGCGCAGCCCAACGCGGGGCAAGCCCGCTCGCCACGACAAGCCCGCTCGCCACAGCAGTCCCGTTGAGCAAGGGAGCTTGGTAAGGCTCAAGGCTGCTGCTTACGCCCCGCCATATGCTTCAAATACCCCACCAGCAAATCCAGCTCGCCGTCCGGTAACACACTGGCTGCGAACGCTGGCATCTTCGCCTGGGGCCAGTGCCGCAGGCTCTGCGGGTCGCGGATATAACGCTTGAGGAAATCCCCGCTGAAATATTCCGTAGGGTTGTAGGGAATATTCAGGTCCGGCCCCACCTGCGCATCGCCGGCGCCGTTGAGGCGGTGACAGGCCAGGCAGTTTTTCTGGAACAGCGCAAAGCCCTGGTTGATCGGGTCATTCGCGGCGAGTTTCGGGTCAGGCAACAGGGCTGGAAAGCGCTCGGCCACTGTCTTCAATTGCTTGATCCCGGACATCTGGAAGGGCCACTGCTCAGGGCTGATGTTCCCGGCTTGCGGGTCGGTCCACACCAGATAGAACGGCCCGGCACTTGGCTTGCCTTCGGCCAGCGCGGGCCATGGATGAGCCGGGTCTTCCACTGCCAGCCAGGCACGGGCACCGTGTTTTTGCAGCAAAGGCGCCGCCGTCAGCTCGGCGGCGAACCCGTCGAGGGCGACGGCTTGCAGATGATTTTCCGGCGAGAGGCCCGGTAACAGAGCCGCCAGCGGCACCGCGCGATAAGTCATGTCGCGCTTGTAGGAAACGTCATCGACGATATGCACCGTCTGCGCCTGCGGGTGCTTAAGCAGATCTTCGGTCTGCCAGGTTTTGCTGGCGCGGTCCAAGTCGATGGTCAACTGGGCGGCCGCAGTGGGAAGGGCCAACAGCGCGGCGAGAAAGGCGAGGATCAGTTTCAAGAGTGAGCCCGGTTTGAAGTGGCGATGGCGTCCACGATACCGGAAATCGGCACGCAAAAAGACAGCCCCTGCAACAGGACCGCTATACGCAATGTCCCGGCAGGTGCTGCCAAAAGCTGCAGTCCTGATGCAATGTGTGCACGGAATGTGAGGATCGAGTCGTCACCCAATAACCTTGGTTAAATTGGGCAAGATCAGAATCAGTGTGGTGGCGAACAGAATAAGTCCCGCCTGACGTACTTTCGAATGTTTGAACATGGCTGACTGCCTTTTGTTGTTATTCCTGAGCGTCAAATGCGTGCCGGTCAATTTCAGTATCGCAACGTGACGTGTCGCTTTTCTTACAGTTGCTCCAGCAAAACCCGGCAGCAACTTCTTACTGATTGAACCTTAGAGCCCTCGTTCTGCGTCGCTTAGATCCATTTAATATCAGCTAATCAGAATTTCTAATTAAAAAGGCATGAGGCATATCGCCATCTTGGCGCCAATGCCTTGGCTAGACCGCTAAAACGATTAACCCGCGCTTTCCCATAGCACCCTACCGTTCGTCCGAGCGTGAGGGTCAAAAGCAATGAGCGCATCCGTCATTGAAACCGTGTCAATCGGGCCTAAGGTAGGGGCACACACGCACTGCGTTCGAGGATGTCATGACCCAAGCTTTGATCTTTGATGCCATACGCACGCCCCGGGGCAAAGGCAAGGCCGACGGCGCCCTGCACAGCGTCAAACCGGTAAACCTGGTGGCCGGTCTGCTCACCGCGCTGGCGCAGCGCAGCGACCTCGACACACGCCAGGTGGATGACATCGTGCTCGGTTGCGTCACCCCGGTGGGCGACCAGGGCGCCGACATCGCCAAAACCGCCGCACTGGTGGCGGACTGGGACATCAGTGTCGCCGGCGTACAAATCAACCGTTTCTGTGCCTCGGGCCTCGAAGCGGTGAACCTGGGCGCAATGAAAGTGCGTTCCGGCTTTGAGGACCTGGTGGTGGTCGGCGGCGTCGAATCCATGTCGCGCGTGCCCATGGGCAGTGATGGCGGCGCCTGGGGGCTCGACCCGCAGACCAACATGCACAGTCACTTCACGCCCCAGGGCATCGGCGCGGACTTGATCGCGACCCTGGAAGGCTTCACCCGCGAGGACGTCGACGCCTTCGCCCTACATTCCCAGCAGAAAGCGGCCAGGGCGCGTGCGGACGGTTCTTTCAACAAGTCGCTGATCGCGGTGCAGGACCAAAACGGCATCGTGCTGCTGGACCACGACGAGTTCATTCGTGGCGACTCCAGCCTTGAAGGCCTCGGCAAGCTCAAGCCAAGCTTCGAGATGATGGGCCAGATGGGCTTCGATGCCACCGCCTTGCGCGTCTACAGCCATGTGGAACGCATCCATCACGTGCACACGCCAGGCAACAGTTCCGGCATCGTCGACGGCGCCGCGCTGATGTTGATCGGCTCCGAGGCCAAAGGCCGCGAACTGGGCTTGCGACCGCGGGCGCGCATCGTCGCCACGGCGGTCACCAGCACCGACCCGACCATCATGCTCACCGGCCCGGCACCGGCCACGCGCAAAGCCCTGGCCAAGGCCGGTTTGCGCGTGGAAGACATCGACCTGTTTGAAGTCAACGAAGCGTTTGCCTCAGTCGTCCTCAAGTTCATCAAGGACATGGGCATCGACGCTGCGCGGGTCAACGTCAACGGCGGCTCCATTGCCATGGGGCACCCGCTCGGCGCCACGGGCTGCGCGATCCTCGGCACCCTGCTCGACGAACTGGAAGTGCGCCAGCAGCGCTACGGCCTGGCCACCCTGTGTGTCGGCGGTGGCATGGGCATCGCCACCATCATCGAACGCCTCTGAGCCCAAGGAACCTGTCATGACCGACGCCATTCGTTACGAAAAAGGCCAGGACCAGATCGTGGTGCTGACCCTCGACATGCCCGGCCAGAGCGCCAACACCATGAACGGCGTGTACCGCGAGGCCATGGCGGCCGCGGTCGCACGCCTGGAGGCAGAAAAGGACGGCATCGCCGGTGTGGTGATCACCTCGGCGAAGAAAACCTTTTTTGCCGGCGGTGACCTCAATGAATTGATCAAAGTCGACAAGGCCCACGCCAAGGAGTTTTACGACGGCGTGTTGGTGTTGAAGGCCCAACTGCGCCGTCTGGAAACCCTCGGCAGGCCAGTGGTGGCCGCCATCAACGGTGCGGCGTTGGGCGGCGGTTGGGAGATTTGCCTGGCGTGCCATTACCGCGTCGCGCTGGATGACAACTCGACACAGCTCGGCTTGCCTGAAGTCACCTTGGGCTTGTTGCCGGGCGGCGGCGGGGTAGTGCGCATGGTGCGCATGCTCGGGTTGGAAAAGGCCCTGCCGTATTTGCTGGAAGGCAAGAAGGTGCGGCCGCAGCAGGCGCTGCAAGCCGGGTTGATCAATGCGCTGGCGATGGATCGCGATGAGCTGCTGGCTAAATCCCGCGCCTGGATTCTGGCCAATCCCGAGGGCAGACAACCGTGGGACAACAAGGCTTATCAGATCCCAGGTGGCACGCCGTCGAACCCGAAGGTGGCGCAAATGCTGGCGATTGCGCCGTCGATTTTGCGCAGCAAAACCCATGGCTGCTTCCCGGCTCCGGAGAAAATCCTCTGCGCTGCCGTGGAGGGCGCCCAAGTCGATTTCGACACTGCGCACTTGATCGAAACGCGCTACTTCACCGAACTCGTCACCGGCCAGGTGGCGAAAAACATGATCGGCACCTTTTGGTTCCAGCTCAATGACATCAACGCCGGCAGCTCACGGCCACAAGGTTTTGCGCCGTACGTCACGCGCAAAGTCGGCGTACTGGGCGCGGGGATGATGGGGGCGGGCATCGCCTATGTCAGCGCCAGTGCGGGCATCGACGTGGTGCTCAAGGACGTCAGCCTGGCCGCGGCTGAAAAGGGCAAGGCGCATTCGGCTGCGCTGCTGGACAAGAAGATCAGCCGTGGGCAACTGACGGCCGAACAGCGCGACACCATTCTGGCGCGGATTCATCCTACGCAGGACGACGCCGACCTGGCCGGCTGCGACCTGATCATCGAAGCCGTGTTCGAAGACCGTGAGCTCAAGGCCAGGGCCTCGGCCGCCGCGCAACGTGTGGTCGGCAGCGACGCCGTCATCGCCTCCAACACCTCGACCTTGCCCATCAGCGGCCTGGCTAACGCCGTGCCCGATCAAGGCAAGTTCATTGGTCTGCATTTCTTCAGTCCGGTCGACAAGATGCCGCTGGTGGAAATCATCAAGGGCGCCCATACCCGCGACGAAACCCTGGCCCGAGGTTTTGATTTCGTCCTGCAAATCAAGAAAACTCCGATCGTGGTCAACGACAGTCGTGGTTTTTTCACCTCGCGGGTGTTCGGCACCTTCACCAACGAAGGCATTGCCATGCTCGGCGAAGGCGTGGCCGCGCCGATGATCGAAACCGAAGCGCGCAAGGCCGGCATGCCGGTGGGGCCGTTGGCGGTGTCGGATGAGGTGTCGCTGAGCTTGATGAGCCACATCCGGCAGCAAACCGCGAAAGATCTACAGGCTGAAGGCAAGGCGCCGCCGACGCATCCCGCGACCTTGGTGATCGACCTGTTGGTGAATGAGTACAAACGCACGGGCAAGGCGGCGGGCGGTGGTTTTTACGACTACCCCCAAGGGGCGCAGAAACACCTGTGGCCGGAGCTGAAAGCGCGCTTTGAACAGCCCGACAACCAAATTTCGCCACAGGACGTGCGCGACCGTTTGCTGTTCATCCAGGCCATCGAAACCGTGCGTTGTGTGGAGGAGGGCGTGTTGAGGTCGACGGCTGACGCCAACGTCGGCTCAATCTTCGGCATAGGCTTTGCCGCGTGGAGCGGCGGCGCGCTGCAGTTTATCAACCAGTACGGCCTGAACGACTTTATCGCCCGGGCGCGCTACCTGGCCGAGCAGTACGGGGAGCGCTTCTCGCCCCCGGCTCTGCTGCTGGAAAAAGCGGCACAAGGAGACATATTCGCCTGACCTAAACACCTTAGCCTGAGCGATATAGAACCCATGTGGGAGCGGGCTTGCCCGCGATAGCGGTGTGTCAGCCAATGCAAATTTCGGCCGATATAACGCCATCGCACGCAAGCCCGCCCCCACACTGAGGCACTTGGCGAGACTTGCTTTGCAGGGGTGTTTCAAGGCAGGCTCTGGGGTGTGCATTATTCCCACCACCGTGTCAGGTATTTTTTATGTCGCTACGCGTCTGTATCCTGGAAACCGATATCCTGCGTCCAGGCTTGATCGATCAATACCAAGGGTACGGGCAGATGTTCAAGCGCCTGTTCTCCAAGCAGCCGATTGCTGCCGAGTTTGTTGTGTACAACGTGGTTCAGGGCGAATACCCGCCGGATGACGAGGCGTTTGACGCCTACCTGATCACCGGCAGCAAGGCCGATTCCTTTGGCACCGACCCGTGGATCCAGACCCTCAAAACCTACCTGCTTGAACGCTATGAGCGCGGCGACAAGTTGCTGGGCGTGTGCTTCGGCCACCAGCTGCTCGCGCTGCTGTTGGGCGGCAAGACCGAGCGGGCCAGCAAGGGCTGGGGCATGGGCATCCACGACTACAAACTCAACGCCAAGGCGCCGTGGATGAGCCCGGTGGTGGAAGAGCTGACCTTGTTGATCAGCCATCAGGACCAGGTCACCCGCCTGCCGGAAAACGCTACCGTGATTGCCTCCAGCGATTTCTGCCCGTACGCCGCTTACCACATTGAAGACCAGGTGTTGTGCTTCCAGGGCCACCCGGAATTCATCCACGACTATTCCCGCGAGCTGCTGGAAATTCTTCAGACAACGTTGGGCGAGAAGATCTACAACAATGGCGTGGCCAGTCTGGCGCGTGACCACCACGGCGCAACCGTGGCGGAATGGATGATGCGTTTTGTGGCGCACAAGCCCGAAGCCGACGTGGCTTGAATCACGCCGAGGCGGGGGCCGGCCGGCGTTGATTTACAACCAGCCCGACCGCTTGAAGCTGGCCCACAGACTGGTGCAGCCCACCGCAATAAACCCGAGCACCGCAAAGTAACCGTAATGCCATTGCAGCTCGGGCATGTTCTGGAAGTTCATCCCATAAATCCCCGCCACCGCGGTGGGGAACGCCAGGATCGCCGCCCACGCGGCGAACTTGCGCTGCACCACGCTCTGACGCGAGGCTTCGAGCAACACACCAATCTCAATCGTCTGGCTGGCGATATCGCGCAAGGTGGTGAGGTCTTCCATTTGCCGCGTCACGTGGATCTGCACGTCACGAAAATACGGGCGCATGTTTTTGTCGATAAACGGGAAGCTCAGTTTTTGCAGTTCCTGACTGATCTCCACCATCGGCGCCACATAGCGTTTAAGCCGCAGCACGTCGCGGCGCAGGCCGTGGAGGTTCTGGATATCACGCTCGCTCAGCGAGCTGCACAGCACATTGCGCTCCAGCTCATCAATTTCGGCGTGGATCGCTTCGCTCACCGGCTGGTAATTCTCGGTGACGAAATCCAGCAGCGCATAGAGTACGAAATCTTCCCCGTGCTCCAGCAACAACGGCCGCGCCTCACAGCGCTGGCGCACAAAGCCGTAGGACGCCGAGTGGCCGTTGCGGGCGGTAATGATGTAGCCGTTGCCGGCAAAAATATGGGTTTCGATAAACTCCAGCTTGCCGTTCTCGCGCACCGGTGAGTAGGTGACGATAAACAGCGCATCACCGAAGGTTTCAAGCTTGGGGCGGCTGTGTTTTTCGAGGGCGTCTTCGATGGCCAGTTCGTGCAGGTTGAACTGGCGTTGCAGGTTGGCCAGCTCCTGGGCGCTGGGCTCTTCAAGGCCGATCCACACAAAGTGATCGGGCTTGGCGGCCCAGGCTGCGCCTTCATCGAGGGTGATATCAGTGACTTTCTTTCCGGCGCTGTAAACGGCCGCCGCAACAACTCTACCCATGGTGCTGATCGCTTCTTATTGGGAGGACAGGTGTTGGGCAGCTTAGCGTGAATGGCGTTCCCTTGTTGCTCATGCAGGCACGCTTTTTGTGGCGAGCACGCTTGTTTGTACGGGGGGCAAAGCGCCCTCAAAAAATCACAAAGGCGCAGGTGCCCAAGCGGCCTGCAGTTCACGGTCCATCTGCGCAATACACTCATCCATCTGCTTCTGACACGCCTGCATCAACGCCGGGATGTCATCCGAAGTCAGTCCTACGGTAGGAATCGGCGGCAGCGAGCGTATGAGCACATCACCGCTGTCCCAGCGATTAAGCTGCATGTGCGTGACGTAATTGCTGACACACACCTGCACGATGGGCACACCCGCCGCAATCGCCATATGAAACGCGCCTTTCTTGAACGGCAGCAGCCCCTTGCCCAAGTTGCGTGTGCCTTCCGGGAACACCCAGATCGATGTGTCTTCATGCTGCAAAGTGCGCGTCGTGGTGAGCATCGCGCGCCGCGCCTTGTGCGCGTTGCCCCGGTCGATCAGCACATTGCCCGCCAACCAAAACAACTGGCCGAACAGCGGCACCCATTTCAGGCTTTTTTTGGCAATGCACACCGTGCGATGCGGCACCACAGTGCCCAGCACAAACAGGTCGTAGTTGGACTGGTGGTTGGCGATGATCACGCACGTGCCGGGCTTATTACGCAGCGAGTCGACGTCCGCCCTCACGTTCAGTCGCAACATCCACATCGCGGGCAACCCATACAGGCGAGCGCACAAACGGCTGTTATCCGGGTTGAACGGCCGACAGATGCCCAGCAGCACACCCAGCACACCGGCGACCATAAAGTGCAGGCCCATCAACAACATACGTAACAGAAAAAGCATCGGCACAGCCCGTAGGGACAAAAGGTGGCGCAGTGTACGGATGTGCACTGTATTCGGCAATTGCCCCTACAGACGTGGGAGATAGGCGATGTTTAAGCACATGTTTCAATATGTGCCGGCAGCGCCCAGCTAGAGCGGTTTAAGACGTATCCCCATTTTTGTAAGAAAAAGCCCGACTCAAGGTCGGGCTTTGGCACAACATGGGTAAGGCATCAGATCAGGTTATGCCCCTGATCCTGGATGATTGCGTCATCCAAGGCTTCCAGCAGTGCCTTACGCACCTTCAACTTGGTGTGCTTATGAGCGTTCATGTTGATCTTCTTCAACTGGCGCGCCGCTTCCAGGGCCGCCGCGTGCAACTCTTCTGGCGCAACCACTTTATCCAGGAAGCCGGCTGCCAAGGCACCTTGCGGGTCAAACATTTCAGCATTGATGACCGAACGGTGAAACGCCGACTTGCGCAGACGATCCCGCGCCAACTCGATACCGGCGTGATGCATGGTCATGCCGATCGCCACTTCATTCAGGCCAATGCTGAACGGGCCTTCCACACCAATGCGGTAATCGGCCGACAACAGCAGGAATGCACCTTTGGCCACCGCGTGCCCAGGGCACGCCACAATCACCGGAAACGGGTGCGACAGCAGGCGACGCGCCAACGTCGAGCCCGATGTCACCAGGCTGATGGCCTCTTTAGGGCCGGCTGTCATCACCTTCAAATCATAACCACCCGACAGAATCCCCGGCGTGCCGGTGATGATCACCACCGCGCGATCCTTCTCGGCCTGATCCAGTGCCGCATTAAACTCACTGACGACGGCCGGAGAAATGGCATTCACCTTGCCGTTGCTCAAGGTCAGGGTCGCGATACCGTCTTCGAGGTGGTAGGCAATCAACTCACTCATGACGCGGTTCCTTGTAGGATTTGTTATAGATAGGCTGCTTATAGAAGCGCATGCGCAGACGTTACCCACCACACCCGCCCCGGTAAAGCGCCGTGACTGACTACACAGTCAGACTTTTCCTGCATCCCCAAGGGTAGACGGCCCGGAGCAGGGCGCAGCAGCCCCACCAAACGCGTACCGCCGATGCCCGAGAATGGCAGATTCACCGTCCCTCGCTGGGTGGGTAACGGCATAACCGTCTAAGCGCATGAAAATTCTGAAAAAAACCTTTGCCATCAGAAAGGCTTTCGACTACATTAGCGCGCCTCGACAGACTGAACTGGTTTGACGAGATACGGTGAAGTGTCCGAGTGGCTTAAGGAGCACGCCTGGAAAGTGTGTATACAAGAAATTGTATCGAGAGTTCGAATCTCTCCTTCACCGCCAAATTGCAAAAACGCAAACCCCTGATTTTCCTAGAGAAAGTCGGGGGTTTTCGGTTTTTACTTGCCAAAAAATAGCCTCATGGGACCGCCATGGGACTGGCGCCTCTTTTTGGTGCAGAGAAGGTGCTATTTCGTAAGGTCGCTGTCACAGACGATTTGGCGTTTCGGATGTGCAATGACCTGATTTTTGGCTGTCCGCGGATGACTGTTCACGGGCTTCATAGTTGACATAGTCATTGACATGTCAATCAAGGGCGAATAACCTTTGTTTCGAGGACTGCAAACGCGCATTTCCGAGCTTTGGCTTTCCAGTATGGGCCCCTCGGACTTTCGGCAGCAGTGAAACTGGTACTCACTGACGTAGGGACAACTGATAGGCCCCACCATATGGCCAGTTATTCGGTTGGATTCTGACCCAACAGACTGATTTAGTCTTAAAGCTAAAGAATCGCTGCGACTATGCCTCATAAATTAAAAGATAGCGGCCCACTGGGTCGCTTTTTTTATGTCCTGATTTTATCAATTGTCCCTACCTTGATCCCTCTCGGAGTGTTTCTAGGTGTCCACGTCACGATTGAATAATAAAAACCAAGGTTACGGTCCGCGGGCATAGGTTCAAGCGTTAATGTGCCTTCCTGCGTTCTCAGTACAGTTATCCGTTTCATATCTGCCCGGCTGTGTGCAGGATCGTGATAAATTTCTGCGCCTAAAACGATCAGATTCGCAATGAATTGAGGAACGTCGTCAGGTGTAGTACAGCCCCTTTGCCGTAACTCTCGCTTTTTCCCTTCCCAAATATGCTTTACACCGAAACCGGCTGGCGCGCCTCCAGGTCTGACACGATGCATACCCGCACGCAAATAAATGGATGCCTCACCGAAACCGAGTCGTGCTATCGAAGGGATTGTTCCGAACTCGTGCCCCCCTTGAGGGTGCTCTATCAGTTGATTTGTCTTCAGCGTGAGGATCGTCAATCTAGCCAGCTTCCATTCTTGTGATGATGGCATTTTACAGTGTTTTTTGAATCGTGTTTTAAGGTGGCGCTTTGTCCCTAAAATCCTGTAAATAGCCGTGAAAAATCGTCGCCCAAATGCATGTCGATGAGCGCTTTAAACAATTTGCATAAATAGATCCAAAGCGAATGACATGATGAGCAGAAAGGAACCCGTTCTAATGAGCATTGAGCAAACCCCACCACCGTGCGATCCGTTGCACCTTTTGTCTATGGAAAAATTGCGCCGCATGCTTCTCGAAAAATCAGGACCGATTACTTGGGAGGTCAGTGATACTTGGGTGGTGTGCGACGGCGATGGCTGGACGATAGGGGCAGACGAACCTGCTACCGAAGACCAGGTACGTGAGCTAATGGTCAGGGCCGGTGGCGTGGCCAAGGTGGTGAACTTCGAATAACGCCGCTTATGTCAAAAAGGCCCCCACACTTACGCCAGGTGTGGGGGCCTTTTTTTGTGCCAGCGGAAACCAGAACCCCCTACACTGGCATACCAGCACCCCTATGAATGGTTTTACGCAGTTCCCCCCACTCACTTTATTTCAAAGGCCACACCTGACATGTACGCGCCGCTCACTGACCCTCTGGCTTTGGACAATGCCCAACAGTGGTTTAACGATCTGATGACGCTGGCCGACCCCGAGTATGCGCACTATCGCATTCGACACCGTATCGAGGCCTACCGCATTCAAGCCCTAAATGAGCGTGCGCCCCCCAGCCTTTTTAACCAATTGATCGGTTTTTTGGACGCTTTAGTGGCCTGCGAGGTCCTATCCCCTAACCTGGGCCACGATTTCCACCGCCGCCTGGTCCTCGGCTTTGAGTCCGCATGGATGAAGACATGAACAATCACGAAGTAAGCGGCGCCAGTGAGCGCATGCAGGACGCCTTGGAGTTTTGGCACGACCACTGGACGCTGGACCGTTTGTACGTGTCCTGCGTCGTGTGTCACGCACAGCAGCGGGTCGACGACGCGCGCAGGCCGTTCCTACACGTCGAAGGCTGCGACCTGGCCAGCGACTTTGCCAAATATCCATGGATTGAGCTGCGCGCTCTACTGGCCGACCTACCACCGGTGCCCGTATGAGCTTTAGTCAACAACTGGATGCCATCAGTCTGCCGCCGGGGATGCGCACGAAGATGCAAAACCATTTGTCGCGCCTGGGCCATGCTGAGGATCTACACGCCCTGGAGCTGGCCCAGGCGCGCGCCCAAGGTTTTGTCGAAGGGGTAGAGACAGCGCGCGCGCTGACCCCGGCCACCATCGAGGCGCTGTATATCGCCGTTGAAGACGCGGCCGCCGCGCGGCACCGGGAGCTGAGGCCGTGATCGGGGAGGCCATCCAGTCGGACACGCTAAAGGCTCTGGTCAGTCAGCACGCGATCCGTGAAGCGGTAGTAGGCCGCGTGGCCGGCGACGATGCTAAGTGGACGCTCTCTATCCGTCTGGGCGGTCCCACCGCGCGCCTGGTGCCGGTGCGCTCCCGGCGGGAGCCCTTGCGCACCTGGGCCAGCCTTACGGCGGTGGGTCGTTTCGCCGAGTCGTTGGGCATTACGGCGTTCAGTGTAGAACTGTGACCGGCGAGAGCTTTAGTGCCAGCTGTAGCATGCCAACCACGTCCGGCCCATCCTCGTTGATCCATGTCCCATAGTGCTGGCGGATCATGTTGCCGTTGGTGTGCCCCATCTGTTCGGCGATCCAATCAATTGAGGCAATGCCCGTCGTCAGCAGCTGGCTGGCGTAAGTGTGACGGCACTGCCCTGGACCGCGATAGCGGACCCCGGCTGCGAGCAAATGAGCTTTAAAAAAACGGTCACGCACGACAAAATCGTTGGCGTGTGGCAAACCGCTTTTGGTGTTTAAGAACACAAAATGCAACGTGTGCCGGCGCGCGGTTTTATTGTCCCGCTCGACGATTTCAACGGTTTCGGCTTTTCTTTTGCGTGTCAGTGCCTCGACTTTGCGCAGCGCATCCCAGGCCGGCGCCAGTAAACGAACCTTGCGCATCGAGCGCCGAGTTTTCGTGACGCGATAAGCGCCGCGCACCTTCGATCGACGGAAGGTCACCGTGCCGTGTTCCAGGTCGACGTCTTCCCACGCCAGGGCGATGGTCTCGGATACCCGGGGCCCGGCCCAAATCATGAATTGCACCATCAGCAACTCAAGCGTGCGGGTGGTCGGTGTTTCCAGGATCTGTTTGATTTCCGCCCGGGTAAACGGGTCCGGTGCTTCGGGATCGGGCAGGCGCACCATTAAACCTTCGGTGGGATCGTGCGCGACTTTCATCCTCGTGCGGTACAGCCGGAACACCTGACGCACGTTGCTGATGATGTCGCGGATGGTCTTATTTTTGAGGGTTTTGGACAGCGTGCCCTGGATCCACTCTTGCAGGTCCAGGTGATCGATCGCATTGATCTGCACTTTGCCCCAGCGCGGCCGCACATGCACTTCGGCCTTGTTGGCGTAACCCCGGTAACTGGATGCGGCTACGCTGTTGGCTTTGATCCGCAACCATAGGTCCAGGTAATGCCCGAAGGTGTTTTCCACCAGCCTGGCTGAATTGGGGAAGTGGCGCGCGTAGTCAAAAGTGCCGGCGAGGATTTCGTATTCGATGATGGCAAGTAGGCGTTTAGCCTGGGCGACGTTCGCCGGCGTGTTTCCTCCTGGTAGCGATTCGCGGCATTTACTGCCTTCGTATTGAAAATAGATTCTCACGGAATTACCGCGAGCTTCGACCCCACTCATGTAAACCCCTAACGCTGCACTCGTATAGCGACAGTCTGACGATCGGAAACAAAAAGGCCCGTTCCCGGGCCAAGTATCTGGAAGCGCATCTTCTGGTGGACGCGGCTTATGGCTTGGGCTTGTGGTTGCGCAGATGGGCATTCAGACGCTGGCGTTGCCGGCTGCATTGCTCGTGGTTGCCCTGGGCGCGCCACCGACCGCATACGTCGCAAACGCTGGTGTAGTCGATGTTCCAGGGAAAGCGTCGTGCGCGAGTTGCAGGGGATTGCTTAGGCATGGCGCGCCGTCCCCCGGGGTGAGCTATTGGCGAGCAGCTGCGCAACGACAGCCGCATCTGTTTCGCTCAGGTCGCCCAGAGTGCTGGCCATCTGGCTGAGGCTCTCGAGGCGGATGCGTGATGCAGGGGTTTTGTGCACTAGGTAGCCAATGACGGCCGCGCCGATAATCGCGGTGACCACCAGGTGCCGCGCCGGTGTGGTAGCCTTCGCGGCGCTGCTGCTTAGGTTCTGTGCTTGCATGGTATAGCCCTCTGTTGCGGTCGGGTGTCGAGGAGCTGCAACTCCTCGGCACTGTTTTTTATGGTCAGTCCTTGCGGGCCAGGTGGATTACCAGGCCATCAAAATCCGACTCATGCTCTACACATGATTGCCATTCCAGCACCCTCAAGATCTGTTGCCGGCTGCAGTCGTCCACCAGGATTTCGCGTTGGCCACCGGCTGCGCGCACTTCTAAAATCTCCAGCAAACCATCCTCTCCATAAGCCTCGGCGTGGATGATCTGCGCACTTTCTGCCGTAAATTCCAGACGGTCCTGAACTGACTGGAGCTTGCTGGCTTTGCCATCGCCGGCACTGCCCATAAACACTTGGATTTGCATCGGTCTTACTCTCCTTTACGCCTTGAAGGTCCAGCACTTAACTGTGGTCGGCCGGGGTTGTGAACATGGGTTTCGGGTGTTGAAGGCGGCACGTACAGCGCTGTGCACCGCCTTGTTGCTGTCGAGAAACTTTCGGGAACGGGATTCCTTGAGCAGATCACGCAGCGTGGCCACGTCGGCCAACTTCTGTTTGTGTTCGGCGGCGCGCTCGCAGAACTCGTTGAGGTTGATAGCGATCACGGTGGGGTCGCTGCTGTGGTCGACCACCGGGTCTTCGCTCAAGGATTCGAGGTAGTCGTAAACCTCCCAAAACTCGGCCACGGCCGAATGATCGGAACTGATCGAAGCCTGGCGTTCGATGGCCATCCGCACGATCTGGCGCTGGGTGGCAGCGACCTGGGGATCACTCAGTTTGAGCACCAGACGCAGGCAATCCAGCAGCGAAAGCAATTGCGCGTGGTTCTTGCTGATGCGCTCGACACGGATGTACCCACGTAAGTCATAACCGCAACTGCTGCAGTTACCCTGATCGCTGGTATAGGCAGTGCCGCAAGCAAAGCATTGGGTATGCAGGCGACGCAGCTTCGCTTCGTGTTCCGGCATGCGTCGGGCGAACAGCTCAAGCACCGCGGACTCTCTGCCCACTGCCCGCAACAGGAAGTGGCTAAGGATGCCTCCATCCAGCGCATTTAACTGATCAGCTGCAGCGCGGCTTTCCGGTGTGACGATGGGGCGTACAAAGTGCAGCTTTACGATGCGCGTCATTATCGCTTCGTGGGCGACCACGGCCGCGTTTTGACTGATCGCTATCGTTCCTCGGAATGGAGGTTCATACGTCTCGTTGCCCGCTGTCTTAACGCCCTTGGTGGCCAAGGTGCCGCCGCCGTAGAAGTCTTTTAGCTCGTCCCATTCGAAGGTTTTAGCGTTCGCTCTATCATCGCTGTGGCGATCGGCTTCCAGGAACACAACCGGCATGCCAGAGACTTGGCCCATCAGGCGCGAGCGTCCGGCCTTGGTCGATTTCATGGGGTCGAAGCCCTCATAGCCTTCGCGGCCGAGTAACTTCCAGAGCAGGTTCAGCAGAGTGGTTTTACCGGCGCCGGCCTCACCGGTGGCCTCTAGGAACGGGAAGGACTGGTAACGAGCGCGGATCTGCTCGCAGAACAGCGAGCCGAAGAAGAACACCAGCGCGACGAAGCCCTGGGCGCCGAAACAGGTCCACAGCAACTGCACCCACTTTTCATCAAAGCCCTTTGCTTCGCGCTGCAGCTTGATGGGGACGCCTTTCTGCAGCGTTTTTAGGCGCAGCTTGCCGAACTCAAAATAGTCTTCGCTGTTGACCTTGTAGGTGGTGCCGTCCTTGATCGCGATATCGCCGTAGACGTAACAGGCGTATTCCTTGCTGTAGCCCACGTAGTCGATAGTCGACACAGTTTTGATGCCGAACAGTTGATCCTTCATGAGCTTATCGAGCTGCTGGCCACTGCCGGTAAACATCGCACCTGCCGCCATGCCGAGCAGCCGTTTTTTGAATTCGCTCGCGGCAGACAGTTGGCCACTGGTGAAGGTGTTTTTCACGCTTTCGGAGTCGTGCGGGAAGTCCACGCGCAGGTAGTACCAGGATTCGTCTGTTACCTCGTTACGCTGGAAGTACAGGGCTTGTGGGTAGCAGTTGGCAATCTCCACAACACTACCGGACTGCTGCAGGGCTTTTTCGCGTTGTTGCGCCTGGTTGAGCAGTTGGTCGTCGTGGTTCTCGCTGTCCTCGATGTCGGACATGGCCCGGTTGAATTTCTCCATGTCCAACTTGAACCAGTACAGGCGGCTACCGAAGCCCAGGTGAAATTCCCCGCGCTTGTTCCAGTCGTACATCAGCAACGCCTTTTCCGCTGCGCTCTCTGCCAGCAACAGGGCGCCCTGGTGACGGGCTTGCTTGAGGTCAGCAGCGATCTGTGCGGCACGCTTGGTGTCGTCCTGGATGAAGCTCCAGCGCTGATGAAGGTCGTTCCAGTCTGACTTGCGGCCGTCACGTTGTGGGATCTGCGCAGACTCACAAACAAAGCCCAGAGCGCGGGCTTCGCGTACCCAGCGCCGGGTGTATGCGTTGGCGCTGGGTTCGTTATCAAGCGCCCAAACCAGCTTGGGCAACTTCCCGCCATCGCGGATCTTCACCAACGCTTTAAGCGAATCCCCTGGGAACGCATTAGAGGACATGGCCGAGACAGCCGCGATGTCGTTGTGCACCAAAGCGATGGCATCGAAGATCCCTTCGACAATCCAGATTTCCTTAGCTTCAAGAAGGTCGACGCAGGGCGGGCACCACCAGACGCCGCGATAGCTGTCCTTGGATTTGAAGCGGGCTTTCATCTTGCCGAAGCGGTGCGGCTGATCGATCAGACGTTCCCACCAACCGCCTTTTTCCAGGGCGAAGCGCACCGTCGCGCTGCCTGCGTTGTGTTCAGCGGAGTAGAACGTTTCCTGTGTGAACCAGCCCTGGATCAGTTCAAACCGAAAGCCCCGGGCAAACTCCAGGTAGGCGCGCGCCGTTGCGTTAGGGTGCTGGTCTGTCGCCGGCGCTCGCTTGCTCCAGTCTTCGAACAGATCGTCGTAAAGCTCTTTCACGTGCAGGGTGTGGCCGCACTTTTCGGGGCGACCACATATCACCATCCATGGCGTATCAAAGCGGGAATACAGTTCTTTCTTTTTGCACTTCGGGCAGGTGCCGCCGCGCATGTAGTCGGTGCCCGCGCGGTGCTTGAGCCCGAAGTCGGCCTGAAGGCGTTGCAGCACGTCGTGACGAAGGTCTTCTTTCATGGGGTTACTTCACTGCTTTGAGACTGTGGGACAGGGCTGCCATGAGGCGTTTTTGCGCAGCCATGACCGGGATATGGGCGAGAATCGCGCCGTGGCGCAGACCGGCTGCAACGAGGCGGAATTGGTCGGCGTACCAGTGTTCGTTGAGGCTCAAGCGATACTGTTCACGCAGGTTGGCCAGCAACGCTTCGGCCTCGGCTGGAGGCAGTTGTGTGGTGACAATTACGGCGTTTGTCATCGTTAAACCTCAATTTCGGGCGCAGCTCACCCAAACCCACGGGACGTGGGGCCGGCGATTGGTAGGGTTGAGTGTTACGAGTTCGCGGAGCGTTGGCGGTGTGCCAGGTCCAACAACTCAATGTGGGCAAGGTCTGTCAGTTTGGTTGCAACCGGTTCGGACACGTCGAGGTTCTCCACCAGATGAATAACCGCCCGTTTACACAGTGCCGACAAGTCGCCTAAGTGTTCGGCTTGGTGGCGCTTAAGGAATGCCAGTGCAGCGTTCTGCACGCATTGTTGGTAGTCCAAAGCGTTTGTCTGAATGTTCATTGGCCTTTCCCTGACTTAGCGCGGTAGAGGTCGATGGCGGCATGAATTTCGGCAGTACGTGCAGCTATGTGCAAGATGTGCGCGTTCAGGATTAATTCCGCCTCGTCTTCGGTGATCACGCCATCCTCGATAGCCTGAGCGATAACCTGGTCGACCGTGCCCTGTTTGGCCGAGGTCTGCACTGCCCGCGCGTACATCTCAACGTTGTCTAGATTTTCCGGTTGGATGACCGGCACGAACATTCCGCCGTACATTGCCGCAACGTAGTTGGCCAGGTGCTGAGTGCCTGTGACCTGTTCCAGTTGAAAGATCTGTAGGTCCGTCAACGGGCGGCAGTTGTTGTTCTCGTAAGCGTGGTTATCGAACTTCTTGAGTGGTAGGCCGATGCGCGCAGCGGCGCTTTCGCGGCCACCTTCGAAGGTGCAAATGATCGCACTGACGACCTCACGCCGTGTTTTCAGAACCTGACTTTTCATCTTCTGTTGTTCCCTCAGAGATCTGGCCATTACTGTTCGATCACGCCGTCTTTGATCCCGAGTAATACGGCTGCGCGATGAGCCTCCCCGCGACGACATTGGCTTTGCCCGCTCAATACCGCATAGACGGTGCTGGGGTTGAGTTGATGTTGGGCCGCGAAGTCCTTAGCTGACTGGCCCCGTTTTTCTAATGCTTCCCGTGCTTTATGACGGGCTTGCTCGTTAACGCTGGTGTTCGGCATAGTGCAGATCCGTGCAATTTCATGTGGTGTGAGATGCACAATGATGCACTTAGGTGCACTTGTAAATAGTAAGGATGAAAAAAAGTGCATCTTTCTGAAGATATCGGTTCTCGGCTGCAAGAAGAACGGAAGCGAAGCGGCATGACACAGAACCAGGTCGCGGAAGCACTTGGGATTGCGAAGCGCACACAGGCGAACTACGAGGCGGGATCTAGCGATGCTACGGCGTCCTACCTGAGTAAGGTGGCGGTCCAGTTCGAATTCGATGTGCCCTACATCCTCACCGGACGGCGTAGCACCCTGGCCCTTGATTCGCTGGATGAGATTGAGGACAGAATTGTTCAGCAATACCGCAGTATCCCTGCGGATGATCAAAGAGCGATTCGGCGGTTTATTCAGGCCTTGGCTGACGATGCTGCCAAAGGAGTGAGCTGACCCCTCTGGTCCCGTCTTACCAGCGGCTTGCCCCCATATCATTGCTACAGCAATGGATTTTATGGAGTGGTAAGCATGTTGGATCGCACAAACGCGGATGTTGTTTACGTTGAAATTGCGGCATCTGCGCGGTATGAGCTTTCGCACATTGAGCGACGTCTGATTGGGTTGTATCGTCAGTTGAGCCCTCGCGACAAAGAGAAGTTGAGAAGACTGACCGAAGCGCTGATAAGCAACCCGGATCATTCGGACGAAGGCTGAATCCAGCGCCGCCGGCACTCGATTGTCGGTGGCGCGCTTCATGCGACGGCCTGCGATCCAAGCTTTTCAAACAGCTCCTGCTGTTGGGCTCTTGGCATGTCTCTAAGACGATCCATCAGCAGCCTGTCGAACGTCTGAGCGGACGGGCTTAACGTATGAGAAAAAGTGAGATTAGCGACCCAGGTGTGCCCACACTTTGCATCGAGGCACTGGCAGTAAAGCTTCGCGAAATCGTCTGACAGAACCTCACGTGACGCAATTCGCCCTTTGTGTCCGCATTTGCAAGTAACTCTCATATTCCCTCCCCAGGGTGCAGCCTATTGCCACTATGTTCGCATGTAGTGCAGTATATTTCTCTATTTCTTAGGCGTCAGACAGAGGTTTCCCCTGTGCTATCGATCTTTTTCCAGTTGATACGCCTGTCACGTCGAAGCACCTCATTCAGCTGACTGAACAGCTGACAGATCGGCCTAATCTCGTTGCTGGTATAAACGCGATCGATCTTTTCGATATCCCCGAACCCGCCGTTGTTTTCCGGGATGATCCCGGCCAGGGCAGGGTTCATCCGCCAGGCGGCGATCACATCGTTACGGGTGATGTTCTTCACCTTCTCCAGTTCGTCCTTGGCCTGAAAGTCCCCCACTGGGATGATCTGAATTGCGTTTTCCTTGCCGTTGGGGATGTTGACGAACATCGAGCGGAAATTGCCCACGCCCTTGCTGGCGCTGATCTGGGCGCGCAGGTTCTCTTCGTCTTCCTCAGTCAGGTCCGGGTCGTTGGTGTAGAAGATGTATCCCGCGTGTGCGCCGTTGCTGTAGTACCGCCGGCGGAACAGGGTCGCGGCTTCGTTGAGCAATAGCGCCTGCAAGCCGCCCAGGTAGTCAGGCACACCGTAGATGTTCTGTTCCACGTCGTAGTCCAGGACGTGTTCGATTTCGTCCTGGTCGAAGTCCATGTAGTTGCTGTCTGGCAGCAACATCCTGAATCCGCCGTCGACCTTCACCCGCATGTTGATCGCTGGCAGGTGCTGCAGCTCCAGCACTTCCCCAAAGGCGTTGGTATCGCGGTAAAAATAGGCCTCGCCAAACACCATATAGTCCAGGCTGGCCCGGCCCATGGTCTGAGTGCTGCACCCCTCGGACGGAATAAACTCACGCAGCAGCAGGTTGCGTTTGAACTTTGGAATGGCGCCGTGATGCGCGTTGGCGCGTAGCAACTTGGCGAGGCCCGCCCGGGACACCGGCGGCTTGTAGATTTCCCCGTCGTCGCTGAGAAACACCCCCAGGTATTCGCCGATGTTGCCGGACAGCACCTGTTCGGGTTCCCCGAACGTGAACGCCCGCATGGGCTGTGGCTGTCGCGCCGGTTGGTTGATTTGGGGCTTTTTGTGTCGTTGCTTGGGCATTGTTTCCGCTCGTGACGTAGCGGCTACGGCGCCGCTTGTTGGTGTTGAGGGGTTCATTGAACAGGGCGTGCATGATCGACCAGGCAATGTCGGCGTGGCCGGTGGCGTCAGTGCGCGAAGCGCTGTAGGTGACCTGGCCGCTGGTGGTGGTGCCGCGCTTGATGGTCAGGAACGCTTGGGCGATATCGGTCCAGCCAGCGTCCCATTCGATGCGGCTCCCCTGGATCGTGTCTTGGGCCTTGAGTACCAGGGTGTTTTTGGTTTCAAGGCTGTAGTGGATCGCGGTCGCACGCGGATAGAAGTCGCGCACCAGGTCAAACACGCCGTAGCCAATACCGGTCGTGTCGATGCCGATGTGCTGCACGTTGAAACGCTCGGTAAGTTTCTTGACCTGTTCGGCCTGGTACTTGAACGACTGCCCACGCCAACTGTGTTTTTCCAGGATGCGGAATTTCGCCCCGGGTTCCAGTGGCGGAGCGACCACCACGCAAGTGGCGTCGTCGCGGGTGCGGCTCGGATCGTAACCAAGCCACACCGGGCTATTGCCGAACGGCCGATCCAGATCCGGGTTGAAGTCTTCCCACAACGACAGGTCGGAGTAGCACCGCTCCAGATCCTTGAGCCCGAACGCGCTCTGGCTGCTGTCGATGAACTTGCAGTAGAACAACTGCTGGAATTTGTCTTCGTCGTACTCCAGCTGCAGCTGCTCGAGGTCGAACAGATCGCAGCCGCCGGCGATGGCGTCGTCCAGTGTGATGGTCTTGCGCCATTGGCCGTCGGGGCACAGTGCGCCCTGGGTGTATGACGCCTCGGTGGGCCAGGTGCCGCCGGCCTTCTTGCCGCGCTTGCTATTGCGGAATTCCTCGCCCGACCAGAACGGGTACGCCTGGTGCGAGACCGCGCTGGGCGTCGAAAAGTAGGTTTTGCGCCACTTCTTGTGGGTGCCCATGGCACTGGCCACGGTGCTGAGTTTGTCGAAGTCACGTATCCAGAAATACTCATCGACGTAAACGTGGCCATGGTAGCCCTGTGCGGTGCTGCTGTTGGTCGACAAGAAACGTAGCTCGGCGCCATTGCTGAGCGTAATCGGGTTACCGGTCAGCTCGATGTCAAACCACTGCTTGGCAAACTGGATGATGTAACTGCGGAAAATTTCCGACTGCGAGCGGCTGGCCGACAGGAACACCTGGTTATCGCCGGTCAGCACGGCGTCCATGAACGCTTCGCCGGCGAAGTAGTACGTCAGGCCCACCTGCCGGCTTTTCAGGATATTGCGGATTCGGCACGTCAGCGGGTTTTGCTTGGCTGCGAACAACTCCTGCTGATAGCGGTACATTTTGCTGATGAACTTATCCAGGAAGTCGACTTCGGTCAGCCCGCTAATGTCGTTCTTGGCTTTCTTCTCGCGTTTCTTCCCGCTGCTATCGCCACGCGCCGAGCGTTCGCCCCGAGACCGCTGGCGGCCTTCCTGTGGCTCGCCGGAAGTTTCCTCGATCGGTGCTGGCAAGGGTTTGGCTGCTTGCTTTAACAGCCGTTCGCGCACGGTGGTCAGCCGGTCCAGCTCGTTGAGGTCGTCCTTGGTCAGACTGCCGGTTTTGTCCAGGAGGAGGGTGATTCGCCGGCCTACGGCCGTCAGCGGTTCTTCATCCGACAGCATGTCTTCCCAACCGCCCTGGCGTATCCAGTAGTAGACGATGCGGATGTTTGGCAGGTTGAGCTGCGCCTGAATTTCCTTGGCCTTACAGCGGCGTAGAAACAAGCGTTTAGCGGCTTCTTTAACTTCGGTCGAGTAGTACATGGGCCGCAGTCTATGCGGCGAAAACGCTTGAAACGCGGGGTTAAATTCCGTGATTCACCTATATAGCGGATATAGGAGAAACGCGCATTTGAACCGTTTGTTTGAGGGCTGAGGGCTCCCTATCTTGGCGGCTCATTCAACCGATTGAGCGCAGTTAACGCCCATGCCCCGTTCCCTTGTTTCGTACTGGAAACGTGTCGCCACCAGCGGCACCACCGCCGATGGTCGCGAGATCCTTCCCCAGGAACTGCGCGATATCGCTGAAACCTACAAGCCTTCGAAATACACGGCGGTGATCTGGTGCGACCACGAACGGTGGAGCGGTTCCCACGGTACCGTCTTTGCGGTGCGCCTGGTGGAAGAGGGCGAAGACCTTGAACCTGGGCAAATCGCCTTGGAGGCACAGCTCAAGCCCAATGATCGCCTACTGCAGCTGAATGATCAGGGCCAAAAGCTCTTCTCCAGCATCGAGATCACCCCGAACTTCGCCGGCAGCGGAAAAGCCTACCTGACAGGTCTTGGCGTCACCGATGAGCCCGCCAGCCTGGGCACCCAGGAACTCTATTTTTCCAAGCAGACCCACCAAAACTCCTTCTATGCCGCCTCCGTCGAGCTGGGCTCCTTTGAAGCCGAACCGCAGAGCGAGGTCGGCAAGCTGATCGGTTTGCTCACTGGCCTATTCAAGCGCTTTGCCACGGATGCCGAGCCCGCCGAACCCACCACCCCAACTGAGAGCAAAACCCCAATGGATGAAGCTACCGCAACGGCCCTTAAAGCCCTGCTGGAGCAGCTGCTTGTCGTCGCTGCCGGCATTCAGGCTGTGATTGAACCCGCCGCCGCAGATGCGCCAGAACCAGACCAAGCACCCATCGACGACGTGAGCGCGGCCGTGGACGATATCGTCACAACCGCCGAGGAGGAACGTGAGTTCCGCCGTAGCGGTGGGTCGAACAAGGCCGTTCTGGTTCAGTTGGAGAAGCTGCAAAAGCAGTTCTCCGCACTGCAGAACACCTCCACCGGTCGCCAGTTGCCCCGCAACGCCGGCCCGGTGACCACCACCAAAAAGCGGGTGCTCTGATATGGCCCAGCCATTAAGCGCCCGTGGCGCCAAACAATATGCCGAGCTGCAGGAAGCGATGGCCGAAGCCTATGGCGTCGAGCGATCGAGCCGCATGTTCAGTGTGGAACCCACGATCGCCCAGGAGCTGAACGACGCGATCACCGCCAAGGCTGATTTCCTGGAGCGTATCAACATCGTTCCGGTGAGTGAGATCAAGGGTGAAAAGGTCTTCATCGGTGTGAATGGCCCAGTTACTGGCCGCACCAACACCAAGACCACCGATCGAGAAGCCAAGGACGCTTCGGCGCTGGACAACACCCAATACGAACTGGCTGATACCCAGTCGGACGTGGGCCTTCCATACGCCAAGATCGATGCTTGGGCGAAGTTTCCAGACTTCAAAGAGCGTTATTCCGCCGCAGTGCAGAAGCGCATCGCGCAGGACCGAATCGTTATCGGTTTCCATGGCACCCACGCCGCTACGCAGACCGACCTGGAGAAATTCCCCAAGCTGCAGGACGTGAACAAAGGCTGGCTGCAGCAACTGCGCGAGCAGGCCCCGCAGCAGGTGCTGAAAGAGGGAGGCGCCGCCGGCAAGGTCACGCTGGGCGCCGGTGGTGACTACGCCAACCTTGATGCCCTGGTGCACGACACCAAACAGATGGTCGACGAGATCCTGCGCGAAGACGGCGACCTGGTAGCGATTATCGGCACCGATCTGTTGGCGGCTGACAAAGCCAAGCTTTACACCAAGCAAGGCGACAAGCCGACCGAAAAAGAGCGCATCGAAGACGCGCAGGTCATTGCGACCTATGGCGGTCTGCCGGCGTTCAGCGTGCCGAACTTTCCGGTCAATGCGGTGCTGGTCACCAGTTGGGACAACCTCTCGATTTACTTCCAGGACACCAGCTGGCGTAAGCAGACGATCGAGAACCCGAAGCGCTCCCGCGTTGAGGACTACAACAGCCGCAATGAAGGCTACGTGATCGAGCAACTGGAAAAGATCGCGCTCACCGAAAACGTTGAGCTGGTGGCCGCGTGAGCCTGGCACTGGCGCACAAGCGCCGCACCCTGGCCTTGGGCAGCACTGCAGTAGCGGCGCTCGCCGCTACTGCAGGCTTGGCCTACTCCCCGGCTGATGCCCTGAGCAGCCCCGCCAACGCACGTAAACACTTGCTGTTGCAGGAAGCGGCATTGGACCAGGACCTGGCGCGCCTGAGTGATCTCAAGAACCTGGCCAGCAAACAGTCGCTCAAGCGGGAAGAGCTGCTGCCCAAGTACCAGGAATACGTCCAGCGCTACTGCGAATCGGGGCTGAACTTTCCCAACCGCGTCGCGGTGCAGGTGATGGTCTGGCTGTTCGACACCGCCCAGTTCGAAGACGCCCTGGAGCTAGCCGACTTCCTGATGGAACAGGGCCAGGAAATGCCTGAGCGTTTCAAGCGTCGGGACATCCGGACGTTTGTTGCTGACGCCGTGTGCGAGTGGGCCTATGCCGAATACAACGCCAAGCGCAGCCCGGAGCCTTATCTGTCCGACCTACTGCCGCGCGTTGACGGCGAGTGGAACCTGACAGAGCAGATCCCCAGCAAGTACCACAAGTTGATTGGCATGCGCGCCATGGAGGCCGAGCAGTGGGACACCGCGCTCAAGCATCTGGAACGCTCCACTCAGCTGCACGCGCCGGCCGGGAACGACACTCGCATCAAAAAGATTCGCAAGATCCTGGCAAAACAAGCGGCCGTTAACCCGGCTACCGAATAACCGACTACCCCCCCAGCGGGAACCTGTGGAAGTGAGCCGTCCATTTATGGACCGTCCCACTGAAAACAGGCTTCCCGCCCTATTTGAGCGGCCAGCAATGAGCTTTTCCGGGAAAACCACCACCTTCGTGGAACTGACGATCGAGAACGACGGCTTCTGGCCAGACCTCTCTGTGTCCGAATTCCAGAAGGAACAACGCCTGCCGGCTGAGTACCTGGTTGAGCTGCTGGCCGACACACTGAAAAGCGCAATGTTCGAGGTAAATACCGACCTGGCCCGCGTGAAGGCGGCGCTGCAGGCGGCTGGTATTTCGAATCTGCAGGCAGTTGCAGGTGTGGCGACTCCGGCTGAATGGGCCTATGCCCACAAAGTCACGCTCTATAAACGCGCCGTCTACAGCCGAGCCAAGGGCAATTCGCTGCCCCAGTTTGCCACCGTGACCCGTCGCGAAAGCGCCGAAAACACCGGCAAGGAAGCCCCCGAGCGGGCGGAAACGTTCTTGGCCTTCAGCCAGCAGGCCGTGCGCGCCCTGCAGGGCCGTGGCCGCATAACGGCGTCATTGCAATGATCCAGCTGCAGGCGCTGACCGCCTACCTGATGGCCCGCAACCTGGTGCCGCCTGAGCAGTTCGACAGCTGGACCGAACAGGTCAGCCTTGAGCTGATCTGGAAGCCTGACCGCGACGGCCTGCACATGGCTGACATGCGCTATCGCGCCGCGTTTTCCCTGGAGCGTTTCACCGGCCATCCCGCCAGGCTGATGGCCTTGGTGGGCAGTTGGCTGGAAACCCACGACACCGACCGCGACCGCCACGAACTGCCCGCGCCGATGTTCACCGTCGAGCCGCTCGACCAGGACAGCTTCGACGTTGAACTGTCGCTGGAATTTGTCGAGCCGCAGTACCTAGCCCAAGACCCTGCCGGCGAGATCGAGGCATTCGGCAAAACTTGGGCCTTCGTCCCGTTCGATCTGTGGATTGCCGAGCATGGCGAGGTGGGCAGCAATGGCCGCTAACCCGCTCAACCTCGATATCAGGGGCTTGCTGGACGTCGACGCCCAGTTGGCGTTGCTTGAGTTGTCGCCGCAGCTCCGCCGGCGATTGCTGAACAGAGTGACTACACGCGTGCGGACGATGAGCCGTAAGCGGGTGCGTGAGCAGAAGAACACCGACGGCACCCCGTTCGCTGAACGCAAGGGCAGCGCCAAAGGCAAAAAGAAGATGGAAGCCGGCCTGGCCAAGCTGCTGCAGGTCACCCGCGTCAGTTCCGATGAAGCCGAACTGGGCTGGAAAAACGCCTTGACCCGTTGGGTCGCCGCCCAGCAGCACAACGGCGTCAGCGAGCGGCGCACCGCTGCACAGATGCGCCGCTGGAACAAAGTCCCACCAGGCATTGCATGCACCGAAAAACAGGCCAAGCGCCTGCGCCGGTTGGGCTTTCGTGTCCGGCACAAAGGCAAAAGGGCGCTGGCCAGGCCGTCGGTGGCTTGGATTCAGGAGCATGTGAATTACGCCAAGGCCGGCCTTTTGATCCGCATTTTGAACGATGAACGAACCGAGAAAACGGGCGCGCAAAGCTGGGACATCACCCTGCCAAAACGCCAGTTCCTGGGCGTGGAAACCAGCGGCGAAACCCGCGAGCTGGTTAACCAGGTCTTTGAACAAATCCTTAATTCACCCCGCTAACGAGGCACAGCATGGCACTTGGCAAAGTCAGCGTTAACAATCTCAATCTGGGCCAAGGCGCCGTGACTGAGATCGAACGCTATTTTCTGTTTATCGGGCCTGGTCCGAAAACCGCTCCAAAAAACATCGGCAAACTTGTGCCGCTCAATACCGAAAGCGACCTCGATGCCGCCCTGGGTATCGCTGCCAGCGACCTGAAAACCCAGATCACTGCCGCTCGCTCGAACGGTGGCGATCGCTGGGCCTGTCTGGCGGCACCGATCGTGGCCGATACCGACTGGCGCGCCTCTTTGGAAACTTGCCAGCAGCAGGGCTTTTCGGTCGAGGCAGTCGTTATCACCCAGCCTGTGACCAAGGGCGACGACCTGGCGGCCATGCACGACGCGGCGGTGCTGGTTAATAACGTCTACGGCCGCCGCTTGTTCGTGATGGCCGCAACTGCCAGCCCGACCGTGCTGCAGTCCTGGTCGGAATATGTGTCCGAGCAAAAGGCAATTACCAACAACGTGGCCGCGCCGCGGGTGATGGTGGTGCCGCAGCTGCACGGCAATGACCTGGGCGTGTTCGCCGGTCGCTTGGCCAACGCTGCCGTGAGTATTGCCGACAGCCCAATGCGTGTGGCCACCGGTGCCGTAACCGGTCTGGGCAGTGTGCCGGTCGATAAAGAGGGCGTGCCGCTGCCGTCCGCGATCCGCGCCGAGTTGGACAAGTCTCGCTTTTCTGTTTCCCAGACCTACCCGGACTACCCGGGTGTTTATTGGGGCGACGGCAACATGCTGGACACCCCAGGCAGCGACTACCAGGTAGTCGAATATCTGCGCCTCACGGACAAGGCGGCGCGCCAGGTGCGGCCGCTGCTGATCCGCCGTGTGGCTGATCGTCGCTTGAACAACACCCCCAACAGCATGGCCGTGAACGTCAACGCGCTGATGGCACCACTGCGCCAGATGGCCAAGTCGGTCAAGTTCGCCGGCCAGGTGTTCCCGGGGGAGATCGAGACGCCGAAAGACGGCGACATCGTGCTGACCTGGAAGAGCAAAACCGCCGTCGAGGCGTACATCAAGCTCAAGCCCCACAACTGCCCGAAAGACCTCACGGCGAACATCGCCCTGGATCTTTCCAACGACGTTTCGGAGTAACCCCCCATGTCACGTATTGGCGGCAAGAACTTTGACGTGAACCTGGGCGATCTGCAGGTACACGTCGAAAGCTGCACCCTGGATATCACCGACAACAGCAAGACCGCGCAAACCCGGGGCGTGCCTGATGGCTACGTCGACGGCGACGTAGCGGCGGCAGGTGAAGTTGAGCTGGACTCGACCAACTTTAACCTGGTGGTCGAAGCGGCACGCACTGCCGGCAGCTTCCGCAAGCTGGATGCGTTCGACGTGGTGTTTTTCGCCAAGGCTGGCGACGACGAGCTGCGCATCGAGGCCTTCGGCTGCAAGTTGAAGATTTCCAGCCTGCTGAGCATTGATCCGAAGGGCAGCGAGAAGACCAAGCACAAGGTGCCGTTTGAGGTCACCAGTCCGGACTTTATCCGCATCAACGGCGTGCCTTACCTGGATTCCACCGAGATCGAGGGCATTAGCTGATGGTATGCCCGTTCGATCGCGCCCAAGCCCTGGAACAACGTCAGCGGGACCAGGCTATCAACGCCCAGTTGGCCCAGGCACGGCGTGAGTCAGCGGGCCCAAGCCTTACTCACTGCCAGGACTGTGATAACGAGATTCCGGCAGCGCGCCAGGCGCTCGGCGGCAAGACCCGCTGCGTCCCGTGCCAGTCTTTTTTCGAAAAAGGAGTGCAGCGATGAGCACGAATCAGGCGGCCCAGGACACCGCCATCGCACTGGCGAAGGCTTCACCTGCGATCGGTGTAGCCGCCACTGGGGCGACAGGGGCCGTCGACTGGTCGGCTGTCGCCTACATGCTGACTGCCGTTTACATGGTGCTGCAGATCCTGCTGTTGGTTCCCAAGTATCGCCAGATGCTGCGCGACTGGAAGGTGAAGCCATGAGCCTGCGCGGCAAGATCGCCGCCGGCGCTGTCACGCTCTGCAGCTCTGCGCTGGTGGTTTTCCTGGGCACTTGGGAAGGCAACGCCCAGAACACCGTTTATGCGGACAAGCTGGCCCGTGGCCTACCCACCGTGTGCAAGGGCATCACCCGCCATACAAGCCCCTACCCGGTGGTTGTAGGCGACTACTGGTCGGATGCGCGCTGCAGCGAGGTGGAGCAACTGGTGATCAGTAGGGGCCAACTGCAGCTGGCCGACTGCATCACCAACCAGGACGTGGGCCAGAACACATTCGATGCCCTGAGTAGCCATGGCCACAACTTCGGCACTGCCAGCACATGCGCGAGCCGCGCCGTTGGCTTGATCAATGCCGGCCGTATCAAAGAGGGCTGCCAGGCGCTGGCCTGGGCGCCTGACGGCAAAACACCGGTATGGGCCTTCATCACCACCGCCGATGGCAAGAAGGAATTAGTCCCAGGTTTGCATAAACGCCGATTGGCCGAAGCCGAGCTTTGTAAGGCGGGCCTGTGATGCGCGAAGGCACTTTCATCCTGGTGCTGTGCCTGGTGGCTTGGTTCGGCTTTGACCTGCTGCAGGACCAGCGGGACACCGCACGGATAGAGCGTGACGCGGCGCTGTTTGAAGTGAACGGCCTGCGAGAGGCGGCGCGCATCAGCGGCGTGATGCTGGCAGAGCGTGACGCCATCGACCTTCAACGTACCCAGGAACTGAACCATGAACGGGCTGAAAACGATGCTCTGCGTCTCGATGTTGCCACTGGCCGTAAGCGGTTGCGGCTCAACGCCACCTGCAGCGCCCCAGTGCCCGCCAGTGCCGGCGCCGGCGGCGTGGCTCATGCAGGCACCGCCGAACTCACAGCAGACGCTCGATCGGATTATTTCACCCTCAGAGATCAACTCGCCCTCAGCCGGCAAATGATCCTGGGCTTGCAAGACCACGCCCTGCGGGTTTGCCCGCGCCAACCATAACTGACACCTAACCTCTGAACGGAGCAACACCCATGACCGATACACGCGATATCACCCTGGAAGTAGGCGACAAGGAATTCACCTTCGCCCTGACCCCCCAGGACGTGACGAAGTACTTCAACGCCGTGACCCAGGCCAACAAGGTTTCGCCGGCGAATAACCTGTTGGTGACCACCGTTAAGCAGGAACAACGCGCCACCCTCAAGCCCCTGTTGGGCAACCCGGTGTTGGTCATGCAACTGGCCGGCGCGCTCCTGGAAGAGTACGGCCCAGACGTTGAAATCACCGTAAAAAAGCCCTCGACCACGCCGAACGACTGACCGAAAACGGCCTGGGCCAACTGGTGGCTCTGGCCGGCCGCTGGCTACCAGGTGCCGAGCCCACCGCCGAGGTGATGGGAACGGCCAAGTGGCTGGAGGACGAGCATTGGCGCCGCATGGAAATCGCCATTGCCAATGGCATCGCCTACGCACTCAACGGATAAACACTGATGGCTGACAAAAGCGCCCGCCTGGCCTTTATTTTGAGCCTGACCGATAAGGTCACGGCGCCAATGGGCAAGGTCAAAACCGGTTTTTCCGACCTGGCCGAACAGAGCGAAAAGCACATCAAAACCATGGGTTTTGGTCTGGCGGGCATCACGGGCGCCTATGTCGGTATCACCCAATCCATGGAACCCGCTTTGGAGATGAACCGCGCCCTTGGCGAGGTCCGATCGCTGAACGTGGCCGAAGACGCCTTGAACTCGCTGAACCGTAAGTCACTGGAGTTCTCGGTGGCCTACGGCGAGAACGCCAAGGATTTTGTCGCCTCGGGGTATCAAATTGAGGGCGCCATCAAAGGGTTGGTTGGCAGTCAGCTGGCCACCTTCACCAATGCCAGCAACGTGTTGGCCAAGGCCACCAAGTCCGACGCCGACACCATGGGCACCTACGTCGGCACCATGTACAACTTGTTCAAAGGCCAGGCCGACGCCATGGGCAAAGGCCAATGGGTTGAAACCCTGGCGGGCCAGACGGCCACGGCCGTGCAGCTGTTTCGCACCAGTGGCGAGCAGATCGGTGAGGCGTTCAAGGCTGCAGGTGGCTTGGCCAGCACTGCCGGTGTGAGCCTGGCCGAGCAGATGGCTGTGTTGGGAACGCTGGGCAGCACCATGGACGGCGGCGAGGCTGGCGGCCTCTACAAATCCTTCTTTGAAAACGTCAGCGCTGCCTCTGAAAAGCTGGGCATGAAGTTCGTGGATCAGCAGGGCAAATTGCTGCCGATGATGGACATCCTGGACAAGCTCAAAGGCAAGTTTGGGGATCTGTCGATTGAGGCCAACGGCGCGAAGCTGCGCGATGCTTTCGGTGGCGAAGCGGCGCGGTTGATCAGCAGCCTGATGGGCGACACCGACCGCCTGAAAAACGGTATGGAGCGACTGGGCAATGTGCGCGGGCTGGAGAATGCCGAGCGGATGGCCAAGAACATGGTGGACCCGTGGCAGCAGTTCAGTTCCGCTGTCGAGGCGTTGCGCATCGCCTTTGGCCAGGCGTTGATCCCGATCTTGACCCCGCTGATGGAGCGCCTGGTGGGGATTGCCAGCACGCTGACCCGCTGGACTCAGTTGTTCCCTAACATCACGCGCTTGATTGGGATCGTAACCCTGTCGTTCCTGGCGATTACCGCCGCCATGTCGTTGCTTACACTGACCGTGGGGCTTTCGAAAATGGCATGGCTGGGGGCCGTTGTGGTGTGGAATGCCCTCACCTGGTCGGGTTATCGCAGTATCGCCATGTTCCTGTACCACACCGTCATGGTGGTGGGGTTCGTGGCCGGCCTGGTGCTGATGGTTGCCTGGATGGGTCTGGTCAAGGGCGCAATGTTGCTCTGGCAGGGCGCGATCTGGCTGGTCAACACCGCGTTGCTGGCCAACCCGGTGGCCTGGATCGTGATCGGCATTGTTGCCCTGGTCGCGGCCGTGGCGGCGGCGATCATCTATTGGGACGACTGGACCAGTGCGCTACTCAATAGCGAGGCATTCCAGTGGGTTAGCGGCCAGTTGACTGCGCTGTCGGAGTGGTTCGACTCGATGGGCGGTTGGTCGAACATGGCCAGCGCCGCGTGGGACGCCATCGTCAACGTATTTAAAAGCGCTATCAATGGCTTGATCGAGATGTTGAACAAGATCCCCGGCGTGAACATTGAAGCGGCGTTCGGGGACATGCCGGCGGCGCCAGAGCTTCCAACCATTAACGCCCCGCAGGTCGAAGCGCCGTTACTGCCTCAACTGGTAAGCGCGCCCCAGCAATCGATCCAAGCACCGCCCCTGGTGCTGGCTCCCACGCCTAAAGCACCGGCGCCGGTGATGCCGACGCTGGAAGCGTTGCAGCCCCCAGCGAAGGCGCCGGCACTGGTATTGACTCCAGCCCCGAAGGCAGCAGCACCGGCAATCGCTACACCTGCAGCGTTGCAGCCGCCGGCACAGCTACCGACCCAGGTCCTGGCACCGGTGCCGAAAGGGCCGGCACCGTTGGCTCAACCCCAAACGGCCCGGGAATTGCCGCGCTCGTTGCCCAAGCTGGTGGCAGTGCCACCGGTGCAAACGCCGGCGCCGATCGGGCCGCAGCTGACTGTCCCGCAGCCGCTGCAGACGCCGCCCCTGGTTACCGCTCCCGCTCCCACGGAGAAGGCCGAGCAAAGCCAGCAACGCATCAACGGCTCGGTATCAACCCTGTCTCCGAAACGGCCTGACGCGGTACCCCGGGGCGGCTTCCTGGCCAGCATCCAGAACAACAATCAAACCCAGAACAAGGGCAATCACGTGGAGAACGTCAACATTCACACCGCCAAGCAAATGACCCCGCTGGAACTGGAAGGCATGTTGGCCATGGCGGTGGGCGGATGAGCGAGTACATCGACCTGTTGATCATGGACAACGACCTGGTGCTGGACCCGTCGCGTCAGCCGCTGCTGATCGAGGACCGGGCCAGCATCGCCCAGGACATCGCGCACATGATCCGCGAGAGCGGTTTGCTGGTCACGCTGGTGGCTGAGCGTAGCCGTCTGCGTCAGCGCGACTGCATCCAACAATTGGAACTACTGGTGGAGGCCGACGAGCGCCTGGTACCGGGTACGGCGCTGATCAAACAAGTGGAGTCTGGCCATTACCTGGTCACGGCGAAAACGCTGAAATTTGGCGACATCGAGGTGACGTTGTGAGCGACGTAGATTTTAAGCAGGCACTGGCAGACGGCGGCATTCCGGTCACCGAAGATGGATTGCGCAAGGCCTGGGAAAAGGAAGTCGCCGCGCAAGGTAGCAAGCTGAGCAACACCAGCGCCTATTCGCCGTTCTGGCGACTGATCACCGCCCTGGTGACCAAGCCGGTGCTGTGGCTGATCAACTTTGTCAGCGGCACGGTTCTGCCCAATTTCTTCGTTAAAACCGCCGTGGGTAAGTGGTTGGACATGTTGGCCTGGGCGGTCAACGTCGAGCGCAAAGGAGCGACCAAGGCCCAGGGAACGCTGTTTTTTACCAGGGACGTCGCCGGCGGCGTGCTGGAGTTGCCCGCCGGCATCCTGGTGCAATCCGCCGCTATCAACGGCCACATTTACCAGCTGATCACCACTCAGGCTGCGACCTTTGCAGATGGCGTGCTGCAGCTGGAAGTCCCGGTGGAAGCGCAGGAAGTGGGCAGTGGTTACAACCTGGCCCCGGGTTACTACGCAATTCTCCCCGTGCCCATTGCCGGCATCGCCCAGGTGGTGAACGCGGGCGGTTGGCTGATTGCACCAGGTGCAGACCCTGAGCCGGACGATCAGCTGCGTTTGCGCACACGCAACCAGTTCTCGGCAGTCAACCAGTGGCACACCGACTCGGTGTACCGCGCCATGATTTCCGCCTTCCCAGGTGTGCGGCCGGACGGGGTGTATTTCCTGCATGGCGCGCCACGGGGCCCCGGCAGCGCAAATGCCTACGTGTTGTTTGATGCCGACGTACCAGCGTCGACGTACCTGGAGCAAATCAACTCGCATATCCGCGACCAGGGCAATCATGGCCACGGTGATGACATGCTGGTGATGGTCATGCCTGAGACACAACACGCGCTCAGCCTCACCTGGTGGCCCCGGCCGTTACTGACCATCGAGCAACGCGAAAAACTGCAGGCGGAAATTGGGCAGTTCATCCGCGCGGCCTTTCGGGAGAGCGGCACCGGCGACTATCAGCCGACGCTGACCTACCCCCAATCGCGATTCTCGTTCAGCCGCCTGGGCGAAGAACTTCACCAGCAATTCGCCGGCATTGAGTCGCTGCATTTTGACAATGCCGACATCGTGTCAGAGCTGACCATTCCCCGGATCAAAACCCTGCAGGTGGTGCAGGCATGATCAAGCTCAGTTTGCCTTTCTGGCTGGACGGCCCGCAGTTGGCCAAGTTGAAAGCGGCCGCGCAGTCCTGGTGGGAAAAGGTCGAAGGCTGGCTGCAATGGCCGCTGATGCAGATGAACGCGGACACCTGTCACATCACGGTGCTGGATTTGTTGGCCTGGCAGCGCGATATCAGCCGCTTCAAAGACGAACCGGAAAGCCTCTACCGGCTGCGCGTGAAGTTCGCCTTCATAAACGCGGTCGACGCCGGCAGCACGGCCGGGCTCAAACGCATCCTGCAGCGATTGGGCGTTGGCTACGTCGAGATCAACGAGAGATTGCCCGATAGGGACTGGGACGTAGTGCTGCTACGCCTTTCCGATTCCCAACTGTCGCAAAACCCTGAGCTGATGCGCGTGCTGATTCAACAGTACGGCCGCACCTGCCGGCGGTATGACTTCGTGACCATCACCCCCGTATCACTGCGCATTGTCGCGGTGGACTTCAACGACGACCAGCAAACGCTGGTCGCCAGCCTGTAGGAGCCCCCATGGGAGCCAGCATTACCCTTGCAGGTGAAAGCCTGATCGCGCAGAAAGTCGGCGCACAACAATCTCTAAACGTTGCTCGATTTGTCCTGGCCAACGTGCCCGGGCTTGACCCGAACGCTACTGTTGATCGAGCGGCGGGCAAGCCGGTGCCAGCGCAAGTCGTCGGCACCTATGAGGTGACCCAGAAAGGTTTCGTGAATCCGAACCAGGTGGTTTATAGCCTGATGCTCGGTAGCGACATCGGAGATTTTGACTTCAACTGGATCGGCCTTGAGACCAGTGAAAACGTGTTGCTGGCCGTGGCGTATCTGCCGGTCCAGCAAAAGCGCCGAAACATCCCGCCGCGCCAGATCGGCAACAACGTAACGCGTAACTTTTTGGTGGTGTTTGACGGCGCCCAGACGCTGACCGGGATCAAGATCGATGCAAGCACCTGGCAGCATGACTTTACTGTGCGACTGAGCGGCATCGATGAGCGCGAACGCTTGAGCAATCGCGATGTTTACGGGCGTGCTTGCTTCCACAGCAGTGCGCTTGCACTGCAGAAGGTGGGCAATGCGTACAGCCTGAAACCCGGCATTGCCTATGTTGAAGGTGTTCGGCTGGAGCTTAAAAGAGCGCAAGCTGTCGCTGTCCCGTCAATCCCTAACGTGGCCTGGCTTGACGTACGCCTGCAGCGGGAATTAAGCGATGCGGTCGGTACGTTCCAGGTCGTGTTTGGTTGGGATAAGCAAGACTACACCGACAGCACCGGTGTCCGGCACTACTTGGTGCCCATTGCAGAACTACCTACGATCGCCGCGATCAACGACCTGCGAGCCGTGGAGCCGATCACCAGCGAGCTGATCAAACACCTGGCAGCCCGGAACGGTGATTATCCCGGTCTGCGCGCTCGATCCACGACGAAAGGCGACGTAGGGCTGGACCAGATCCCGAACGCCATCAGCAGTGATTCAAACGCGAATGACCCTTGGATACTGGCCACCACGCACATGGTGCAGTTGGTGCGTAACACCCTAAACGCCAGCATCAACGCGCTGGTGACCGGCACCACTGCAGCCGGCAAAGCCCTGAAACTGGCCACGGCACGCACGTTTAAATTTAGTGGTGCGGCGACAGGTAGCGCGACGTTTGACGGCACCGCGGACCCGGAAATTGCGCTGACCCTGGCCGACAGCGGAGTGACGCCCGGTTCCTATACCAAAATGGCTGTCAACTCTAAAGGCGTGGTCTACGCAGGAAGTAACCCAACGACGCTTGCTGGGTATGGCATCACCGATGGATACACAAAAAATGAGGTGGCCAACGGGTTTGTGAAGCAGGGTGGGGGTATCGGTCAATTATTCAACCGGGTTCACATTGGTTGGTCCGCAACCGGTTTGAAGGTCACTGTAGACGAATCCGATCTAGGTCGGATCTGGACTGAACATCTCTTCAATCCCAATAGCAAGGCTGATAAGGCCACGTCCCTCAGCGGTTATGGTATCTCGGACGCCTATACAAAGGCTGAAACTAAGCTTGGATTTGTAAAACAAGGTGGTGGCATCGGTCAGAATTCAAACGATCTTTCTATGGGGTGGAGTGGAAATAAATTAAAAGTCACAGTCGATAACTTAGATTTGGGAGGGTTGTGGAGTGAATACAATTTTGATCCCTCTCAGAAAGCCGATGTGGCCGCCGTTTACAACAAAGAGACAGTTAATCAATTGTTGGTGGCGAAAGTTAACACCGATACATTGTCATTTGCGGGATTTGCAGGCGGATACGCCACGCAGCCGTACTTCCGGCATTCACTAACCAACGCTGTCGTAAGACTTGGCACTTATGAAGATGTTCAGACGCGTGCGCTTAAGGCTAATACGCTAGCAGGCTACGGCATCACAGATGGCTATACCATCGACCAGACCAATCAACAGCTGGCTTTGAGAGTCATCGGTGACAGCATTTCCCATGTAGGACTTGCAAGTGGCAATCCTGATTACCCATATGTTCGGGATCAGGTCACCCGCGAGGTTCTCTATTTGCAGCGCCGCCTGGGGTTCGTGCCCCCTGAGCAGGGCGGCGGCGTAGGTCAGTCCTCAAATAAAATCAAGTACGGTTGGGATGCCCAAGGTCGTGGGATGCGTGCTCAAGTTGATACCACCGACTTGGGTGTTCAGTGGGGAGAGGCAAACTTCTATCGGCCCGACACCACCAACTTTATGCCGATAGGCATCAATGGCACGTCTTTCCAGCTGCCTCCAGGTGGATCATGGTGTTATTCGGTCATGCATTATTACTTAGCAGGCCAAGGTGTTGTCGGTAAAAGTGGCCACGCACCTGGTGGAACAGTGATTTCTTTTAGCGGCGGGGCAACTATTTATGGTTTCGCTTGGAGGTATGCACCGTGAGTAACGAAAATAAATCTAAAGTGAATGTGGCAATTGCGCCTGTGGAAGAGTCGCTGGAAGCGCCATTGGCGGAGGTGTTGGTTACGTTCAGTGATGTCTCAGTAAAACCTGACAAATCGTTCGTGGTTACTGTTGCAGGTAACCGATGCCATGTTACCCAGGACTATAACGCCTCGTTGTATCAAGCTGTTCGCACTTACCTGGACGAGGGGGGCAAGTTTAAAAAATATGCTGAGGACATTGTTGTAGAGTCCGACCCGCTCGTGATTGCTCGGCTCTGGGCTGAAACAAGTTTGCAGAACACGGAAACGCTCGTTGCCCAATACCGCGACGCCCGAGACCTGGGCGGCATTACGCCAATTACGGCTGAGCAGTTCACGGCCCTGCTGACCTGGCGTCAGGCGGTGCGGGAGTGGCCGAAGGCAAAACGGTATCCGGCTGAGGCGAGCCGGCCCACTGCACCTGAATGGCTGCGCGCGGTTCTGAACAATGATGAGTGATTGGGCGCCGGTTACCATGCGTTGGCCCGCCCAGGCTACCCAATGGATGGGCCAACTTTCAGCGGCCCAGGGGCTTGCCAGCGGTGAGTTGGTCGGCACGGCTAAGCGCCTGGCAGATCTGAGCGGGAAAACCTCCACAAGCCCAGGGCCGGTGGGTGGTGCCGCCCAAGCTGCGATTGCGGCGGGCCGTGCTGCGCTTGCTGAGCAAATGGGCGACATTCCTACGTGCTTGGTGGTGACGCCATTTCAAAGCGGGATTGGCCAGGGCCGTGGCTATCAACGGTTCCTTTCCGCGCCGAACTTGCTGCAGCAGCTCGCCGGCAAACTGGTGGACGTGAGCGACACCGGCCGGCCGGACGGCCCCCAGTTCGCCCTGTGCGTAATGTTCCTGTCGACGCGCTTTGATCAGTTGGCTGCGAGCCTAGCACGCTTTAACGCCTTGTTGCCTTTGCCTGACCTGGTGCGAACTGAACGCCGCGCACGCCACCTGTCGAAGCTGGAGACTGAAAAGTGGGAGATTCCCGCCGCTGGCACCTTGCCGCGTTGGCAGGCGTTGCCCTTGGAGCGTTGCACCGTAGTGAAGGCCGCGCAGCAATCCATGGCCGGCCAGCTTGCCGTTCTGGAGGGTTACGCCGCCGACAGTGCGCCCATGGCTGACCTTGCCGCGCTGGCCAGCCGCAAAGCCGCCCAGCAAAAGGGGCGTGATCAGCAACTGGCCGACCTGAAAGCGCTGTTGGCCGATCGCAACCCGGACAGCAGCATGTGTGCCCGCATGATCGGCCCTGGCAACGCAACCGAGCTACGCCAGGCGCTGTTGGCGGGCGATGCCCCGGGGCATGAGTGGGTACTGTGCGCCGGCGCGCTGCTGGTGGGATCTGAGAAGGGTTTGAGTTTCGTTCGCGAGCTGGTGGGACTATGACTCTGTTACTTGACGGGCAACAGGTGCGCGGGAAAAACCTGAAGGTCACCGGCAATTTGCGTATCGAGAGCGACGACCTGTCAGGTCAGACCAGCAACACCGACAAGGGGCACAAAGGCTTCAAGCCCAAGACCCTGACCGTCAGCCTGATGATTCCGTTCGTTGACCAGGAGCAACTGCGCGACCTGATGCGCCTGGTGGAAGCGACCGCCGGCGGTGGCCAGCTCAAGACCTACCGAATCGTCAACGACACCGCCGCCGCGTTCGGCATGCGCCAGGTGACCTTCACCGAAGGCGTGAGCGCCCGGGAGGACGACAACCTGCGCGCTTGGCTGATTCAGTTCACCTTGGCTGAAAAACTGTCCAACCCAGAGAAGGTCGAAGGGCGGCGATCGGGCAACGCGGTTACCACGCAGTCTGGGCCTGGCGGGGCGGTTGGCGGCGCCGGTGGCGATTCACCTGATGGGGCCGAGGAACTGACCGGCTTTGAAGCAACTTTGAAGAAAGTTGACACCTGGCTGGGCGGGGGGGCCAAGGAATGAAGCTGCACAAAGAATTGGCCATCAACGGCAAACCGTATGCCCTGGTCAAAAACGAAGTTCGGCTGGACGCAAAAAGCCCCGGCCGGGCGACGTTTACCGTTCAGGCCTCTGCACCGGTCAAGGGTTTGGTGACGCTCGATATCGGCTACAACGACAGCCCACTGCAGCGACACTTCATTGGCTACGTCGAACGCTCCACCACGGCCAGCAGTGGCCAGCAGGTGCTGTTCTGCCGCGAGTTGGCCGCGATTCTGGCCAACCCGCTGCCGCTGAACCTGCGTCACGTCGACCTGCGCGCGGTCCTGGTTGAGATCGGCCAGCACACCGGTTTGCGCTTCCGCGTCCCAGAACAGCCCTATGCGAGCATCAAGGCGCCATTTTTCTACAGCCTGGCCGCCGGCTACCAAGCTATGGATAGCCTGGCCCGGGTTTTCAACATTCCAGACTTCATCTGGCAGCAGCAGGGTGACGGGGAAGTATTCGTGGGCAGCTGGGCCGACAGCTTCTTTGGCGTTCGCTCGCCGCTGCAGCTGCCGGTGGAGCTGTTCGACGACTACCAAGGCAACCAAAGCGCGATGATTGCAGCCCTTCCCGGGTTGCGACCAGGTGCAACGATCAATCACGGCGAGCGCATCACCAGTGTCGCGCTCATCGACAATCAGATGGCCATCCGATGGACGACGCAATCCGCCGCAGCGTAGAACGACAATTCCCCGAATTCACCGGTGGTTACCACCTGCCACGCTTTGCCCGTGTTGTCGCCGTAGCCGACGCCCCGACCGGCGCCGGCATCTGTGACGATTTCCGGCCGCGCTATGCCGTCGACATCGAGGTCCTGGGGCCGGATGGCGAGCCGGACACCAAGCTGCCGATCCTTGCCGGCGTGCCGTTGCCGCTACCCACCGGTGGCGAGGAAATGGGCATCTACGCATTCCCCCAGGAAGGCACACAGGTTGTGGTGTGCTTCGCGTACGGCCTGCCGCACAAGCCCTATATCCAAACCATTCTGCCCCACGGCCTAAGCATGCCTAGCGTGCCGAAGGGTGACCAGGTGTGGCAGCACAGCGAGGCGTGCCAGCAGCGCGTCGACGCCGACGGCAACTGGCTGCGCCAGACCGACGGCAAGATCCTGGACAAGGCCATCGAGCGGGAAGTGGAGGCGATGGGTAACACTGAACGGTACCAGAGTCACACCAGTACCGTGGACGAGCATTCAACGGAATCGGTAGGGGGTATCAAGACGCTTGAAGCTTTGGGTGCGCTCAAGCTGCTGTCGGGCGGATCTGCGAGCTTGGCGGCGGTGGATGATCTGCACCAGGCGACAGGGCGGGATCTGAATTTAGTAGTGGGGCAAAAATATAACGCTACGGTGGGTGGCGATATGGAGGAACAGATTCAAGGCCTTCGCGTAAGCTTGGCGGAGGTCAGCCAACGCCTGACGGCCCCCAAGACGTGGATCGGTTCGAAGGATATAAGTATATTGCATATACTTTCTGCCACTCTGCAGTTAATCTCCGAAATGAACTCGAATATTTCCATGCATGTTCATGGTGGAGGGCCTCCCCCATCGACGGCGCAGCTTTTTTCGACAGGTGCTGGAGAAGCGGATATCCTCAAAAATACGCTTGAGTCCATTATGTTGTAAAATATCTCAAGTCTAGGTTTCGTTAAATGCTTGGCAGTTATTGCAATGCAGTACCAAGTTTTGCACTGATTCTTTAGGTAATCCAATAACTAGATTCTTAGAGCAGTTTCCACATATCAGTGCTGTTCCTTCTAGGAAGCCTTCAAAAATAACTGTGCTATCACCGTCTCTGCAAAATATGGACCTCGTATTGGGGTCTGGTTCTGGAATGATTTTCAGTGAGATTATTTTATCTATTGGGGGTGCAGCTGGGCGCTTTACGTTTCGACTATGGCAATCTTTAAAGAGCTGCCCCGACCCACAAGGGCATGGTTCATCCTGATCGATTTTGGCCATGATTATTCCCTGACTACAGATATTGGTAATTCTGGATCTATATATTGACCAAGGTCGGGTGTGTTTAGCTTCATTCTATTAAGCATGATAAGTAAATATGTAAAAAACCTACCGAATGCCCTGTCTTTTGCATCTTCTTTAATTATTCTTAATAGGATTTCGTCATATGCTTCTTTGTTTTTCTCTCTTTTGTGAATAGTAAGTACTAAGTTCACAAACTCATCAGTATCTAATAATAGGTTTTTTTCACCTCTAGTTAGATTCACACTTTCGTAGCGTAATACTCCCTCTCCGAGAACACAAACCAAATTGCAAAAAAAGTTAACGTCATGCACTTCTTGAGATTGTTGCATCCAGTTTGCAGTGAGGGAGTCTAATGAGTTTCCAGATAGCTGGAAACCGAGCACAATCCCAAAAGGTCTAGATGCTCGATGTACTGTCGCAAAGTCTCTGCTCGTGATCACCCCCAGATCTCTGGGGGCGAGCTCTTTAAAAAATCTGATTTTTTTTGCTGCGTCGTCAAACTCTGGTTTTGATAAAGAGGATTTTACTTCGATAATTCCATAAATTCCCTCTATTGGTAATATTGAGGTTTTGCCTGCATATAATACTGGGCAGTTAACTGCGTCATATATCACAATGTCGATTGCATGTGATCTTTCACCATTCTTAGTTATTACCTCTCCCTTTGTTACGCCATATCTTTTAGGTAGGTGCTCTCTAAGGAATTCCATTATGAATTCTTCCCTATTCTCTCCTTTGTCACCATTGTGCTGGATAAATCCCGATTGTTTGAATCTTGATAATAAAGTTGTTTCGATATGCGCAAATAAATCATTCAGGTTCATTATCTTTCCTTTCAAGTTTACTCATGAAATAGAGCATAGCATTGCTTTTTCTAGGTGTGGGATGATTTTGGATTGAGGGTTTCACTAACCGGCACCTCCAAAAATAAGCGTAGGCACAAAGCTAGACGCGAGAAAAAATTTGATGAAAAAGCACTTATCCCCCTCCCGCCGACGGGGTTTGCGTCCTTTTTTTGTGCAAACCCAGATGGAGTGCAAACGAACCCGCAGCCCAGGCGGGCCGGGAGGCTCCACGGCCGATCAGCAGTTTCACGGATTGCAAAAAATTGAAGATAAGTGCAGGGCGGTCGCACAGCAACGTAGTAAGCGATCATGAACGGTGCAGGGGTGGAGACCCCCGGGTTCATTGATTGAAAGGGAAGAAAGCGTAGGATTATGGGCATTTTCCGAAATGGGATAGATCTTTTTCTCACCGTATGTAGCGGTCCTCGAAGAGGCTGAAATCTTCCATAAGCCCCGAAACGTGGGGGCCTCGGCAACATTTAAGCATTTCACAATTTGTCTCGCCGCATTAAGTGGCTCCTGACCTTTTCAGGCGCGCCAAGCCTTGCTTGATATGCCCCGCGTTCTCACCGATTGCCTCTAAGGTACCCCGCACGTTTTCACCCACTTCTACCGAGTTTTGTTGTTCCAGGCATAGCGTGAGTTCCATCACAGCGGCTTCAACTGCCAACTGAGTTTCATACATCCTTTCAAGCACATCTGAGAGCGAGTATTCATGCGCCATATGAGGAATTCCTATTGTGAGTTCTCGGACTAGCCGCAAGCTGAAGGACTCGCCAAACAGATGGCTATTTTGGAACCAGGGCTGGGAAAAAGGTAATTTTGGTAAGGATAGGGCTTAGATCTGCCGCAGCCCGCGTGGTTCGTGGGTTTGACGCATTACCTTGAGGGGTAATATTTGGTAATGGCGAAGGTAATATTCGCCCAAGTCCCCGGTTTTGTTGGGGATTGAGCCTGTCAGTAATTACTCGATGAAAAGGTAATGACCTAACCTATAAATTACCAAATTATTACCTTTTTAAATGTCCATCAAGTCATTGAAATTAATGGGTTTTATTCTGTTTTATCAAGCATATTACCAATATTACCTTTTTCCCATGCCTCAACATAAATCGGACGGCACCCCGTTTTTTACCTCCTTTTAACCCTCGCGCACTAAATTGGTGCAAAACCCATGGGACTACCATGGGACTGAGAAAGCCGATTTTTTAGAGCGAGAGCACCGCTGCAGCCCGCGTAAACCGGGAACTTGCATAATGAAAGTGACTTTGCGGGTAGTTTCGAATCTCTCCTTCACCGCCAAATTTGAAACGACAAAACCCCTGAAAACGTTAAGGTTTTCAGGGGTTTTGCGTCTTCAGAGGATTAAAAAGGCCCGTATGGGAACATCCATGGGAACACCTGAGCTTTTTGCCAAGTCCGACCTAACACCGAATCTCTGTGTTTAAGCACTGTCGGCTCCCGGGGAGCCAGGCCTAGAACTTCTACAGAGGGAATGATGGGTGCGGAAAAACTGGCGCAACTATTCGTAGCATTGAAATGCTATTACTCTTCCTCGTTTGACCGACAAACTGGTCATCTACGCACGAGGTAGCAATGACAGTGTCCAATTTAGAAAAGTACCGGAAAGACCTGACGGCATTACTTCACGAGGGGGGCGCAGTTCTTCAAGCGCTTCGCCGAAGTGCAGATGGTAAGAGTGTATGGCGAGCCCGTTTGGCTAAGGGAGGGTGGACCAAAGAAGAAATTGAAAACTACGACCAAAAACTCAAACCTTTTCATATTTGCTATCACCACTGGTATTCGGAAGCTCTGGTCGTTGTAAAACAGCTACTTCCCGACCGGTATGCGGATTTCGTAAAATTTTACGAGCGACCAAAAACTCGAAAGTCATTTGATATGGAAACTTATCGAATTGAGGACGCGTGCCAATCGCTTTTGTCAAAAGCGTATAACGGGGACGTTATCGTTGATACATCTGCAGCTGTTCGATTGCTGCAGCAGCAGATAGCCATTCTTGAGTCCATAGAGAAACGTTTTGAGAGTTCACTCTTTGACATCAAGCAATTGGTACAGGCGGATCTCTTCGACTCCGAGCTTGATGTTGCCAGAGAGCTGCTGAAAAACAAATTTGCTCGTGCTGCGGGGGCCGTAGCCGGAGTTGTGCTGGAAGGCCATTTGAAACAGGTGTGTGATAACCATACCGTTCCTAAAAAGTCTGGAACTATCTCAGTCCTCAACGACGCGCTTAAAGCTGCGGGCGTTATAGAGCTTTCGCAGTCTAGACATATCCAATATCTGGGCGACATTCGTAATAAATGTGGGCATAAAAATGCCGCTGATCCAACCGTAGAGGAGGTAGGCGAACTGATTTCTGGGACCGATAAGGTTATAAAAACTGTATTCTGAGCCACTAATTGGGGCCAGTTTGGCGCCTTTGAGACGATGCCTAGAGATTCAGCGCAAGTTAAAGCATGCTGATGACGTCTGGCCCATCCTAATTAATCCACGTTTCGTAGTGCTGCCGGATCATGTTGGCACTGGTGTGGCCCATCTGCTCCACAATCCAATCAACCGAAGCCACGCCGGTGGTGAGCAACTCGCTGGCATAGGTGTGCCGACACTGGCCAGGTCCGCGATAGCGAACGCCGGCCGCTTTCAAGTGCGCTTTGAAAAACCTGTCCCTCACGACAAAGTCGCTGACGTGCGGCAGGCCGCTCTTAGTGTTCAGGAAAACAAAGTGCAGCTTGTGCTTACGGACAGTTTTGTTGTCCCGCTAGACCACATCGACCGTGTCCACTGTTTTCAGCTGGTTGATGGTGTCCAGTTTCCGCAAGGCATCCCGCTCCGGTTTCAACAGGCGCACCTTGCGCGTCGAGCGCCGGGTTTTGGTCACTCGGTAGGCACCGCGCACCTTGGAGCGCCCGAAAGTCACTGTTCCTAGCTGCAGATCGACGTCCTCCCAGGCCAGTGCGATGGTCTCTGACAATCTCGGGCCTGAATGCGCCTGTACGACGATACCGTTGGCAAGCTGGCCGGATGGGCTGAGCAGAATCACCTGCTCTGCTAGGGTGGGCGGGTACCATTCGCGGTCGTCCTCGGCGCGCCACGCGAGCCATGGAAGTTAAACGGTTGTCAGCGTTCCGATTTTTACCTCCACGCGCGGGGCTCCATCTGCACGGCGGCGATGACGCCGAAGTGGATGAGGTTTTCGAGCATGCGGGCGAGGGCAGCTAAGTCGTTCATGGCGCCGATGTTGGCGCCATGTGTGAGGAGGTGCAGCTTGCGGGAGTCGTAAGCGGAGTTTTTACAAGTCGCTAAATTATCAAAGAATTAATGCGGGGAAGTATAGCGAACTATCGAATAAAAATAGCTACTGCCAGAATTATGACAATCATGCCTAATGAAGCGATCGCCATGATAATGGAGTTTAGTTTTTTATGAAGTTTTTCAATTGTAGTGGTTAGCTTTTTGATTTCTACGTCATGGCAGGTATGTTTTTCGCTGGAGGCGGCCGAGTCATTATCTAGAGAGCTTTTGTCCGCGTGAGCCGCAATGATACTTCCGCCTGCTCCTGAGCAAGCAAATAATAATACTTGCGAGTAGATGTCTAGGTAATCTTTGTAATGCTCCGGAATAGTGTTAAAAGGAACAAATATGTAAATTATTTTTAAGTATAGAGTTTGAAATAATACGCCAAACATTATGATGAATAAGCCCTTGATCACTCTATCTTGCTTGAGGTCAAGTATCATAATGAGAGCCAAAAAGACTCCGAGAATCAACGTCGATATAGCTATTTCTGGTTTGCCGAATATACCAGCTGTGATAGGTGATACAAACGCTAGTATGAAAGCGGCCACCCACAAGGCTACGATCATTTTGTAGTTTGGCTTTGCCATGTTTTGCTTTCCTTGCATTTTAGTTCTCGATCAAAAAGAGTTTATTGAGTTGGCTTTGTCAGTACAGCGCCGGGAATTATATCAAAGTCCATGTCTGTGAAGCCTAATAATTCACGTTGCTCGTAACGGATCTCTGGTGCACTGCGCTCAGTACGGTCTTTAAGACCGAATTGGTGAGCGCTGGCGATTCGGGCAATGCGCCCGCTGAAACTCACGGTCAAGGCGTTGCTGTCGCCTCGGGCTTTCATGTAGGTCGCGGTGCGTAGTTTTTTGAGCATCTCAACGGCCTTGCCTGCCGCGCAAGTCCCGTTTTTTCCGGGGTGCGAATTTGCTGCCGTCCGGGTTTGGCTGGGTCAATATATGGGAAGTATGTCTGGTGCGCTCATATCGATCAGCAATGCTCAGAGCCTTACCCCGGGGCAAGCCGTTCAGGCTTTTTCGGTACGGACTCGCAAATGGGTGTTTTTTGATTTGCTGGGTTTGGCGGGCATAGCACCCTTTAAACGCTGGGCGCTGGGGCTTGAGATAGATCGAAGTTAGGAAGCTTCTGACAAGCCGCAATTGACGGCATTAGACCTTGGCCAGGCGCCGCACTTCGATTTGTAAACGGCAGGCCGTTATCAGCAAGGCTATAAAAGAACTTTATAGTGGCTGAACGCTGAATTCGAATAACGCCACTTATTTAATACAGGCCCTCACACGCTCGCTCGGTGAGAGAGCTTGGTTTGCGAGGGTTATCCACATTTACTTGGTAAATGACAAAGTAATTGATACTTGGATTACTGTTTAAAAAGCATCATTTTTTTAAAATAGCACCACTCATATATTGATTCAAATCGCGAAAATCATTAACCGTCCAGGCATGTGGCGGCACCTTCACACCATTCTCTCGCAACGTTCTCGGAATCAAGTCTCCATTCGGCCGAAGTATTACCGACGATACAATAACGCCCGGATAATCATTGAGGCGTTTCTTGAATGCAGGTGTTGTCAGGTCAGGTGTAGGAGGGTTGCTCTTATTCGCTAATGGTCCTGTTCCCTTTAGATCCGCTCCGTGGCACATGGCGCATCGCTGTGAGAAGAGGTTTTTCCCATTGGCGTTATCCGCGCAGGACGGTGATATTTGAATGAGCGATAACATTCCCAGCGTAGCGACGTGCACTATTTTCATTTTTTATAGGGTCTTGTTGTTTGGGGCAGGTCTGAATCGAAGGCATATCCCGCAGGTGTCATGGCAACTCAGTGTACAGACGAGCTGTTGAATTCCAAAGCGAGTGATGTGGCGTCAAATACGAAACAAACCCCCATGTTTCGGCAGAGACCAAGGGGTTTGTGATTTTGGAGTTTGAAAGAGTACCGTTCTTAGATCATGCGCGTGGCATATCCATCCGCCGCGCGATGACATCCAGCAAATCGCACCCATCGCGCAGCGGAATTGAGCAAAGCAACGCAAAATCGCTGAGCACAACTGCATCACTACTTATTTCACTACGTAGGGCAAGGTTCTCAAGAACTTGGGCGACAGCCCGAAGCCGACAACTTGCGGCGTCGAGGAGGATTTCCAACGGCACGGTGGTATCGATAAAAAGGGCAGGGGTGGCGCTGTCGTTGCTGGTGAGGGCAGTGTATTGGTTCATGTGTGAAACTCCGGTTGTCAGAGAATAGCAACCACACATTTGTCGCCAAACAAAAGGGTGGCAGCTGTACGCAGGTTGGCGAACCGGGACAATCGGAAAAACCGGCAGACCCGAAGGTCTCCCGCGCACAGCTACCGTTGAGCAGCTTATTGCGCGCAGAAGCATCCCGCAAATACGCGTGGACGTTTCTTTCGATTTATCGTCGAGTCGCCAAACCCGATCGCCATGTGGGCGACCGAGCGACTATAGGCTTGGCGATTTTGAAGCGGTAGGTCGACGCTTCCCAATGGGCTGTAGGACGTTGCCTAAGCAATCTATCTCGATCAGATCCACGCAACTCCTTTGAATGATTGGGGCAGGTGATCAGCCAGAACCTGCAATCGTAGGAATTGGCCTCGATTGAAGTGGCCTGTTTCTGAAACATCAAAACCACCCCTATACGCGTCTTACCTCGGCAGTAGCGCCTTCTTATAGTCGTGCGCCTCAGTCACTTGGAAGTGCACGCATGCAGGGACCGTACGCATTTATCAACGAACGACCGCAGCCTTATCCCTTGCTGAAAATGAGCTTGGCGCTTGATCCGCATACTCACACCAAATTCGACGCCCTGAACCAGCACATCCGCAACACGCTGGTGTTGCCTGGGCAGTTGGTGATCATTGGCGATAGCCGAACTGCCGATTGCACCGCTGCAGAGGCACAGCTGATGCGCTCGGCGCAGAATATAAAGCTCGCCCTGTTGGCATACTCCGCAACTGACCAATTTCTGATCAAAAACCATGATCAATTGCAGTCCATATTGTCCTATTCGTCTGTTGGCATCGGCAGTGCCAGCAGTGCCTGGAGTAAGCATCTAGCGCAGGTCGAGAAGACCCTTATGGAAATCGAGGATTTGCATAAGCAGTACTTGAGAAAGGGCACCACGGGGGCAAGGGAAGAGTTTCTGGTTAAGCGTAGGGCGCTGTTTGCAAGGTTGGATACTCAAATTTCGGGGATGGCGCGTTTGGGTACGGGCCTGAGAAACGAAGGTTCGATTAAAAAAATGCTCGGGATTTCCAGTAAAAGCTACTGGCACCATGGAGAAATCAGTGGGTATGAGGAGAGGGTCAAGCGTCTAGCCAAGGCTTCGCAGATGTTAAAGGCGGGGACTTATATTGGTATAGCACTGGATGTTGGGGCCACGGCGCTGGAGATATCGGAGGCGTGTTCCACGGGCCGTGAGCAAGAGTGTACGCAGGCGAAATATGTTGAAGCAGGCAAGTTGGTGATGGGAGTGGGCGGCGCATCCATAGGCGGGACACTTGGTACTCTTGTCGGTACCAGTGCTTGCGCCATCGTTTTTGGCATACCTACAGCGGGCGCCGGAGCTTTGGCATGCGCCATCGTCGGCGGTGCTGCGGGCGGCCTCGCCTCAGGTAAGCTCGGAAGCAGCGCTGGAGAGTTCTTAGGTAAATTTCTCTATAAGTCCGTGGAGAATTGAATGTATCTGGAATATTTTGTATTGGGCTCATGCGCCCTCTTGCTAATAAGCTTCCCAATCATGTTTTCTGCCATGTTCAAAAAACTCGATGCCGCGGAGCGCTATCTGCAATACAGCAGCTACATAGTCGGATGCAGGCACACTTTTCGTAATGCGCCCTTTCAGGGAAGGCCTCAACGCGTATACGCCATGGCTACCGTCATTCTTATCCCAAAAGTCATTCAGTGGAGAGGCATGGTACTTGTTGAGGATGTTGAAAAAATACCTCGGCATCTAAAGTACTGGATGGTCATACCAACTTTCGTGACCTGTCTCTCCCTCTTCGGTCTCATCATCAGCTGGTTTTTTATTGACGATTGGCCTTGAAAAGAAGGGCGACTCTACCTCGCCCTTTCCCACAATGCCCGGTCGCTTTGCCGTCAGTGCCTCAATGCCGATGCCGATGATGCACATCCGGAAAATGCGCATGACTGTGCGGCTGCGTCGGGTCACACTCGAACCCATGCTCATGCTGATGATGTTCATCATGTACGTGCCGATGCCCGTGTTCCGTCGCGTCATGCAGATGTTCATGCGCATGCCGCTCTGTCAGGTGCAACCACACGCCCACGGCCATCAGCGCCGACGCAATCCAGAACGCGACCGTCACCGCCTCCCCGAATGCCAGCAGGGCCACCGCCGCCCCAAGGAATGGCGCCGTCGAGAAGTACGCCCCGGTGCGCGCACTGCCCAACCCGCGCAAGGCCAGGACAAACATGACCAGGCTGATGCCGTACCCCAGAAACCCCACCAGCAAGATCGGCGCCAGCTGCGCCACACCCGGCATCTGCGCTCCGAGGTACAGCGCGAGGCTGCAGTTCACCGCCCCGGCAATCAACCCTTTGGCGCCGGCGATGAACAATGCGTCCGACGCAGATACCTTGCGCGTCAGGTTGTTATCGATGCCCCAGCACAGACAGGCCACTGCCACGGCCACCGGCCCGAGCCAATCGTGGCTGGCGCCGCCGGCGTCGGACCAGGACAGCACCACGCCGCCCAGCACAATGGCGATCATCCCGAACACAATGCGCCGGTCGGCATTTTCTCTGAACACCCGCCAGGCGATGACGGCGGTCAACACCGATTCAAGGTTGAGCATCAGTGAGGCGGTCGTGCCGGCGGTGCGGGTCAGGCCGAACATCAGTGCGACCGGCCCGAGGATGCCGCCGAACGCGATGGCGCCGATCAGCCACGGCCATTCAGCCGGGGTGAGCCCGGTGGGTTTCCAGCCACGATCACGGATGAGGCGCACGCCTGCGAGGCCGATGCCGCTGCCGAGGTAGAGCAGGCCGGCGAGCAGTATGGGCGAGAGGCCCAGGCCGAGGCTTTTGGCGAGTGGGGTGCTGGCGCCGAACAGCGCAGCAGCGGCGAGTGCGTAAAGGATACTGAGGTTCATGGGCCGTCCTCGAAGGTCTGGCCCATGATACGTCGCTTGTCGGGCTCAATGCCCTGGCAACTTCCGGCTTATTGCGCGGTTTTCAGCTTGATCACATCACCGGAGATTTTGGTGGTGTAACCGCTCAGCACCCAGGCCCAGAACCAGTTTTCCTGCACTTGGGTGTTGATCAGCGCGTCGCCGCCTTTGGCCTTGATGGCCGCAGTCTGGGCGCGCACAAAGCGGCTGTTCTGACCGATCGGGATGACGCCGAACAACATGATGCCGGTAGCGCTGGCTTCACTGTGGCCCAAAACGGTGTATTGGCTGCTGTCGTACTGCGGGGATTTGATGGCGGTGCCGGTGCAGCCTGCGAGGGTAAAACCGAGAACAGCTGCTGCAACCACTTTACTGACGTACTTCACTGTGTAACTCCATGGACTGACCCTCGAGATTCAATTCTCGAGGGGGCGCCACTTTAATCTGCGCACTGGCAGATTGAAATCAATTGCCCGCAATTTCATCTTCAGGCTTGCACGTAAACCCACGCTGTCAGCCCCGAAGCCAATGCCACTGACACACGCTTGTAGTCCGACACCTCGTAGGCATCCGCCGCTGCCAGTTCCTGCTCGTTGATCTGAAAGACCATGCCTTCAACGCTGGCAGCCTTTTCTTCGGTCGGCGCGACAATCGGGTGGTGGGTCTTGCCGCTGGTGGCCAGCACTTCGGGGTCGGTGATTTCGACCCAGCTTTGCGAATAGCCGAGCATCGCGTCGTGCTGGCCGACCAGTTCCCGGCCAAAGTTGGCGAGTTGCACGGCCTTGTCTTGCAAGGTGCCGTAGGAAAACAACAGCACGGGGAATTGGGTGGAGTGTTCCATGGGTATTCCTTAAGCGAGTAGGTCTTCGTAAAAAGCGCCGTAGGGCTTGCTCGGGTGGGCAATCTGAATTTCCAGGATCCACAGCCCGGCGTTCGGGCAGTGCTCGAAATCCCCCAGGTCGCCGCCACGGTGGATCGCGTGGGGGAAGTCGCTGACACGGTGGCCCTTGATGTCCAGGTTCAGTTGCCAGCCCATGGCCTTGGCGTGTTCCTCGGCGTAGCGGTACAGCTCAAGGCCTACGACCTGGTCATTTTTCCAGCGCGATTGTACGCGCTCGAACAGTACTTTGGCGGCGCTGGCGCAGGCGATCATTTCAGGGTCGTTGCCGGTGGCGAAGGTAGCGCCGGCGTCACCTTCGTGGCCTTGCCACACGGCGCCCATGTCGATGAAGAAGATATCGTTTTCACCCAGCACCGGGTCGCCGTCCGAGCGTTGGTTGAAAGCCTTGAGGGTATTGGCGCCAAAGCGCACCAGCAGCGGATGCCAGATGCGTTGCATGTCGAGCTCGGCGAGTACCTGTTTGCCCAGCTCACGCGCTTGGGATTCGAGCATGCCAGGGCGAATGCGTTGGGCGAGGTGGTCGATGGCTTGCCAGGTCATGGCCTGGGCGTAGCGCATGGCGTCGATACTGTAGGCGGCGCCCACGGCTTCTTTGGGTTGTGCGGTCACCGGTTTCCCCTCGCGTTGAACAGCATCAGGCGTTATGCGTTTTACTATATAGCGATGTGATGGCCGAACCCAACTCCGAAAACACTGGAGATTAAAGGTGGGAGCTGGCTTGCCTGCGATAACGGTGGCACAGCAAACATTAATGCTGCTTGACCCACCGACATCGCGGGCAAGCCCGCTCCCACATTTTTGACTGTGTTCAGTCTGTCAGAGGTGTAGCCACGCCAAGGCGCCCAGTACTACGGCCACACCGCCAGCGGTGTAGGACATGCGTTTGAGCCATTCCTTGCGCGTCAGCAACGTAATCGCCGCCAACGAAATCGCGATCTGAATCGCCGTCATCGCCTGCGCCCAACGGTGATGCTGGTGCAGCGCCTCTTCGGATTTCTGATCCCATTTCTTGGAGGTCGCCTCAAGCTTCTCGGCCTGTTTGCGCACGTCTTCCTTCTGGCTCTTGTAACGCTCGATCTCATCCTTGTAATGCGCAGCGTCCACGCCGGGAATATGCGTGGCCAGTTCGGCCAGGTTCTGCCGGCTGGATTTGGCCTGGTAGTAGTTCCACTGGTTGGCGGCTTCGGTCTTGATGATGGCGGCGTTGTTCTTGTCCATCGCCGCTTCGCTTTCGGTGGAGCCGGCCTGGTAGCTGAGCATGGCGCCGAGGGTGGCCATCAGCGCGGTCATCACGGCGATGCGGCTGGCAAAATTGTCACCGCGCCCGTGCGCATGTTCGGTGGTGTGTTCGATGTGTTTTTCGTGGGGGCTGGGGACTTCGAAGGCTTCGGACATGGGGGCGTCTACGAACGGAATGAGGGAGACTGATTCTTTACCAACCAAGCTGTCTCAAGCCTGTACGTAACGCTGCAAACCCGCCACTAACGCATCAAAGGTCACGCGGCAGCGCGGGCTGTTGCGCAGGTCTTCGTGCATGGTCACCCAGGTGTCCATCTTGAACGCGAACGCCTGCGGCAATACCCGCTGCAGGCGCGGGTTCTGTTTGGCCAATTGCACCTGGCACCCGCCGATGCCGGCGCCGGCGCGGATCAGCGCCAATTGCGCCAGGTCACTGTCGCTGCTGATGGCGAAGGCGCTGCGTTCAAAGCCCTTGATGGCCAGGCTGCGGATAAACGCGTTCTCCTGATCGAAGCCAATCAATGAATGACCGACCAGATCCTGCATTTGCACAGGCATGCCGCGTTCGTGCAGGTAATCGTCGCGGGCGTGCAGGCCGACTTCAATCAAGCCGACACGCCGCGCCAGCAGTTGCTCCTGGCTGGGGCGGACCATGCGCACGGCGATGTCGGCCTCCAGTTGCAGCAGGTCGATCAGGCGGTTGGTCAGGATCAGTTCAACCCGCAGGTGCGGGTGCTGGCGGCGCAGCGCGGTGATGATCGGCGGCAGCACTTCCACGCCGACCACTTCACTGGCCGAGACCCGCACCACCCCGCGCACTTCATCGCCTTGAGAAGACGCCGCGCGCTCCAGGGCGGCGGCGGTGCGCTCCATGGTTTCAGCATGGGCGCGCAAGGTGTGCGCCACCGCAGTTGGCAACAGCCCCGTGGGTGAACGGGTAAAGAGCACCACGCCCAGCGCCGCTTCAAGCGCGGCAATGTGCCGGCCGACTGTGGGCTGTGTGATGCCAAGCTGCCGTGCGGCCCCCGACAACGAGCCTTCCTTGAGTACACCAAGGAACGATCGGTAAAGCTCCCAACCAATATGTGTAGCCATGCATAAATGTATAGCGGCTGGATGCTCTTCGGCAATTTATCTATAGCGACGCTGCACACAAAATGACCTCACCGACAACATGGGAGCAGGTCATGAGCAAAGTTCTGGTACTGGGTGCAACGGGCGGGATTGGCGGTGAAGTGGCGCGGCAGATGCGCACGGCGGGCTGGGAGGTGTGTGCGTTGACCCGGGATGTGGACAAGGCCCGGCGTGAGAACTCGACCTTTTCCTGGATCAAGGGCGATGCGCTCAATCGTCAAGACGTGCTTGCCGCCGCGCGTGGCTGTGCGGTGATCGTGCATGCGGTCAACCCGCCGGGCTATCGCAGCTGGGCTGAATTAGTGATGCCGATGATCGACAACACCGTTGCGGCGGCCATCGCCGAAGGCGCGACGATTGTGCTGCCCGGCACGGTCTATAACTTCGGGCCGGATGCGTTTCCCGTGTTGCACGAAGACTCGCCTCAACACCCGCAAACCCGCAAGGGCGCGATCCGGGTGCAATTGGAGCAGCGTTTGGAACAGGCGTCCCGCCAGGGCGCTCGCGTGTTGATCGTACGGGCTGGGGATTTCTTTGGCGCCCGTGTCGCCAACAACTGGTTTGCCCAAGGCCTGGTCAAGCCCGGCAAACCGGTGCATGTCGTCAGCTACCCGGGCGCGCCGGGTGTGGCGCACCAATGGGCGTACTTGCCGGATGTGGCGCGCACCATGCTCGCGCTGATTGAGCGCCGCGAAACGCTCGAGGCGTTCGCGCGCTTTCATATGGCGGGGCATGAGGATATGGATGGCACGCAGATGACTCAGGCGATCCAGCGGGCAGTCTTGCGCAGGACCGGTCATCAACCCCGCGCAGGCCGCTTCCCCTGGTGGTTGATGCAAGTGACTGCGCCCTTTGTGGTCACGGTCCGCGAGATGCTGGAGATGCGCTACCTGTGGCAAACCCCGCTGCGGATGGATAACCAGCGTTTGGTCGATACCTTGGGCCGCGAACCACACACGCCGCTGGATCAAGCGGTCGAAGCCACCCTGGCTGACCTGGGCTGCCTGCCTACGCCTGCCTGATCAGGCGCACATACACCGCGATATTGATCAGCAACACCAGCGCGCCAAGCACCAGTTGAATGTTTGGAGTCAGCCCGGCCGGGTAGATCAGTGTGAGGAGGTAATGCTCGATAAACCCGCCGCCATAACCGTCCTGCCCGGCGAGGTGGCGAAACAGGTTTTCCCAGCGGGTGAGCGGGCAGGGCAGGTGGAACACTTCCACGGCCACGCCCCAGGCGGCAGCGGGCAAGTGCAGCCACATGACCGGCCGCCACTTGAGCGCCAGCAGCCCGCCGAACAATACGAACAGGATGAAACACAGGTGAAACAGCACCAGGCTGTCGGCGGCTACGCGATAGAGCATGTCGGGTTCGCTTTTAAAAGTGAGTCACAGACAGAACAGGCAACACCTCAGCATAATGACAGTGTTGGTCCTTAACGGAGTTGTTCTTGCGGGTAGTCGATGAGCTCGCGCAGTTTTCCGCTGTGTTCAGTAAGGCAGGAGAGGAAGGGCGGATTGCTCATCGCAACGGTTGCTTGCAGGCAACCATGACCGCTATTGTGCTGAATCCTTTTAGTCCTTCCCCAAGGTTCTGTTGTGATGAATGCACCGCGTATTGCAGTCGGTCCAATCAAGGCCGTGATTTTCGATATGGACGGGTTGTTGCTGGACACTGAAGGCATCTACACCGAAGTCACGCAGATCATCGCCGAACGTTACGGTCGCACCTACGACTGGGGGATCAAGCAGCACATCATCGGCCGAGGTGCTCAGGACCTGGCCGACTATGTGGTGAAAGCGTTGGACTTGCCGATCACGCCGGCTGAGTTTCTGGAAATACGCGAACCGCTGATGAGCGAGCGTTTCCCCAAGGCCTTGGGCATGCCCGGCGCCGAAGCGCTGGTGCGGCACTTGAACGCGCATAACATCCCGATTGCGGTGGGCACCAGCTCGTCGCGTCATTCGTTTGGCCACAAAACCACGCTGCACCGCGAATGGTTTGGCCTGTTCGGCACCATCGTCACCGCTGACGACCCGGAAGTCGGCGCCGCCAAACCGTCACCGGATATCTTCCTCACCGCCGCGCGCCGCTTGGGCGTAGCGCCAGAAGATTGCCTGGTGTTCGAAGATTCACCGTTCGGCGTAACGGCCGCAAAAGCTGCCAACATGACCGCCATCGCCGTGCCGGATGAAGCCATGGCCGACAGCAAGTACGCGCATGCCGACCAGATCATCCGCAAACTCGCAGACTTTGACCTGGCCGCCTACGGCCTCCCTCCCATGCGCTGACTCAACACAGGCCAAAAAATGTGGGCGCTGACTTGCCTGCGATAGCGACCTTGAGGACGCCATCGCAGACAAGCCAGCTCCCACATTGGGTTTTGCTGTTCTCCAGAACCCTCAGGCGCTGAAGCCACCATCGATGGTCAAGCTGGCACCCGTGATATACCCGGCTTCCGGCCCCGCCAGATACGCCACGAAACTGGCAATCTCCTCCACGTGGCCATAACGTCCCACTGCCATCAACCCGATCAATGTTTCGGCAAACTCGCCGCTCGCCGGGTTCATATCGGTGTCCACCGGCCCAGGCTGCACGTTGTTAATCGTGATGCCACGCGGCCCCAGGTCCCGTGCCAAGCCCTTGGTCAGCCCCACCAGCGCCGCCTTGCTCATCGCGTACGGCCCGCCGCCGCCGAACGGCATGCGCTCGGCATTGGTGCTGCCGATATTGATCACGCGGCCGCCTTCGCTCATATGTTTGGCCGCTTCCTGTGTGGCAATGAACACGCTGCGCACATTGATCGCCAGGGTCTGGTCGAAGTCTTCCAGCTTGAAGTCTTCCAGTGGCGCGATGGCCAGCACCCCGGCGTTGTTGACCAGGATATCCAGGCGCCCGAAGGCGTCGACGGTGGCGTTGACGGCAGCGCGAATCGCTGTGGCATCGGCGCTGTCGGCCTGTATCGCCAGGGCTTGGCCGCCTGCGCTGATCACGCTGTTCTGCAAGGCTTCGGCTTTTGCGGCCGAGCTGACGTAGGTAAAGGCGACGGCTGCGCCCTGCGCGGCCAGGCGTTTGACGATGGCGGCACCGATGCCGCGGGAACCGCCTTGAATCAAGGCGACTTTGCCAGTGAGGTTGTGTGCAGTCATGTCGATCTCCAAGTAGTTGATGGGGTGAGTATCGACCTCGTCCCGCCGACCCGGTAGACCGTGATTGCTATAGTCTGTGTAAACCAAAAGTTTGCAATGAGGCGATATGGAAAGCTTTGGCAGTATCGAATGTTTTGTACGCAGCGCCGAAGGCGGCAGCTTTGCCGAGGCCGCCAGGCACTTGAGCCTGACACCGGCGGCGGTGGGTAAAAGCGTCGCCAAGCTGGAGGCACGCCTAGGTGTGCGGCTGTTCCAGCGCAGCACCCGACGCCTGACCCTGACCGAGGCCGGCAAGTTGTTCCTCGAGGAGGTCAGTGGCAGCCTCACCACCATCCAGAACGCCGTGGCCAACCTGGCCAGCGCCGAAGGGCGGCCGGTGGGCACGCTTAAAGTCAGCATGGGCACCGTGTTCGGCAATCGTTATGTGGTGCCGCTGCTGGCGGAGTTTATGCGGCGCTTTCCGGATATCAGCCCGGATTGGCATTTCGATAACCGTCAGGTCGACCTGATCGGTCAAGGCTTCGACGCTGCCATCGGCGGTGGTTTTGAACTGCCCCAGGGCGTGGTGGCGCGCAAGCTGAGCCCCGCGCATCGAGTGCTGGTGGCCTCCCCGGATTACCTGGCGCAACGCCTGCCGGTGCACGCGCCCGAAGATTTATCGCGGTGCCTGGGCATCCTGATCCGCTCGGCGCAAACCGGCCGCGTGCGTACCTGGCAACTCACCGGCCCGGACCGTGAACAACGCCCGCTGGTACTCAAACCGCGCATGACCATGAGCGACTCCGAAGCCGCCTGCTGCGCCAGCGCTCAAGGCCTGGGCATTGCGCTGGTGAGCATGCCGATGGCCGTGCCGTTTCTGGACAGCGGCGCGGTGGTGCGGGTGTTGCCCGACTGGTACGTCGACGACGGCAACATCTCCCTGTACTACGCCGAGCACAAACTGCTGCCCGGCAAGACCCGGGTGTTTGTGGATTTCATCATTGAGCAGTTTGCCGAGCAGCAACTGGGGCGACGGTTCAGCGCCATTTGATCCCGGCGGCCTACCGAGGCGCGGCCATCGCGGGCAAGCCCGGCTCCCACTTTTAATCGCATTCCCCTGTGGGAGCCGGGCTTGCCCGCGATGCAGGCAACGCGGTCTACCGGCCGAACTGACCCGGCCAGCCAATGACTTTCTTCGGCCTCGGCGTGGCATAGGTCCTGATCTTCGACGTCGACAACCCCAACCGCACCAGCGATTCGGCAATGGTCACCGCGGCCGTCACCCCATCCACCACCGGCACGCCGGTGCGCTGGCGAATCTGTTCATCCAGCCCGGCCATGCCGCCGCAGCCCAGGCAGATCACCTCGGCCTTGTCTTCGTGAATGGCCCGTTCCGCCTGACGCACGATGGCTTCCATTGCCGCCAGCGGGTCTTCTTCGAGTTCCAGCACGGCCATGCCACTGGCGCGTACCGAGGCGCAGCGCTGGTACAGGCCGGCGAGTTTCAAGCGGTCTTCAATCAACGGGACAGTGCGATCCAGGGTGGTGACTACTGAATAGGCATGTCCCAGGAACATTGCTGTGCTGGCGGCTGCTTCAGTGATGTCCACCACTGGCACGTTCAACAACTCCTGCAACCCTTCACGGCCATGTTCGCCATAGCCGGCCTGGATCACCGCATCAAACGGCTGGTCGTAGGCCATCACGCGGTCCATCACCGCGATGGCGGCCAGGTAGCTTTCGAAATTGCCTTCCACTGATTCGGCGCCGAAGTAAGGCGTGAGCCCGACAATCTCAGTGCCTGGCGAGGCGACGGCCCGCGCCTGCTGGGCAATGGTTTCAGTGATGGATTCGGTGGTGTTGACGTTGACCACGAGGATACGCATGGAATGTCCTTGATTAATGACTGACGTTATCGACTGCAATGCTTTCGCCACTGACATCGGCGTAGTGCGGCCGACGCTTGGCGATCAAGAGGTACAACAGCCCTGCAATACCGGCGCCAAACAGCCAGGAAAACGGGGCGACGCTGGCAAAGCCGGGCAACAGCGCCAGCAGAATTGCGATCACCGCTGCGGGAATAAACGCCGCGACCGCACGTAAATTGACTCCGCGGCTGTAGTAATAAACGCCATTGGGGTCTTCGCTATACAGCTGCAATACGTCCACCTGGCTTTTACGGATCAGCCAGTAATCGACCATGATCACCCCGTACAGCGGCCCCAGCAGCGCGCCCAGGCCCGAGAGGAAATACACGATCACCAGCGGGCTGTTGTAGAGGTTCCACGGCAGGATCAGCACTGCCAGCGTGGCGCTGATCAACCCGGCGCGCCGAAAGTTCAGGTACTTGGGCGCCAGGTTGCTGAGCACAAACGCGGGGGCGACGAAGTTGGCCATGATGTTGACCGCCACGGTAACGATCAGGAAGGCGAGGCAGCCGAGCACCAGGAAGAAGGTATTGGGAATGGCCGCGATGATTTCGGTCGGGCTTTCGATCACCCGGCCATTGAGCTGGAACTGCCCGCCGCAGAGCAGCACGGTGATTGCGGCAAACACCAGGATATTCACCGGCAAGCCCCAGAAGTTGCCGACCAGGATGGTCTTGCGGCAGGGCGAGGAACGGGCGAAGTCGCAGAAATTGAGGATCAGCGTGCCGTAGATCGTCAGCCACAACGCGCCACCGGCAAAGATATTGCGCCACATCTCGCCGCCGCTCAGCGGTTCGCGGATCGACCAGGCAATATTGCCGCCGACCTGGAAGTACATCCAACCGGCCAGCGAGGCCACCGTCACCAGAATCACCGGCCCGGCGAACGCCTCGTAGCGGCGCACCATTTCCATGCCGTACGCCAGGATCACCAGCTGCACAAACCAGATCGCCACGAAACACGCCCAACCGAGGGTCGACAGGCCGAGGATGGAGTTGTGGTCATAGTCGGCAAATCCTGGATGAATGGCCGACAGCAGCACGCGGAAAACCACCGAGGCCAGGTAGGTCTGGATACCAAACCAGGCAATCGCAATGACCGCGCGAATCAACGCCGGAATCTGTGCACCGTGGATGCCGAAACTGATGCGGCTGATCACCGGGAAGGGCACTCCGGTCTTCTGGCCCATAAACCCCGACAAGTTCATGAAGAAGTACACCAGCGCTGCGCCGATCCCCAGCGACATCAGAATCTGCCAGCCGCCAAGGCCCAAGGCATACAGGCCGATGGCAAACGAATAGTTGGCGATGTTGTGCACGTCATTGGTCCACAGCGCAAAGATGCTGTAGCGGCCCCAACGTCGGCCTTCAACCTTGGTGGGCGCCAGGTCTTTGTTGTGCAAGCGCGGGCTGAGCACGAGCGGGCCGGGGCTTGCGGCCACAGGGTTCAGGACGGAGGAGGGCAGATCCAGTGCGATGTTATTCGAGAGGCTTGTACGCATTCCGGCAGGCTCCGGCGCATCTGCTTCAACGTCGCAGATGGCAAAGTGTATGTAAGTTTTGTATTTATTGTATACAAAGCGTAATTCACCTTAAGCCACATGCGTGCCAGTTTTCGATCTATAAAAACTGTGTTTAATTTCGTTTTTACAGATTATTAAAATAACTAGCTGAATCTAAAGAGATATAAATTGACCGTTTGAACAGGTATTTATTTTTAAGTGGGGAGGCGCTCTATTGGAGAGGCAAACAGCGCGCGGGGATGGGTGTTACGTTTTGGTGCGGGGAAAGATGGATTGCACACATAAATGGCACCGATAGTTACATAGGTGTGTACAAAATTTTTGTCCCCCCCCACAAAGCAAATGTGGGAGCGGGCTTGCCAGCGATAGCGATCTATCAGCCAACAATTCATTGACTGACACACCCTCATCGCGACCAAGCCCGCTCCCACATTTTTTACTGCGACAGACCTCAGGCCTTGCTGATGATATTCCCAGCGTGCAGCCCACATTCCTTCTGCGTGGCTTCTTCCCACCACCAGCGGCCTTCGCGTTCGTGCTGGTTCGGCAATACTGGCCGGGTGCACGGCTCGCAGCCGATGCTGATAAACCCGCGCTCATGCAGGCTGTTGTACGGCAGCTCAAGCATGCGGATGTAACCCCAGACTTCCTCGCTGGTCATTTGCGCCAGCGGGTTGAATTTGTACAGGGTGCGCTCGGGTGTTGAGAACGCCGTGTCAATTTCCAACGCCGCCACCTGGCTGCGGGTGCCGGGGCTCTGGTCACGGCGTTGGCCGGTGGCCCAGGCGCTCACGCCGGACAGTTTGCGGCGCAGCGGTTCGATCTTGCGCACACCGCAGCATTCGCCATGGCCATCCTTATAGAAACTGAACAGGCCCTTTTCCTTGACGAAGGGTTCCAGTTTGCTCTGGTCTGGCGAGATCAACTCGATGTCGATCTTGTAGAACTCGCGCACCTGTTCGATGAACCGGTAGGTCTCCGGGTGCAGGCGCCCGGTGTCGAGGCTGAACACCTTGACGTTCTTGTTCAGCTTCCAAGCCATGTCTACCAGCACCACATCCTCGGCGCCGCTGAAGGAAATCCACAGGTCATCACCGAACTGGCTGAACGCCAGTTTGAGAATGTCCTGGGCGGATTTGTTGGCATAAGTCGTGGCGAGTTCAACGACGTCGAAGGCTTGGTTCATCAGGACGGTTCCTACAGGTCAGTGGCGCTGAGCGCTCTATAGGGAAGCGATGGTACCAAAATCCGCCCTGCGTTGCGGCGCAGAGCTTGAGTCGCTAGAGTTCGGCAGTCCTTTTGCTCGCTCAACTAACAACATCTAAATGGGAGTGTCTTGTGGAAATTGCCTGTCTCGACCTGGAAGGGGTGCTGGTTCCGGAAATCTGGATCGCCTTCGCCGAAAAAACCGGTATTGAATCCCTGCGCGCCACTACCCGCGACATTCCCGACTATGACGTGCTGATGAAGCAACGCCTGCGCATCCTCGACGAGCATGGGCTCAAGCTTGCCGACATCCAGGAAGTAATCGCCACCCTTGAGCCGCTGGACGGCGCCATTGAGTTCGTCAACTGGCTGCGCGAGCGTTTCCAGGTGGTGATCCTGTCCGACACCTTTTACGAATTCTCCCAACCGCTGATGCGCCAGCTGGGTTTCCCTACCTTGCTGTGCCACCGCTTGATCACCGATGAAAACGACCGGGTGGTGAGTTACCAACTGCGTCAAAAGGACCCGAAGCGCCAATCCGTGCTGGCATTCAAGACCCTCTACTACCGCGTGATCGCCGCCGGCGATTCCTACAACGACACCACGATGCTGGGCGAAGCTGACCGTGGGATTCTGTTCCACGCGCCGCAGAACGTGATTCGCGAGTTCCCGCAATTTCCCGCGGTGCATACGTTTGAGGATTTGAAGAAGGAATTCATCAAGGCGTCGAATCGGGCGTTGAGCCTATAAGTTTTTCAGCGCTGCTGATGGCCGCTTCGCAGGCAAGCCAGCTCCCACATTTGGTCGGGTTCACACAGTTCAACCTGTGGTGGCTGGCTTGCCTGCGAGCAACCGATCATAAGGAATACTCAAGCCCTCATGCAGGCGCTTGATCATCGCCAGGCTCAGCTTGCGCTTGTGGTTCAGCACTTCAGACACTCGCCCGCTCGTGCCGATGAAAGGCTCAAGGTCACGGGCGGTCATGCCTAGCTGCTCCATGCGAAATTTGATCGCTTCCACCGGGTCCGAAGGCGGCATGGGAAAGTGTTCCGCTTCGCATTTCTCAATAAGGACGGCGAGGATCTCCAGCTCGTCACCCTCCGGCGAGCCGATCTCGGCCCCCCATAGTTGCTCGACGCGTGCGAGCGCCGCCGCCAGGTCTTGCTGGGAATGAATGGGTTTTATGTTCATCACACGGTCTCCGCGTTGATCTGGTCGTAGTGCGCGTGGGTTCCCACGAAGCGTATGAACCCCAGCTGGCGCTGATAATCGATTGCCATGATCACTCGATACTTGTTGCCACCCACGTTGAACACAACCCTGCCGCCTTTGAGAATGCTGGCTGTTCTGAGCTCTGCTTTGAGTGCCTGTGGCGTCTGGCAAGTGGTCTTCTCCCTATGACGGTACAACTCGACCAGGGGTGTTTTGGCATCGGTATAGGCGGGATGGCTTTCCCAGAATATTCGTAAGGCAGACAGAGCGATTATGCGCATCGCTGCAACCTCCCAATTTGGGAGATGGTAGGCGCGGCGGGGTGGATATGCAATCGCGGAAATAATTTCTGACGAGTAGGCAGTCGCTTCATGTGATCCTTCACAAACGGCGGGTGGACGTGGACGCTGGACGCTATCCTCCAGGCCACACGTCGTCCACGACTGTTCTGATGCAGGCTTTTTCGGCAGCTTGGCTCTGCGTCTGAGCCTCAGGCAGGGCTGGGCTGCTACAAGCTTTCCAACGTTTGTAACAACACCCGCACTTTCGTCAGCGACTCCTGATACTCCGCCTCCCACTGCGAGTCCGCCACGATCCCGCCACCGCCCCAGCAGCACACCTGCCCATCCTTGACCAGCAAACTGCGAATCGCGATGGAGCTGTCCATCTCGCCGCGCACATCCAGGTACACCAACGAGCCGCAGTACAACCCGCGCCGCGTGGGTTCAAGCTCGTCGATGATCTGCATGGCGCGAATCTTCGGTGCGCCGGTGATGGAACCACCGGGGAAGCTGCCGGCGATCAGGTCGAGGGCGTCCTTGTCGTCGGCCAAGGTGCCAGTGACGCTGCTCACCAAGTGATGCACGTTGGGGTAGCTTTCCAGGCTGAACAATTCCGGCACTTTCACCGAGCCCGTCCGGCAGGTGCGGCCAAGGTCGTTGCGCAGCAGGTCAACGATCATCAGGTTTTCGGCGCGATCCTTGGGGCTGGCCAGCAGCTCGGCGGCGTGCGCTGCGTCTTCTTCGGGCGTCAGGCCGCGCGGGCGGGTGCCTTTGATCGGGCGGGTTTCGACGCGGCGCTCGCTGATGTGCACGAAGCGCTCCGGCGACAGGCTCAGCACTGCGCCGTCGTCCGGCAGGCTCTGGAACCCGGAAAACGGGGTAGGGCACGCCTCACGCAAGGCGCAGTAAGCCGCCCACGGATCGCCGACGCACGGCGCGCGAAAGCGCTGGGCAAAGTTGACCTGGTAGCAGTCGCCGGCCTGGATGTACTCCTGAATGCGCACGATGGCCTGCCGGTAAGCGTCGGCGGTCAGGTCCGCAACCATGGGGCCGTGCAGTTTGAAGCTGGCCTGGGTGTCGACAACTTCAGCGTTGAACAGCGCAATCAGGCGTTGTCGTTCGCTGTCGATCAGCGAAGGGTGGAAGACCAGCTGACTGCTCTGCACCCGGTGGTCACTGATCAGCGCCCAGGCATACAGCCCAAAGCGCGCGTCCGGCAGGTGCAGGTCGTCCACCGCCAAATGCGGCATGTGTTCCAGGTGGCGGCCGAAGTCGTAGCTCAGGTAGCCGATCAAACCCCCGGCAAACGGCAGTTCTAAACCTGCGGGCAATGCCGCCTCACCCAACTGCGTGAGGTTTTCGCGCAAGCGTTGCAGGAAATCACTGCCGTTTTCGTCAGGCCGTACCGTCAGCGTTTCCACTGGCCAGGCGCTGAGCAGGTCATAGCGCCCGCGTTCGGCAGCCGGGCGGCCGCTGTCGAGCAACACTGCGCCGGGGGCATGACGAATCGCCGCGAAGTAGTCGGCGGGGTTGGCCCGGTAGGGCAGCGGATGTACAGAGCAGGTCGACATGCGGGGTGGATCAGCTGTTGGCTTGGGGGAGGCGATTGTAGTCCTCCGAAGGGTTTGGTCCTAGAGCGCGGTTTAAATGGGGGCAGCGGGCTTACTCGCGAAGACGGCGTGTCAGTCCCGGTTGTGTTGAATGGCACTCCGCTTTCGCGAGCAAGCCCGCTCCCACAGTTGAGTGGCGTCAGCCTTCAACGGCGGGAATATGCCCGAACATCTCCTGCACGAACTTAACCCGCTCTTCCGGCGTTTCGGTCACGCCCGCAGCTTTCAACTCTTCCAGCCGCGCTTCCACCGCATGGGTGCGCAACGTCAGGCCGCAGTCGTTGGCAATCTGGATATTCAGCCCCGGCCGCGCGTTCAGCTCGAGGATCAGCGGGCCTTTTTCCTGGTCCAGCACCATGTCCACGCCGATGTAACCCAGCCCGCACAGCTCATAACAGCTGGCCGCCAACTTCATGAAACCGTCCCAGTTGGGCAGTTGCACGCCATCCACCGCGTTGGTGGTGTCGGGGTGTTTGGTGATGATGTTGTTCAGCCAGGTGCCGCGCAGCGTCAAGCCCGTGGCCAGGTCGACACCCACGCCAATCGCGCCCTGGTGCAGGTTGGCCTTGCCGCCGGATTGGCGCGTCGGCAAGCGCAGCATGGCCATGACCGGGTAACCCATCAGCACAATAATGCGGATGTCCGGCACGCCTTCGTAGCTGATGCTCTTGAAGATCTGGTCGGGTACCACGCGGTATTCGATCAGCGCGCGGTCACGGTGGCCGCCCAGGGAATACAGGCCGGTGAGGATGCTGGAAATCTGGTGTTCGATTTCTTCATGGCTGATGATCTTGCCGGACACCGTGCGATAGCGCCCTTCAAACCGGTCGGCCACCACCAGGATGCCATCGCCGCCGGCGCCCTGGGCCGGCTTGATCACGAAGTCGCTGCGCCCACCGATGATCTCGTCGAGCTTGTCGATTTCCTTCTCGGTGGAAATGATCCCGTACATTTCCGGCACATGAATGCCGGCCGCCATGGCCCGTTCCTTGGTGATGATCTTGTCATCCACAATCGGGTACAGGCTGCGCTTGTTGTACTTGAGCACGTAGTCGGCGTTACGCCGGTTGATGCCCATGATCCCCCGCGCTTCCAGGGCCTTCCAGGTTTTCCAGAAGCCGAACATTACGAATCAGCCTTGAGGAAGGCCTTGAAACGCACCAGTTCGGTCAGGCGGTAGCCGCGATAACGACCCATGGCCAGCATGAAACCCACCAGGATCAACAGGACTGCCGGGAAGGTGAACACAAAGTAGATCAGCTCCGGCACGCTCATGATGATGTGCGCCAGCGAGGCGGCGAACAGCGTACCAATCGCCACTTTCAGCGCATGGTTGGCGCCGCGTTCTTCCCAGGTGATCGACAGGCGTTCGATGGTCATGGTCAGAATCACCATCGGGAACAGCGCCACCGACAGCCCGCGCTCCAGGCCCAGCTTGTGGCTGAACAAACTGATGGCTGCAATCAGCACCACCACGAAGGTCAGCACCACCGACAGCCTCGGCAGCATCTGCAGCTTCAAGTGTTCCAGGTACGACCTGAGCGACAAGCCCAGCGCGGTAATAATGGTGAACAGCACAATGCCAAAGCCCAGTTGCGTCTCGCGAAACGCCAGGGCGATCAGCACCGGGGTGAAGGTGCCCAGCGTCTGCAGGCCGATCAGGTTGCGCAGGATCAGAATCACCAGCACGCCAATCGGGATCATCACCATGATCATGAAGGTCTGCTGGGTTTGCAGCGGCAGGCCGTACAGCGAGTACTCGAGGAAGTTGGCGTCGGTGTTCTCGTCGGTCAGCTTGGCCAGGCGAATCGCGTTCATTTCGCTGTTGTTCAGGCTGAAGGTCACCATGGCTTTCTTGCCGCCATCCACCGTGATCAGGTTTTCATCGCCGGTCCACCACAGCAGGCGGTCAGCGGGCAGGCCTTGCTCGCCGGTTTCCGGGTTGAAATACAGCCAGTCATTGCCATTGAAGCTGCGCAGCCACAGTTCCGGGGTTTGCGGCTGGTCGGCGACGAGTCGGATGGTGTGGACTTTTTCCACCGGCACATGGGCTATGGACAGCAATAACTCGACGATCTTGGCCTTGTGCGGCGTCGACGGGTCGCCCGCCAGCAGCAGCTTCACATTGTCGTCGTTGAGGTTGTTGGTGCGCTTGATCGCTTCGGTAATAAAGGTTTCGACGTCGGCCGAATGCTGGCGGATCGGCGCCAGCAAGGCTTCGGCGGCGATTTTTTCCGGGCCTTCCACGGCAATGCTGTCGCGGAAGGTCGGACCTTTGACCTTGACCTTCTCGCCGCTGTAACGCTTGGTCAGCACCAGGCGGTAATACAGCGTCTGGTTGCCCTTGGCGCGGCGCGCCGACCAGGTGACCTTGCGGTTACCGTCGGTGCGGTTGACGCTCACGCCGTAGTTATTGGAGATGAAACTCTCGTTGAGGCTGACGAAGTCGCGGCTCAGGGGCGGCACGAACATCGAGATCTTCACCGGGTCTTTGGGGCTGGCGACAAACTCGACCTTGGCGTCGATGTTCCACAGGTCGTCGGTGGCGTCCTCGGTGACGGGAATCCCCAGCACGAAAATCTGGTAGGCGGTGACCGAAATACCCAGCACCACCAAAATGGTGATGAGGATTTTCAGGTGCAGGGTCAAAGAGCGCATTCGGTTTACTCGGCGGTAGGAGCGTCAGCGGCGCAGGCAGGTTTGCCCGCTGCGTATTTAAGACTGGGGTCGACCAGCGCATCAAAGCGTTTCAAGGCTTCGGAGCCGATCAGCAGCGGGTATTGGAATGCGCTGCGGTCAGTCAAGTTCACTTCGATGCTGCGTAAAGCAGTGCCCATGCAGATGTCCAGGGCGATCACTGGGCGGGCGGTGTAGTTCTTGTCCTCATCGGGGTCGTAGTCACCGGCGCGGCGTTTGATTTTGCTGACGCGGGCCAGGGGGCGTTCGATGGGGTGGGAATGGGCGGTGTCGATGGCCAGGTAGAAACGTACCCAGGACTCACCGTTGCGTTTGAAGCGCTTGATGTCGCGGGCGCTCAACGAGGCGGTCTTGGCGCCGGTGTCGAGTTTGGCCGCCACTTCCAGGTCAATGCCCGCCAGTTTCGCGTATTCATTCAGGCCATACACGGTCTTCTCGGCGGCGCCGCCAAGGCTGGGTATGCACGCTAGGCAAAACATTAAAAGGAAGGGCTTGAGTCTCATAGATCCTGAGGCGCTGCAGTGCGATGTTTAATTCAAGGCGACTGGCATTGCTGCGCAATCTCGGGTGCGCCGTTTCATCAAGTGATGTCAGGCAAAAGCGGCGGGCATTCTAACATGATGCTTTTTTGGCGCCAGCGCTGGCAGGCGGCCATGCCCCTATTCAGCGCAGAAGGGGTTATTAGACGATTGTCGACAATGTTGATTTATTCTTTGACTATTTTGGCTTGAGTGGCTAGTTTTTGCGGCATTGCTTTTAAAGGTGTCGACAATATGCTGGATCAACTGGAAACCCCAGTGGTGGCGCAGGACGATTCCCAGACCATGTCCGAGAACGTCTTCCGGCGCATCCAGGCCGCCATCGTCAAAGGCGAAATCGCCCCCGGCAGCAAGATTTCCGAGCCGGAACTGGCCCGCACCTACGGCATCAGCCGTGGCCCGCTGCGCGAAGCCATCCACCGCCTGGAAGGCCAGCGCCTGCTGGTGCGCGTGCCTCACGTTGGCGCGCGAGTGGTGTCCTTGAGCCATGCCGAGCTGATCGAACTCTATGAAATCCGCGAGTCCCTGGAGGGCATGGCCTGCCGCCTGGCCGCCGAGCGCATGACCGACGCGGAAATCGAAGAGCTGCGCCAAGTGCTTCATACCCATGAACGCGACGAAGCGTTCCAGGCCGGCCTGGGCTACTACCAGCAGGAAGGCGACTTCGATTTTCATTACCGGATAATTCAAGGCGCCGGCAACCGCACCCTGACCCAAATGCTCTGCGGCGAGCTGTACCAATTGGTGCGCATGTACCGCATCCAGTTCTCCGCCACGCCCAATCGTCCACGCCAGGCTTTTGCCGAGCACCACCGCATTCTTGACGCGATTGCCGATCGCGACGGTGAACTGGCCGAATTGTTGATGCGCCGGCATATCGGCGCCTCCAAACGCAACATTGCCCGTCACTTCCCCGACGGCACTTCCTGAAGAGGTGAGTCATGAGTTCTAACAATAAAAGTACACCCGGCCAGCGTTTCCGTGACGCGGTCGCCAGCGAACATCCGTTACAGGTCGTTGGCGCAATCAATGCCAACCACGCGCTGCTGGCCAAGCGCGCCGGTTTCAAGGCGATTTACCTGTCGGGCGGCGGCGTGGCGGCGGGCTCTCTGGGGGTGCCAGACCTGGGCATCACGGGCCTGGATGACGTGTTGACCGACGTGCGCCGCATCACCGACGTGTGCGACCTGCCGCTGCTGGTGGACGCGGACACCGGTTTTGGCTCCTCGGCCTTCAACGTGGCGCGCACGGTCAAGTCGATGATCAAGTTCGGTGCCGCCGCTATCCATATCGAAGACCAGGTCGGCGCCAAGCGCTGCGGCCATCGTCCGAACAAAGAAATCGTGTCCCAGCAGGAAATGGTCGACCGCATCAAGGCCGCCGTGGATGCGCGCACCGATGACAGTTTCGTGATCATGGCGCGCACCGACGCCCTCGCCGTCGAAGGTTTGGAGTCGGCACTGGAACGCGCCGCCGCCTGCATCGAAGCCGGCGCTGACATGGTGTTCCCCGAAGCCATCACTGAGCTGGAGATGTACAAGCTCTTCGCCTCCCGCGTGAAGGCACCGATCCTGGCCAACATCACCGAATTCGGCGCGACGCCGCTGTACACCACCGAACAGTTGAAATCTGCCGATGTTTCCATCGTGCTGTACCCGCTCTCGGCCTTCCGCGCCATGAACAAGGCCGCCGAGAATGTCTACACCGCGATCCGTCGCGATGGCACTCAACAGAACGTGATCGACACCATGCAAACCCGCATGGAGCTCTACGATCGCATCGACTACCACACCTTCGAGCAGAAGCTCGACGCGCTGTTCGCCGCGAAAAAGTAAAGAACGCGCCTCCCTGAATAACTACAAAATTGGAGAACAACCATGGCTGAAGCAAAAGTATTGAGTGGCGCCGGCCTGCGTGGCCAGGTGGCCGGGCAGACCGCACTGTCCACCGTGGGCCAGGCCGGCGCCGGCTTGACCTATCGCGGCTACGACGTGCGTGAACTGGCCGCCGATGCGCAATTTGAAGAAGTCGCCTACCTGCTGCTGTACGGCGAATTGCCAACCCAAGCCGAACTGGCGGCCTACACCGCCAAACTCGGCAAGCTGCGCGACTTGCCGCAGGCGCTTAAAGAAGTGCTGGAACGCATCCCCGCCGACGCGCACCCGATGGACGTGATGCGCACCGGCTGCTCGTTCCTAGGCAATATCGAGCCCGAAAAAGACTTCAGCGTGCAACGCGATGTCACCGACCGCCTGCTCGCCGCTTTCCCGGCGATCATGTGCTACTGGTATCGCTTCAGCCACGATGGCAAAAAGATTGACTGCGTGACCGACGAGCCGAGCATCGGCGGCCATTTCCTGCACCTGTTGCATGGCAAGAAACCGAGCGAGTTGCACGAGAAGGTCATGAACGTGTCGCTGATCCTTTACGCCGAGCACGAGTTCAACGCCTCGACGTTCACCGCCCGTGTGTGTGCCTCGACCCTGTCCGATCTGTATTCCTGCGTCACCGCCGCCATCGGTTCGCTGCGCGGCCCGCTGCACGGCGGCGCCAACGAAGCCGCGATGGAAATGATCGAGCGTTTCGGCTCGGCCGAAGAAGCCGTCGAAGGCACCCTCGGCATGCTGGCGCGCAAAGACAAGATCATGGGCTTTGGCCACGCGATCTACAAAGACAGCGACCCGCGTAATGAAGTGATCAAGGGCTGGTCGAAAAAGCTCGCTGATGAAGTGGGCGACAAGGTGCTGTTCCCGGTCTCCGAAGCCATCGACAAGACCATGTGGGAGCAGAAGAAACTGTTCCCCAACGCCGACTTCTACCATGCCTCGGCGTATCACTTCATGGGCATCCCGACCAAGCTGTTCACGCCGATTTTCGTGTGCTCACGCCTGACAGGCTGGGCCGCGCATGTGTTCGAGCAGCGCGCCAACAACCGCATCATCCGTCCAAGCGCCGAGTACATCGGCGTTGAGCAGCGCAAGTTCGTGCCAATCGAACGTCGCTGAGTGAGGAGACCGACGAGCCGGGAATGGGTATGAGGTCAAATGTGGGAGGGGGCTTGCCCCCGATAGCAGTCTGTCAGTTGATACAGCTGGGACTGAGCAACCGCCATCGGGGGCAAGCCCCCTCCCACATGTTGATCACATTCCAATTCTGGATCTGCGCAGGTCTTCCTTTTGCAACTACCGTGACCGAGTCCTGACGATGAACACTGAATTTCGCAAACCGCTCCCTGGCAGCCGCCTGGATTTCTACGACGCCCGTGCGGCAGTCGATGCAATCGCCCCCGGCGCCTACGCCACTTTGCCGTACACCTCCCGCGTGCTCGCCGAGAACCTGGTGCGCCGTTGCGACCCGGCCACGCTCAATGCGTCCCTGAGCCAACTGATCGAACGCAAGCGCGACCTCGACTTCCCCTGGTTCCCGGCGCGTGTGGTGTGCCACGACATCCTCGGCCAGACCGCCCTGGTCGACCTTGCCGGCCTGCGCGACGCCATCGCCCTGCAAGGCGGTGACCCGGCCCAGGTCAACCCGGTGGTGCCCACCCAGTTGATCGTCGACCACTCCCTGGCGGTCGAAGCCGGAGGTTTTGACCCGGACGCGTTCGAGAAAAACCGCGCCATCGAAGACCGTCGCAACGAAGACCGTTTTCACTTTATCGAGTGGACCAAAAAGGCCTTCAAGAACGTCGACGTGATCCCGCCGGGCAACGGCATCATGCACCAGATCAACCTGGAGAAAATGTCTCCGGTGATTCAGGTGCGTGACGGCGTGGCGTTCCCGGATACCTGCGTCGGCACCGACAGCCACACCCCGCATGTGGACGCCCTGGGCGTGATCGCCATCGGCGTTGGCGGCCTCGAAGCTGAAAGTGTGATGCTCGGTCGCGCGTCGTGGATGCGCCTGCCGGAAATCATCGGCGTCGAACTCACCGGCAAGCTGCTGCCGGGTATCACTGCCACCGACATGGTGCTGGCGCTGACCGAATTCCTGCGTAAGCAGAAAGTGGTGGGGGCGTGGCTGGAATTCTTCGGCGAAGGCGCCTCCAAGCTGACCCTGGGCGACCGCGCGACCATCTCCAACATGGCCCCGGAATACGGTGCCACCGCGGCGATGTTCTACATCGACCCGCAGACCATCGCCTACCTGAAACTCACCGGCCGTGAAGACGAACAAGTCACCCTGGTCGAGCAGTACGCGCGTCACACCGGCCTGTGGGCGGATGATTTGAAAGGCGCGCAATACGAGCGCGGCCTGACCTTCGACCTGTCCAGCGTCGTACGTAACATGGCCGGCCCGAGCAACCCGCACGCGCGCGTGGCCACCAGCGACCTGGCGTCCAAAGGCATCTCCGGCCAGTGGGACGAAGTGCCGGGGCAAATGCCTGATGGTGCGGTGATCATCGCCGCTATCACCAGCTGCACCAACACCAGTAACCCGCGCAACGTGATCGCCGCCGGCCTGCTGGCGCGTAATGCCAACAAGCTTGGGCTGACGCGCAAGCCGTGGGTCAAATCCTCGCTGGCGCCGGGTTCGAAAACCGTGGCCATGTACCTGGAAGAAGCGGGCTTGGGCCACGAGCTGGAAAAACTCGGCTTCGGCGTGGTGGCATTTGCCTGCACCACCTGCAACGGCATGTCCGGCGCACTCGACCCGGTGATCCAGCAGGAAATCATCGACCGCGACCTGTACGCCACCGCCGTATTGTCGGGCAACCGCAACTTCGACGGGCGCATTCACCCCTACGCCAAGCAAGCGTTCCTGGCCTCGCCGCCATTGGTAGTGGCTTACGCGATTGCCGGCACCATCCGTTTCGACATTGAAAAGGACGTGCTGGGTCTCGACACCAACGGCAAGGAAATCCGCCTGCAGGACATTTGGCCCAGCGATGAAGAGATCGACGCGGTGGTTAAAGCCTCGGTCAAGCCGGAGCAGTTCCGCGCGGTCTACATTCCGATGTTCGCGATCCACGAAGACACCGGCCCCAAAGTGGCGCCGCTGTACGACTGGCGCCCGCAAAGCACCTACATCCGCCGCCCGCCGTATTGGGAAGGCGCGCTGGCCGGTGCGCGCCCACTCAAGGGCATGCGGCCGCTGGCGGTGCTGCCGGACAACATCACCACCGACCACCTGTCGCCGTCCAACGCGATCATGCTCGACAGCGCCGCGGGCGAGTACCTGGCGAAAATGGGCTTGCCGGAAGTCGACTTCAACTCTTACGCAACTCACCGCGGCGACCACTTGACCGCGCAACGCGCGACCTTTGCCAACCCGAAACTGTTCAACGAAATGGTCCAGGAAAACGGCAAGGTCAAGCAGGGTTCGCTGGCGCGTATCGAGCCGGAAGGCCAGGTCACGCGGATGTGGGAAGCCATTGAAACCTACATGGAGCGCAAACAGCCGCTGATCATCATTGCCGGCGCCGACTACGGCCAGGGTTCGTCCCGCGACTGGGCGGCCAAGGGCGTGCGCCTGGCCGGTGTGGAGGCGATTGCCGCCGAAGGCTTTGAGCGTATCCACCGCACCAACCTGGTGGGCATGGGCGTGTTGCCGCTGGAGTTTCTGCCGGGCACCGACCGCCACACCCTGAACATCGACGGCAGCGAAACCTATGACGTGGTCGGCCAACGCACCCCGCGTGCGCAACTGACCCTGGTGATCAACCGCAAAAATGGCGAACGTGTCGAGGTGCCGGTGACGTGCCGCCTGGACACCGCCGAAGAAGTGTCGATCTACGAGGCGGGCGGCGTGTTGCAACGTTTTGCCCAGGACTTCCTGGAATCGGCGGCGACCGCCTGAGGGGTTAACCATGGCACACGCAGCGCAAATCAAGATTCCCGCCACCTACATGCGTGGCGGCACCAGCAAGGGCGTGTTTTTCAGCCTCAAGGACCTGCCCGAAGTCGCGCAGGTGCCGGGTGCCGCGCGCGATGCCTTGCTGTTGCGGGTGATCGGCAGCCCCGATCCCTACGACAAGCAAATCGACGGCATGGGCGGCGCCACTTCGAGCACCAGCAAAACCGTGATCCTCGCCAAAAGCACCCGCGCCGATCATGACGTGGACTACTTGTTTGGCCAGGTCTCCATCGACAAGCCTTTTGTCGATTGGAGCGGCAACTGCGGCAACCTGTCGGCAGCGGTGGGTTCGTTCGCCATCAGCGCCGGGCTGGTCGACCCCGCCCGCGTGCCTCGCAACGGCGTGGCCGTGGTGCGGGTCTGGCAGGCCAATATCGCCAAGACCATCATCGCCCATGTGCCGATCACCGACGGCGCGGTGCAGGAAACCGGCGACTTCGAACTCGACGGCGTGACCTTCCCGGCCGCCGAAGTGCAGCTGGAGTTCATGGACCCGGCGGCGGAAGAGGAGGGCGGCGGTGGCTCGATGTTCCCCACCGGCAACCTCATCGACGACTTGGAGGTGCCCGGTGTCGGCACCTTCAAGGCGACACTGATCAACGCGGGCATTCCGACGATTTTCATCAACGCTGAAGACCTCGGCTACACCGGCACCGAGCTGCAAGGCGCGATCAACAGCGACCCCAAAGCCCTGGCGATGTTTGAAACCGTGCGGGCCTATGGCGCAATGCGCATGGGCCTGATCAAGCATCTTGACGAAGCTGCCCAGCGTCAGCACACGCCCAAGGTCGCCTTTGTGGCCAAGCCTTTGGACTACGTGGCGTCCAGCGGCAAGGCAATCAAAGCCGGTGATGTGGATCTGCTGGTGCGCGCCTTGTCGATGGGCAAGTTGCACCACGCCATGATGGGCACGGCGGCGGTGGCGATTGGCACGGCGGCGGCGATTTCCGGCACCTTGGTCAACCTCGCAGCCGGTGGTGTCGAGCGTAATGCGGTGCGCTTCGGGCATCCGTCCGGCACCTTGCGTGTGGGCGCGGAGGCGACCCAGGTGAACGGCGAATGGGTGGTTAAGAAAGCCATCATGAGCCGCAGCGCGCGGGTATTGATGGAAGGTTTCGTACGCGTGCCCGGCGACGCCTTTTAATAGCCAGCGCCGAACCCATGTGGGAGCGGGCTTGTGTGGGAGCGGGCTTGCTCGCGAAGACGGTGTGTCAGCTACACATAAGTTGACGGGCCCACTGCATTCGCGAGCAAGCCCGCTCCCACAAGGGGTTAAGCGGTACCCAACACTTATAAGCAGGCAATCAGACCTGCCAACACATGATCAACCCTGACCCTGAGGATGGAACAACCCCCTAACTGCTTGGAGAACTGCCATGAGCGCCAACGTCGACCAGAACAACCGCCCCGACTACGACCAGGTCCTGCAGGACATTGCCGATTATGTCCTTGATTACCGCATCGACTCCCAGGCCGCATTGGACACCGCCCGCAACTGCCTGATGGACACCCTCGGCTGTGGCCTGCTGGCCCTGCGTTTTCCCGAGTGCACCAAGCACCTGGGGCCACTCGTCGAGGGCACCGTCGTGCCGTTCGGGGCGCGCGTGCCGGGCACTTCGTTGCGCCTGGACCCGGTCAAAGCCGCCTGGGACATCGGCTGCATCGTGCGTTGGCTCGACTACAACGACACCTGGCTCGCCGCCGAATGGGGCCACCCTTCGGATAACCTCGGCGGCATCCTCGCCGTGGCCGACCACCTTTCGCAAAAGCGCGTGGCCAATGGCGACGCACCGCTGACCGTGCGCGCGGTGCTGGAAGCGATGATCATGGCCCACGAAATCCAGGGCGTGATCGCCCTGGAAAACTCCTTCAACCGTGTCGGCCTCGACCACGTGCTGCTGGTGAAAGTCGCCTCCACGGCGGTCTCCGCCAAGCTGATGGGCGCCAACCGCGAGCAATTGCTCGCAGCGTTGTCCCATGCATTTGTCGACGGCCAGGCACTGCGCACTTACCGCCACGCACCCAATGCGGGCTCGCGCAAATCCTGGGCGGCTGGCGATGCGTCGAGCCGTGGCGTGCGCCTGGCCGATATCGCCTTGCGCGGCGAGATGGGCATTCCCGGTGTGTTGAGTGCGCCGCAGTGGGGGTTCTATGACGTGCTGTTCAGTCACACCAACAACGACCTGGCGCTTAAGCCTGAGGACAAGCGCGCGTTCCGCCTGTCGCAGCCCTACGGCACTTATGTGATGGAAAACGTCCTGTTCAAGATCAGCTTCCCGGCCGAATTCCATGCGCAAACCGCCTGCGAAGCCGCAGTGGCCTTGCACCCGCAGGTCAAAGCGCGCCTGCATGAAATCGAGCGCATCGTGATCACCACCCATGAGTCGGCGATTCGCATCATCTCCAAGGTCGGCCCGTTGGCCAACGCCGCCGACCGCGACCACTGCCTGCAATACATGACCGCGGTGCCGCTGGCCTTCGGCGATCTGGTGGCCGAGCAGTACGAGGACGCGTTTCACGCGGCCCACCCGATCATCGATGAGCTGCGCCAGAAGATGGTGATCGTCGAAGACCCACGCTACAGCCGCGAATACCTGGAGGCCGACAAGCGCTCCATCGCCAACGCGGTGCAAGTGTTTTTCAAGGATGGTTCCAGCACCGAGCAGGTGGCGGTGGAATACCCGATCGGCCATCGTCGGCGTCGGGTGGATGGCATTCCATTGCTGGAGGACAAGTTCAAGGCCAACCTGGCGACCCGGTTTACCGCGCAGCGCAGTGCCGAGATTTTTGCCCTGTGCAAGGATCAGGCGAAGCTTGAGGCCACGCCAGTGAATCGGTTTGTGGACCTGTTTGTGGTCTGAACACCACCACAACACTCACTGTGTAAACCCAATCACTGTGGGAGCTGGCTTGCCTGCGATAGCATCACCTCGGTGTATCTGAAAGACCGAATTGCCTGCATCGCAGGCAAGCCAGCTCCCACATCTTGATGGGTGTTCGCTTAAGTGCCCTACATACTGCCTTCCACATCATCCAGGCTGAAGGTCTCGGTATGGTCGTCATAGGAGAAAATCTCCGCATACCGACCCCACGCCACCACGCTTTCCAGGGTTTTTTGCACAAAGGCTTCGGTCATCGAGTCCTCCAGTTCCTGCTCAAAGCGCACCCGTGGCGCGCGGTGCCCGCTGCGCTCAAGCAAGACCTGATGAATGCGCGCGGCGAGTGGCACGTGCCGGATCAAATGCTCGGCGAACAGGGTTTTGCGTTCCTGGGTGCCGTAGTCGGCGAACAGTTTGCCGGCGTCTGTAAGGGTGATGTCGGCGCCCTTGAGTTCGGCGAAACCCAAATGCTCGAGCATCTCGGCCACCGGGAATAAATCGTCCACTTCCAGCAGGCGGCGCTCGGCCACCGTGGGCAAACCTGCGTGGCCGTTGTAAGGCTCGGCGGCCAGGGTTTCGATCAGGCCGGCCATCAGGTTGGTCGACACTTCCGGCAGCAGGCTGCCCATTTTCAGCTCGGGGATGCCTTTGGCATCGGCGCTGCGTCGGTCGGTCATCAAGGCATAAATGTCGTCGACCATTTGCCGAAAGGTCGGGTCCAGGCGGTTGCGCGGGTGTGCAAATGGCACCTTGATTTCGGCGACCACCCGGCCCGGGTTGGACGACAACACCAGGATGCGGTCGCACATCAGCACCGCTTCTTCGATGTTGTGGGTCACGATCAGGATCGATTTGATCGGCAGTTGCTTGCCGCTCCACAAGTCCAGCAAGTCGGTGCGCAGGGTTTCGGCGGTGAGCACGTCGAGGGCTGAGAAGGGTTCGTCCATCAACAGCAGCGTCGGGTTGACCACCAGCCCGCGGGCGAAACCCACGCGCTGGCGCATGCCGCCGGACAACTCGCGCGGGTAGGCGTTTTCAAACCCGTCCAGGCCGATCAGGTCGATGGCGGCCAGGGCACGGCGGCGGCTTTCCTTGCGCTCGACTTGCAAGGCTTGCAGGCCGGCTTCCACGTTTTCCAGCACGGTCAGCCAGGGGAACAGCGCAAAGGTCTGGAACACCATGGCCACGCCTTCGGCCGGGCCGTTGAGCGGGGCGCCGTTGTAGCGCACTTCGCCCGACGACGGCTGAATCAGCCCGGCGATGATGCGCAGCAAGGTGGACTTGCCCGAGCCGGAGCGGCCGAGCATGCCGACGATCTCGCCTTCGTGCAGGCTCAAGTCCACGCCGCTGAGCACTTGCAGCTCATCTTTGCCCTTGCCGAAAACCCGGTTGACGTTTTTCAGCGAGTAGATTTGCGGGGTATCAGCAGCGCGTTCGGTATTGGTATTCATCACAGCGAATCCCGTCAATTCAAGCGAAGTTTGTTTTCAGCCAGGGCGTACATCGGCCGCCAGACTGCGCGGTTGAAGGCCACCACAAAGATCGACATCACCACCACGCCCAAGGCGATTTTCGGGAAGTCGCCGGCGGCGGTGGTCTGTGCAATGTAGGCGCCCAGCCCGTGGGCGACCACGTTGTCCTGGCCCCAGGACACGTACTCGGAAACGATACTGGCGTTCCACGCGCCGCCCGAAGCGGTAATGGCGCCGGTAACGTAATAGGGGAAGATCCCCGGCAGCATCACCTTGCGCCACCACAACCAGCCGCGGATGCGGAAGTTGGCGGCAGCTTCCTTGAAATCATTGGGAAACGCGCTGGCCCCGGCGATCACGTTAAACAGGATGTACCACTGGGTGCCCAGCACGATCAGCGGGCTCAGCCAGATGTCCGGGTTGAGCTTGTAGTGCAGGATCACGATGACGAATACCGGGAACAGCAGGTTCGCCGGGAAGGCGGCGAGGAACTGCGCCAGGGGCTGGATTTTCTCCGCAAGGCGGGGGCGCAGGCCGATCATCACGCCCAGCGGCACCCAGATGAGTGATGCGATCAGGATCAGCCCGGTTACCCGCAGCAGCGTGATCAGGCCCAGCAGGAACACATGGCCGACCTCGGCAAAGGTCACTTCGGTGCCGACGTACTGCACGATGTGATACAGCGCATAAGCGGCCAGCAGCGCTATGAGTGTGCCCCACACCCAATCGATCACTTTTGAGGCCTTCGGTGTTTCTGCCGGCAACGCCTTGAGCGCACTGCCCGCGAGGCTGAAACGCTTGTTACCGATACGGCTGATGGCACGGGTGATCGGGCGCAGGATGCGCTGAACCACGCGCGTGCGCTGGATCAGGTTCAACAGCCAGGATTGCGGCGCGGCGCCCTGAGAGGCCGTGGTCTCCATGCGGAACTTGTCGGCCCAGGCCACCAGCGGACGGAACAGGAACTGGTCATACATCAGGATGACCACAATCATCGCCAGGATCACGTAACCCACGGCGTGCAGGTCTTTCTGGGCAATGGCCAGGGCCAGGTAAGAACCCACGCCCGGCAGGGTGATGGTCTTGTCGCCGACGGTAATGGCTTCGGAGGCGACCACAAAAAACCAGCCGCCGGACATGCTCATCATCATGTTCCACACCAGCCCGGGCATGGCGAAGGGCACGTCGAGCTTCCAGAACTTCTGCCAGCCGGAAAGCCGCAGGTTGGTCGACACTTCGACCAGGTCGTGGGGCAGCATGCGCAGCGACTGGTAGAAGCTGAACGTCATGTTCCAGGCCTGGCTGGTGAAGATCGCAAAGATCGCGGCGAACTCGGCGCCCAGCACACGCCCGGGAAACAGCAACAGGAAAAACGTCACGGTAAAAGAGATATAGCCGAGCACCGGCACCGATTGCAGGATGTCGAGCACTGGCACCAGCAGTTTCTCGGCACGCCGGCTTTTGGCGGCCAGGGTGCCGTACAACAGGGTGAAGACCAGTGCGGCGACCATCGCCGCGAGCATGCGCAGGGTGGTGCGCATCGCGTATTCCGGCAGGTTGGCCGGGTCCAGAGAGATGACTTCACTTTGCAACGTGGCGATTGGTGCCCAGGTTTCCCGCGCCGTAATGGAGAAAAACAATAAAAAGCCGATCACCAAAGGCAAGGCGACCAAATCCCAGCGATTGGGTAGCAAGCGCAGCGTGGACGCCGGTAAATAGTGACGAAACACTCTGTTCATAGGCAGTCAGTCCTGCAGCGTTCAGGGGCGTGATGGGAGTGAGCTTAGCTGCTGCACGAATGACCCACCGAGAAGGGCGGGCGCTGTTTTCGTGAGTCAGGGGCAACGAGGCGTTGCAGGCGGGATTGTACGTTTCTGAATGTTACAAGCACATAAATTTGCTGTCAGTTTCCTGTACGAACTGCGGCTTATGTGTTGGTGCGCCGGGCGTCCGCCCCTGACACAAGCGCAAGGCACCGCTGTTTTTGCCTGAGATACAAATAGCCACTTACCCGCCCTACGGTTCCGGAACCCTCTTTCAGAGAAACGCCAATCAGGTAACCAGACGGCGTGCGAACGCAGGCCTTCAAATCGGCAATCACGACTTCACTACCTGAATCTGGGAAGGTCCCTATGACTAGCGTAAATACTCGGCCAGCACCCTACACGGTTGGCTATGAACAGCCTCAAAAGCCGTCGCCCATCAGCTACCAGTACAGCGCCCGCGCCTCCGAACGAACCAGTACCCAGCCCGATTCGGCGCCGCTGCGTCCTGCGATGACGCCCGAGCAGCGCGGCCAGTTCTCAAGCCACAGCGCGATCGTGAACGCGCCACCTTCACAGGGTTCGGAGGCGACGGACTCGCTGGCAGAACTGACGCAAAAAAATATGGCGCTTCGTGCCAAGTTCCAGGGGTTTGCCGCTGAGGTTGGGCCACAGATCCAGAGCCTCCAACAGCAAGTTGTCGACCTGACTCAGCAACTCAATACACCCCGTGAAGCCACTCAACCCTCCTCGAATCAGCCTGAGGCTACGCCGCAGAACCGTTCTGCAGGTGAGCAGCACACTGCGCCGTCGCAGGCTTCGCCGGTTACACCGAATCCATCGGGGACTGAGCCGGGCCAGGCTCAAAGTCTTGAAGCGTTGAACCGTGAGAGCCAAGCGTTTCGCCAGGAAGTGTTAGCGTTTTTCGGGGAGCTCAAGACGGTGATTCAGCAACTGCAAGAGCAAATCCAGGGCTTGGCTCAACGCATTGACGCGATTGGCACGCCTCAGAACGCGGTGCCTTCCGAGCCGGAAAATTCTGCTCCTGGTCCGTCACCCGACGCAGCAGCCCCCGCGAATGACCCAATGCCGGCCCCGCGCGATGAGCCAGAAGCGACTGCTGCGCGTGGCGTTGAAGCACTCATGAGTGAAAACGCACAGCTACAGGCCGGGCTTGATCAAATGGAAGCACAGTTCAAGGCCGTGATTGCGCAGCTTCAAGCGCAGATCGAGACCTTGAGCAAGAAAATCAGCGAGCAAAAGCAATAAGGGCTGCACCGCGTCGGCCTTGTATGGGGGCACCCCATACGGGCCGCGTCAGGGTTGACCTATCCCTCGAACCGCAGGATCACCCGGCGGTTGTGCTTGCTCTTCTTTTCGATTTTCTCGCAGAACACCCGGCCGATTTCCTCGGTGTTGATCACATGGGTGCCACCGCATGGCTGGATATCGATGCCGGCGATTTCAATTACCCTCACCGAACCCTGGATCACCGGCGGCGCTACTGCCTGGGTACGGGTGATCTGCAGCAGGGTTGAGTACTCCGAGGCGGGCATCGACAGGGTTTTCACCACGTGGGCCTGCTCGATCAGGGCGTTGAGGTCGCGCGTGATGCTGTCTTTATCGAGGGTCATTTCCGGCAAGTCGAAATCCAGCCGGCCTTTGTCTGCGCCGATGCTGCAACCGGTAACGGGGGCATCAATGATCGAGCACAGCAAATGCAGGCAGGTGTGCATCTTCATATGCTGGTAGCGGCGCTCCCAGTCCAGACCCGCGTCCACCTGCACCCCGGCAGTCAACTGCGGCGGGCACTCTTCGACTTGATGCCAGATGATCGAACGCAGCACCGGGTCGCGTACGGTGCCGATCACTTCGACCCGCGTGCCATCGGCCAGTGTCAGGTGCCCGGTGTCGCCCGGCTGGCCGCCGCCGGTGGGGTAGAACAGCGTGTGCTCCAGGGCAATGCCGTGTTCGCTGACCGCAATTACCCGCGCGCTGAAGGCATTCTGGTAGGGCGCGCTGTCGAACAGCGCCAGGGTTTCCATGGTGTGCACAGACATGTTCAACCTCCGACAATCATTGGGCTGGCTTGCAACAGGTGACGCACCATCGCACTCAAGCCAGGGGGGGAGAGCAGGGTGATTTCAAATTCCGGCCCGCAGATTTTCAGGTTCAGCGGCAAGCGTGGCAGCTGCTCGCCGACATCGAAGCGGCGCAGGCGAAACTGCAGGTGATGACGCTCTTTCACCGTGGGCTCCAGCATCAGCCCCTGCAACGGGTGAAAGTCGGCGTCGAGCACCGTGACCTTGTGGCTGGCATTCACTTCGCCGACCACGTGCAAACGCTCGTCCAGGGCGAAAGCTCCGAGGTAGTTGCTGTGGTCTGACTCATCGTTTTTCTGCAGTTGAACCTGATTGACCACCTTGACCTTGGTACCTGCAGGCACGTCCTGGGTGATGACACACGAAGGGCTGATAAACACGTTGTCGCCGATCAGCACATACCCCAACACGCGGGCGCCGGCGCCGACCTCGACGTTGTTGCCCAGGCGCGGGTGGCGTTTGCCATCCGGGTTGTTGGCGATCCCGCGGGCGCCCAGGGTCACGCCGCAGAGGATGTAGCAGTCGTTGCCGATCTCGCAGGTTTCGCCGATCACTGTGCCGTAACCGTGGTCCAGCACGAAGCGCCGGCCTATGTGCGCAGCGGGATGGATCTCGGCTCCAGAGAGGATTTTGCCCTGGTTGCTGAGCTTCAGAGCCATGCGCGAAAACTCGCCATTGGTTTGATCGGGGAAATGCCATACCAGGTGCGCAAGGCGGTAAAACAGCACGGCCTTGAACGAGGCATAGGATTCCAGAATCAACTCGCCGCGCCCGCGTGACGCCGGGTCGCGATAGGCATAGGCGATCAGGTCCTCGGCCACCGCCTGTGCGGCGTTCTGGATCAGCGGCGCCAGGTGCGGTTCCAGCTGCTTGATCTGCGCAGGCGTCAGGGTCTTGATGAGGTGGGTGAGCAACTCATCGTGCAGCTGTTGCATGTCGATAAAGCCCCCCATGGAGGCACCCCCGCGTTCTGGATGGTTGGGAAACCGGTTATTCGAAACTGGGCAGGTAGCTGTCAGCATTGTCGTAGACCATGGTCAACACCACCGTTTCGGGCGGCAGTTCGGGGGCGAGTTGGGCGATGGCGACCATGTTGGCGGCCGAGGACAAGCCCAGGCTGATGGCGTCGGTGCGCATGATGCGTTTGATCATGTCCATGCATGCCTGGTGCGACACCTTGAGCATGCCGTCGATCACGTCCAGGTTGAGAATGCTCGGGATCAAGCCAATCGACAGGCCCTGGATATGGTGCGGCGCGTGCTGGTTTTTCAGCAGGTCGCATTCCTCCGGTTCCACGCCCATCACCCGCAGTGCTGGCCAGGCGGCCTTGAGCGTTTCGCCGATGCCCGTAAGGTGGCCGCCGGTGCCGATGCCGCTGACGAAATAATCCACGCGCCGTTCACCGAACGCGCGGAGGATTTCCGGTGCGGTGGTGTCGCGGTGGGTTTGCGGATTGGCGCCGTTACGCTGCTGGTTGAGCATCACGTAGCTGGGGTTTTCGAGCTGCAGTTCCATGCACTTTTCGCCGTGGGAGTTGTTCCCCAGGCGGCTGTCCGACAGCACCACCTTGGCACCGTACAGGCGCAGCAGTTTCTGCTTTTCGGGGCTGTAGTTGTCCGGGATCACCAGCACCACTTTGTAACCCAACACGTTGCCGGCCATCACCAGTCCAATGCCGGTGTTGCCGCCGCTGGGCTCGATGATGGTTTGCCCGGAATCGCGCATCAGCACGCCGCGGCGCTCGGCGTCGAGGATCATGCCCAGCGCGATGCGTGCCTTGTGGCTGCCACCTGGGTTGAGGGATTCCAGCTTGGCGTAGACCTCGATGCCAAGGTCTTCGGAAAACTGCGCCAGACGCACGATCGGTGTGTGGCCGATCACGTCAAGAATGGAGTTATGCAACATCGCTCAGCCCCCGGATCAGTACAAAGGCATGTCAGGTTCGACGTCGCGAACCCAGTGTTTCATGCCGCCCTGCAGGACTTTGGTGTTGGCGAAACCGGCGGCCAGCAAGGTGCTGGCGGCTTGCTCGGCGCGGGAGCCGGCGTAGCAGATCAGGTAATGGGTATTGTCGCGGCTGAGGCTGTGCAGTTGCTCATCCAGTTCGGCCAGAGGGATATGCACCACGCCCGGCAGTTTGCACACCTCCAGCTCAGTGGCGTCACGCACGTCCAGCAGCACATCGGCGCTGCGGTGGTGTTCAAGCACTTGCTTGAGTACTCGCGGCTTGATGTAGCGTTCTTCGGCCAGGGACGGTTGGCTGGGCACGGCATCGGCGCACACTGTCGGCGCCACCGGTTCGCTGCGACGCAGCGCCGAGCAGCACGGGCAGTCGGCGCGGCGCTTGAAGCGGATTTCGCTGAATTTCATCGCCAGCGCATCGAAGCGCATCAACCGACCGGACAGCGGCTCGCCGATGCCGATCAGCAATTTGATGGCCTCGGTGGCTTGAATCATGCCAACCACACCCGGCAATACGCCGATTACGCCGCCGGCGCTGCAGTTGGGTGCCAGCTCGGCAGGCGGTGCTGAGGGGAACAGGCAGCGGTAGCACGGCCCACCTTTATAGTTGAGCACACTGATCTGCCCGTCGAAGCGGTAGATGGCGCCGTAGACCAGAGGTTTACCCAGCTGCACGCAGGCGTCGTTGACCAGGTAACGCGTGTCGAAATTATCGGTGCCATCGATCACCAGGTCGTAGGCGCCCACCAGTTCCAGGGCGTTGTCGGCGTTGAGGGCAGTGTTGTGCGCGTTGATCTGGATGTGCCCGTTCAGATCCTGCAGGCGCTGTTTGGCCGACTCGACCTTGGGCATGCCCAGTGTGCTGTTGCCGTGAACGATCTGGCGTTGCAGGTTGCTGCTTTCCACCACATCGAAGTCCACCAGGCCCAGGGTGCCAATGCCGGCCGCCGCCAGGTACAGGCTGATGGGCGAGCCGAGGCCGCCGGTGCCGATGATCAATACCTTGGCCTTTTTCAGGTTCAACTGACCTTCGCGCCCGACGCCTGGCAGAGTGATATGGCGCACGTAGCGCTGCACTTCTTCGTTGCTTAAAGCCTCGACGTCCATGCCGCCGGAGGTGGCGAGCAGCACTTCGATTCTGGCTTTTTCCGGCAAGGGCTCGTCGGCGTCGATCAGTTCTTCCTCGGCCGTGAACAGGAAGTGTTCCTTGAGCTGATTGTTCTTCTCGTGAAACAGGTGCGGGCGCAGCTGCGGGTGGCTGCTGCAGAGGTTTTCAATGACTTCGCGCAATGTCGATCCGGTGCCCTCGAGGGTCGATTCCGGCAGCTTGGCCACGCGAACCAGAATGTCGGGGAAAGAGACAGCGTTCATGGACAACTCCGTGTGCAGGTCGTTGAAGGGTTGAGGGGCGAAATGCTTGCCGTCCCAGGCAAACAGCTTTGAGCCCAGGGCCTTGCCCTGGCGTACGTCCACCACCAGGTAGCTCACGGGGTAGATCGGCTCACCCAGGAACAGTGCCTTGTCCTGGTCTTCGTCACTGAAGTAGGCGCCGACATCCGGGTGCGAGTGATAAATCACCACTACCGGGTTATCACTGCGCAACGCCTTGTTCATCAGCAGGGTGTCGGCCACCGAGAAGGTGTAGCCGTTGGCCGCGCTGCGCGCGTACATCTGGGGGTTCTTGCGGTGTAATTCGTTCTGGATATTGCTGCCCAGGTACACGCTGCCGTCGGCGAAGACAAAACCACAGCATTCCTCCGGGTAGCTGCGGCTGGCGTGGGCATAGATCTGCTCCAGGGCGTTGGGGCGGAGGACGTCCATGTTTCTCTCGCGTTGCTGATAGGGGTGGGTCAGGAGGCTCAATTTTTCTTGGCCAGGAGTTTTTCGACAGGCAGCTTGGTGATCGCGAAACCAGCCAGCAGGATGGCGGAGTACAGCATCAGGTCGCGGGAAATTTCCACGCCTTCGTACCAGGCGCCGATGATCACCGCGAATACCGGGAAGATGATGAATACGAACGACAGAATGATCGGACTCAAGCGCTTGAGCAGCATGAAATACACGATAAACCCGCCCACCGACGCCACCAGCCCCAGGTAGAACAGCGCGCTCCAGGAACGCAGCGTGATGGTTTCGAAGGTGGGTGTTTCAAACCACAGGCCGGCCACAAACAGCATCAACCCGGCAATGCCGATGGGCAGCGTGTTGTAGGTGATCACGCTGATGGCGCTGCCTTTTTGCTTGGTGATGACGTAGCACAAGGCATGCATGATCGCGGCGGTCAGAATCGCCAGCACCCCGAAGAATTCGGCGTGGTCCAGGTGCAGGCCCTGGCTCTTGATGATCATGTAGAGGCTGCCGAAACCGATGCCGATGCCGACCACCTGGGAAAAATAGATGCGTTCGCGCAGAAACAGCGCGGAGAAAATCAGGATAAACACCGGCATGCAGCTGAACAGCAGCGCGGTGAGACCGGAAGAGACATGCATCTCGCCGTAGTTGAGCAGGTAATAGGGAACGCTGAAGTAGGACAGTGTCACGAATACGAAGAACCAGCGGCTTTCGCGTGGGAACAGGATGGGCTCGCGGCGCACCAGAGCGAAACACAGGAACAGCGGGAAGGCGATCAGGAAGCGCAGGCCCGCCGATGTCAGCGGTGGCACGCTCTCGACAGCGATCTTGATCCCCAGCCACGTAGTGCCCCAACTCAGGCACACGATAAGAAACATCACGCTGGTTACCAGGCCGGCCAACCACTGTTTCTGAGTTTTTGTTTTTGTTGTGTTTTCAAGAACGGCGGACATTGGCATCGTTTATTGCTTCCCTGAGCCGGAATTGAACTCTATATTGACTGTGTATTAAGTTGTTTCATTCGGTGATTGAACCCGTAAAAGCACACTATTAGGGCGAATGATGGCTGTCAAAACAAATATTGACATGGTGTCAATTATGCGTGAGGGGTTGTCCAGCGGTCAGGGCGTGAAGTACAAGCGCCTGTCCGATGTGATGGAACGGGGCATCCTTGAAGGCTTGATTGAACCCGGACGAAAACTGCCGCCCCATCGGGTGCTTTCCGACAATCTGGGTGTAACCATCGGCACTATCAGCCGAGCCTACGGCGAACTGGAACGCCTCGGGTTGGTGGTGGCGCGGGTGGGTGACGGCACTTTCGTGCGCAAGCGTGGGATGGAGCGCCAGCGTGATGAAGGTTTTCGCAACGTCAGCGAGGAGCCGCGCCATTACTTCGACATGAGCCGTAACATGCATATTCCTGGTCAGGAGACGGTATTTCTGGCCCAGAGCTTCCAAACCTTGTCGACCAACGCCAAGTTCCTCCAGGACATCAGCGCCTACACCCCGGATGCCGGTTTGCCGCGCTACCGTGAGGCCGGGGCGCAGTGGCTGGTGCAGCGTGATTTTCACCCGATTCCCGAGCAGGTCATCTGCGTCAATGGCGGCCAGCATGGCCTGCTGTGCGCGATGATGGCATTGCTGCGGGCGGGCGATACGGTGGTCACCGAACAGCTGACCTATCCCGGGCTGATCACGGCCGCGCGCATGCTCGGCGTGCGCCTGATCGGCCTGGAGATGGACGAAGAAGGCGTGTTGCCGGGCGCGCTGGATGAAGTCTGTCGTAATCACCGGGTTTCGGCGTTGTACTGCACGCCCACCATCCAGAACCCGACCACAGCGGTGTTGTCGGTCGCGCGCCGGGAAGCGTTGGTCAAGGTGTGTCGCGAGCACAATCTGCTGATTCTTGAAGACGAAGCCCACGGCGTATTGGTAGAAGATCGGCCGCCGCCCCTCAGCCATTTCGCGCCTGAACGTACGATTTTGATCAGTAGCCTGAGCAAAGCGGTGTCCGCGGGGTTGCGGGTGGGCTACGTGCATGCGCCACCGGCGCTGGTCAGTCGTATTTCGGCGGCCTTGCGCTCGACCTGCTGGATGGCCACGCCAGTGACTCTGGAACTGGCGACCCAGTGGATCGAAAACGGCACGGCGGAATACCTGCTACGTCAGCAGATCAACGAGATCAGCCGCCGCAAAGCCCTGGTGCGCGACCTGCTGACCGGCCTGGAGTACCGCACCCACCTCAACAGCCCGCATTTTTGGATTGAAGTGCCGGAGCCCTGGCGCGCGTCGGAAATCGAGGCGGAACTCAAGCAGAATAATTACCTGATCGCCACGGCCGAAGCCTTTGCCGTAGGGCAAACGGCGGTGCCGCAGTTTATTCGGGCGAGTATTTGTAATACGTCGGGTGACGATCAATTGTTGCGGGCTGGGTTCGATGCGCTGGCGACGGCGTTGGGGCAGGGTGGCGGCAGGTTTCACCTGTAGGCAGGTTTACCGCGTTATCGTTCATCGCAGGCCAGCCCGCTCCCACATTTGAATGCATTCCAGTGTTGGAACTCGGTCAAATGTGGGCGCGGGCTTGCCCGCGAAGGCGTCAGTTCAGACAGTGCAGTTATTTGAACCTGCGCTCTACACCTTTCTCCACCAGAATCTTCGCCGATATCTCTTCCACCGAAAAATGCGTGGAATTGATGTGCGCAATATTCTCGCGACGGAACAGATTTTCCACCTCGCGCACTTCGAACTCGCACTGTGCGTAGCTGGAGTAGCGGCTATTGGGCTTGCGTTCGTTACGAATCGCCGTGAGGCGGTCCGGGTCAATGGTCAGGCCGAACAGCTTGTGCTGGTGCGCGCGCAGGGCGGCCGGCAACGTCAGGTGTTCCATGTCGTCTTCGGTCAGCGGGTAATTGGCGGCGCGGATACCGAACTGCATGGCCATGTACAGGCACGTTGGGGTTTTGCCGCAGCGGGACACGCCCACCAGGATCAAATCGGCCTTGTCATAGTAATGAGTGCGGGCGCCGTCATCGTTGTCGAGGGCAAAGTTGACCGCCTCGATACGCTCCATATAGTTGGAGTTGTGGCCAATGGAATGGGACTTTCCTACTGAGTAGGAGGAGTGTTCACTCAACTCCTGTTCCAGTGGCGCCAGGAACGTGGAGAAGATGTCGATCATGAAACCATTGGAGGTGGCGAGGATCTCACGGATGTCTTGATTGACGATGGTGTCGAAAATGATCGGCCGAAAACCGTCTTTTTCAGCCGCCAGATTGATTTGTTGTACCATGGCTCGCGCTTTATCCACGCTGTCGATATAGGGCCGCGTGAATTTGGCGAAGGTAATGTTTTCGAACTGCGCGAGCAGGCTCTGACCCAATGTTTCGGCTGTGATGCCGGTGCCGTCGGAGATAAAGAAAGCAGATCGTTTCATTTGAGCCCTGGGCCTTAAGCTGATGGCGAATCTTGGATATGATAGGCGCGATTTTGCCGTCCCGCAGTGGGCCGCATTCTCACTTATTTTCCAGGTCCAGGCCACAAGCGCTGGCGTTTGCTCCTACTGAGCCGCTGGCGTCCTGAGCTTTTCCAACACAGAAAGTGGAGAGATCACCTTGGTAGAGTACGTAGTTTCCCTCGATAAGCTCGGCGTCCATGATGTAGAGCATGTGGGGGGCAAGAACGCATCCCTCGGCGAGATGATCAGTAATCTTGCAGGCGCTGGTGTCTCGGTGCCCGGTGGTTTCGCCACCACGGCCCAGGCTTACCGCGACTTCCTCGAGCTGAGCGGCCTCAACGCCCAGATCCACGCCGCGCTGGACGCCCTGGACGTCGATGACGTCAACGCCCTGGCCAAGACCGGTGCCCAGATCCGTCAATGGATCATGGACGCCGAGTTCCCCGAGAAGCTCAACGAAGAAATCCGCACCGCCTTCGCTACATTGTCGGCCGGCAACTCGGACATGGCCGTCGCCGTGCGCTCCTCGGCCACCGCCGAAGACTTGCCGGACGCCTCCTTTGCCGGTCAGCAGGAAACCTTCCTGAATATCCGCGGCGTCGAAAACGTCATCCGCGCCGCCAAGGAAGTGTTCGCCTCGCTGTTCAACGACCGCGCCATTTCCTACCGCGTACACCAAGGTTTCGACCACAAGCTGGTGGCTTTGTCTGCCGGCGTGCAGCGCATGGTGCGTTCGGAAACCGGCACCGCCGGCGTGATGTTCACCCTGGACACCGAATCCGGTTTCCGTGACGTGGTGTTCATCACCGGCGCCTACGGCCTGGGCGAAACCGTCGTGCAGGGCGCGGTCAACCCGGACGAATTTTACGTCCACAAACACACGCTTGAGGCCGGTCGCCCGGCGATCCTGCGCCGCAACCTGGGTAGCAAGGCCATCAAGATGATCTACGGCGACGAGGCCAAGGCCGGTCGCTCGGTAAAAACCGTTGAAGTCGACAAGGCCGAGCGCGCGCGTTTCTGCCTGACCGACGCTGAGGTCAGCGAGTTGGCCAAGCAAGCGATGATCATCGAAAAGCACTACAAGTGCCCGATGGACATCGAGTGGGCCAAGGACGGTGATGACGGCAAGCTGTACATCGTGCAGGCGCGTCCTGAAACCGTGAAAAGCCGCACTTCCGCCAACGTCATGGAACGCTACCTGCTGAAAGAAACCGGCACCGTGCTGGTGGAAGGCCGTGCCATCGGCCAGCGCATCGGCGCCGGCAAGGTGCGGATCATCAAGGACGTGTCCGAGATGGACAAAGTCCAGCCGGGGGACGTGCTGGTGTCCGACATGACCGACCCGGACTGGGAGCCGGTGATGAAACGCGCCAGCGCCATCGTCACCAACCGGGGCGGGCGTACTTGCCACGCGGCGATCATTGCGCGTGAGCTGGGCATTCCTGCGGTGGTGGGCTGCGGCAACGCGACCCAACTATTGAAAGACGGCCAAGGCGTGACGGTATCCTGCGCTGAAGGCGACACCGGTTTCATCTTTGAAGGTGAGCTGGGCTTCGACATCAAGCAAAACTCCATCGATGCCATGCCGGACCTGCCGTTCAAGATCATGATGAACGTCGGCAACCCGGACCGCGCTTTTGATTTCGCGCAGTTGCCGAACGCCGGTGTGGGCTTGGCCCGCCTGGAATTCATCATCAACCGCATGATCGGTGTGCACCCCAAGGCCCTGCTGAACTACGACGGCCTGCCGCTGGACATCAAGGAAAGTGTCGACAAGCGCATCGCTGGCTACAACGACCCGGTGGGTTTCTACGTCGAGAAGCTGGTGGAAGGCATCAGCACCCTGGCGGCGGCGTTCTACCCGAAAAAGGTCATCGTGCGCCTGTCGGACTTCAAGTCCAACGAATACGCCAACCTGATCGGCGGCAAGCTCTACGAGCCGGAAGAAGAAAACCCGATGCTGGGCTTCCGTGGCGCCTCGCGTTACATCAGCGAGGCCTTCCGCGACTGCTTCGAGCTTGAGTGCCGTGCTCTCAAGCGCGTGCGCAATGAGATGGGCCTGACCAACGTCGAGATCATGGTGCCGTTCGTGCGTACCTTGGGCGAGGCGAGCCAAGTGGTCGACCTGCTCGCAGAAAACGGCCTGAGCCGTGGTGAAAACGGCCTGCGCGTCATCATGATGTGCGAGCTGCCGTCCAACGCCATTTTGGCCGAAGAGTTCCTGGAGTTCTTCGACGGTTTCTCCATTGGTTCCAACGACCTGACTCAGCTGACCCTGGGCCTGGACCGTGACTCGGGGATCATTGCCCACCTGTTCGATGAGCGTAACCCTGCGGTCAAAAAGCTGCTGGCCAACGCCATCCAGGCCTGTAATAAGGCCGGCAAGTACATCGGCATCTGCGGCCAGGGCCCTTCCGACCACCCGGACCTGGCCAAATGGCTGATGGAACAGGGTATCGAGAGCGTCTCGCTGAACCCTGACTCCGTGTTGGAAACCTGGTTCTTCCTCGCGGAAGGCCAAGCGTCCGCCTAAGGTCGTGACTTAAAAAGTGCCGGTCATTCCTCAAGGGTGACCGGCATTCTTATCTGTGCAGGGCGGAACTCCTTCCGGACGCCGCCCTTTTTTGTGCAAGAGCATTATGCAAAGCAGCAGCAACCTGTTTCCCGTCGCCCTGATCAGTGCTGAACGTCGCGGCGACCTGAGTGAAGATGTGTATCGCCTCAAACCCGGCAATAGCCCCGACGGCACCGTCGAGCTGGCCGTGACGCGTTTGGGCCTGGCCGATGTCCCGGAAAACCGGGGCACGCCGGTCATTTTGTTGCACGGTAGTTTTTCCAACCGACGTTTCTGGTACTCGCCCAAAGGCATCGGTTTGGGCGCTTATCTGGCGCGCCAGGGCTTTGATGTGTGGATCGCGGAAATGCGCGGGCATGGCTTGTCCAAGCGCAACCAGGACTACGCGAAGAATCGCGTCGCCGACTACGCGCGTTACGATTTGCCGGCCATCGGCGCGTTTGTGCGTGAGCAAAGTGCACAAATCCCGCACTGGATCGGGCATTCCCTGGGCGGCACCGCACTGGCTGCGGCCCTCGGCGGGCAGCACCTGGGGGCGCCAGTGGTGGCCTCGGTGGCGTTGTTTGGTTGCCAGGTGAGCCGTACCCACTGGCCGTTGAAAATTCCACCGGTGGAGTGGACCGCTCGTTTGCTCCTGAAACGCTTTGGCGAGGTGTCCGGCGCGCGGCTCAAGCGTGGTCCGGAGGATGAACCTGCGGGCGTGATGATCGAAGCCATGCGCTGGAACGGCCTGTTCGGTCGCTTTGGCGATGGCAAACAGGATTGGTGGAAGGGCCTCGCCGAAGTCGATGTGCCGTTGTTGGCGGTGAGTGCCGCCGGTGACCAGCAGGACCCGGATTGGGCGTGCCGCAAGTTGTTCGAGCAAGTCGGCTCCGAGCACCGCCAATACCTGTGTCTGGGGCGCCAGCAGGGCTTCAGCGGGGATTTCGGGCATGTCGAGATGCTGGTCAGCAAAGCTGCTCAAGCCGAGGTATGGCCAATGGTGGCGCGGTGGTTGAACGATCCACTGACACCCTTGGCCGGGGCGTACCCGCAGGTACTGGCAGCTGTTTGATCAAGCGCTCTGCCAAGGGCGTTTCACTCGTGTGTGGTTGCGGCTAAGATATGACGCGTTAAACGCTTCTGGTCATATTCAGTCGCGCAGTCGCTATTGCGTTGCGGCGAAGCGAGTCCGATCATGGCCGCCGCCAACCGGTGAACCGTTAAAGATTGCCTGTTGCGACGCGTTTTTCTGATGTACACCGTGGGATGTTCGACCTCTTCTTTGATGACAGGAGTTTCTCGATGAACCATTACGTGACGCCCGATCTGTGCGACGCCTACCCGGAGCTGGTGCAGGTGGTTGAGCCGATGTTCAGTAATTTCGGTGGCCGGGATTCCTTTGGCGGCGAGATCGTCACCATCAAATGCTTCGAGGACAACTCTCTGGTCAAGGAACAGGCCGATCAGCCGGGCGCCGGCAAGGTGCTGGTGGTCGACGGTGGTGGCTCCCTGCGTCGCGCGTTGCTCGGCGACATGATTGCCGAGAAGGCCGCGAAGAACGGGTGGGAAGGGCTGGTGATCTACGGCTGCATCCGGGATGTCGATGTCATTGCCCAAACCGATTTGGGCGTACAGGCGCTGGCCACTCACCCGATGAAGACCGACAAGCGCGGCATTGGCGACCTGAACGTGGTGGTGACCTTCGCCGGCGTGACGTTCCGCCCCGGTGAATACATCTATGCGGACAATAATGGCGTGATCGTCGCGCCCAGCCCGCTGAAAATGCCTGAATAAACTGCTGTTGCCGATAGGGGTGAGGATGTTCGAGGAAGAAAACGCGCAATGGGGGCTGGTGCATGCCCTGGTGCTGGACGGTAAAGGCGGTGCGCGTTCGATTGCCCGGACTGAGCTCGACGACTTGCAACTGCAGCCTCAGGAAAGCCTGTGGCTGCATTGGGATCGCAGCCATCCGCAGACCCAGACCTGGCTGCGTAAATCCAGCGGCTTGAGCGAGTTCGCCTGCGACTTGCTGCTGGAGGAAAACACCCGTCCGCGCCTGTTGCCACTGCCCGAAGCGCAATTGCTGCTGTTTCTGCGCGGGGTCAACCTGAACCCGGGCGCCGAGCCGGAAGACATGGTGTCGGTGCGGATCTTCGCAGCGGCCGATCGCGTGATTTCCTTGCGCCTGCGTCCGCTGCGCGCAACCGATGAGTTGCTGGTGCAACTGGCGGAGGGCAAAGGGCCGAAAACCGCTTCGGAACTCATCCTTTATATGGCGCAGTACCTGACCAACAAAGTGCAGGATCTGGTTACCGATCTGTCTGAAGTCGTCGATATCGAAGAAGAAAAATTGGATGCCGACGAACGGTATACTCCGGAACATGGCAGCGTCCTGCAGATCCGTCGACGCGCGGCGGGGCTCAAGCGTTTCCTCGCCCCTCAGCGAGATATTTTTGCCCAGCTGACGCGAACCAAATTGCCGTGGTTTTGTGATGACGATGCTGACTACTGGAACGAATTACACAACAGCCTGACGCGTTACCTGGAAGAGCTCGAATTGGCTCGAGAGCGCGTGGGGCTTGTGCTTGAGACCGAAGACCGGCGATTGAGCCTGCGGATGAATCGCACCATGTACCGCTTCGGTATCATCACCGGGATTTTTTTGCCGATGAGTTTTCTCACCGGTTTGCTGGGGATAAATGTGGGCGGGATTCCGTTCTCCGCCAGCCCCTACGGATTCATGATTGCGTGCCTGATGATGGTGGTCGTCGCCTTGGGACAATGGTGGCTATTTCGACGATTGCGCTGGGTTTGACCTGAATATGACCTGAACGTAGTAGGGGGTACATGTGACCCCAGGAATTTAACCCTCGTCTTTTAAATCACTTGCGAGAGGTCTTTATGCACGATCCGTTCGAACAGTCATTGCGTGACATGCTTAATGCTTCGCCGTCCAACCGTGACGACGACGCCTGCCTGGGTCGCGTGTTGAAAACCGCCAACCGTCAGGTAGGTGCGGGAGATCTGTTCGGGCTGCTCGGTCGTTGGCTGCCGGCGCTGATGATGGCTCTGAACAATGGTTCGGCCCATGTGTCGCCGGTTTCCCGTCGTAAACCTCTTGCTCGCACTGCTGATAAGGCTGATTGAATATGGAACTTGATCTCTGGACCCAGAGCCTGGTCACTGCGATGACTGCATTGTGGACCAAGGTGGCGAATTTCATTCCCAACCTGTTTGGTGCTCTGGTTTTGGTCTTGCTGGGCTTTGTTGTGGCCAAGCTGCTCGACACCCTGCTGTCCAAATTGCTCGCCAAACTGGGCCTGGACCGCTTGATGGCAGGCACGGGCCTGACCAAGCTGTTGGGTCGTGCCGGGCTGCAAGTGCCGATCTCGACCCTCATCGGGAAGATCGTTTACTGGTTCGTTTTACTTATTTTTCTGGTTTCTGCAGCTCAATCCCTTGGACTTGAGCGAGTTTCAGCTACGCTCGACATGCTGGCGCTGTATTTGCCGAAGGTTTTCGGTGGCGCGCTGGTGCTGCTCGTAGGCGTTTTACTGGCGCAACTGGCCAATGGGCTGGTGCGCGGAGCCGCTGAAGGTGTGGGGCTGGACTATGCTGCGGGCCTGGGGCGGATCGCTCAGGGGCTGGTGATCATCATCAGTATTTCCGTCGCGATCAGCCAGCTCGAGGTCAAAACTGACCTGCTTAACCATGTGATTGTGATTGTTTTGATTACCGTTGGTCTGGCCGTTGCGCTGGCCATGGGGTTGGGAAGCCGGGAAATTGCCGGTCAGATTCTTGCAGGAATCTATGTGCGTGAGCTGTATCAGGTTGGGCAACAGGTGCGTGTGGGCGAGGTCGAAGGGCAAATCGAGGAGATCGGCACAGTCAAGACGACGGTGCTGACCGATGACGGTGAGCTGGTATCGCTGTCCAATCGGATTCTCCTGGAGCAGCAGGTCAGTAGCCGCTAATCCGGCAAACCCTGCTAATGTACGCCGCCGCAAACCCGGGTGACCGGGCTGTAGCGGACATTGACCTGACTGTCGGCACGACTTGTTTTGAATAAAGCCCAAACGCTGTCTACGCGCTATGACCCCCGTGAGCTCTCTGATGAGGAGTTGGTCGCGCGCTCGCACACGGAGCTGTTTCACGTAACACGCGCGTACGAAGAATTGATGCGCAGATATCAACGCACTCTGTTCAACGTTTGTTCAAGGTATTTAGGGAACGATAGAGATGCGGACGATGTCTGTCAGGAAGTGATGCTCAAGGTGCTGTATGGCCTGAAGAACTTCGAGGGCAAATCGAAGTTCAAGACATGGCTCTACAGCATCACGTATAACGAGTGCATCACGCAGTATCGTAAGGAGCGGCGAAAGCGTCGGTTGATGGACGCTTTGAGTCTCGACCCCCTTGAGGAAGCGTCTGAAGAAAAGACGCCGGCACCCGAGGAAAAGGGCGGACTCGATCGCTGGTTGGTGCATGTGAACCCAATTGACCGCGAAATTTTGGTGCTACGATTTGTCGCAGAGCTGGAGTTTCAGGAAATTGCTGACATCATGCACATGGGTTTGAGTGCTACAAAAATGCGTTACAAGCGTGCTCTTGATAAATTACGTGAGAAATTTGCGGGCGAGACTGAAACTTAGTGCGTGGCAAATATCTCTTACGTGTAGGCAAGTTCTGTTAGACTTGTCGCCGAGTTGTCCCCCGGTTTGTGGGACTGCTTTACAATCACCAGATGGGGATTTAACGGATGAAACTGAAAAACACCTTGGGCTTTGCCATTGGTTCTCTTATTGCTGCCACTTCTTTCGGCGCTCTGGCACAAGGCCAAGGCGCAGTTGAAGGCCAGCTGTTCTACAAGAAGCAGTACAACGATAGCGTTAAGCACATCGAAGACGGCTTCAACCCTGGCGCAAGCATCGGTTACTTCTTGACCGACGACGTGTCGATCAACCTGAACTACGACACTACCAACCACACCCGTTCGAACGACGGTACTGGTAGCCAGAAGATCAAAGGTGACACTGGCAGCGTGACTGCTCAGTACCACTTCGGTCAGGCCGGTGTTGACTCCCTGCGTCCATACGTTGAAGGTGGTTTCGGTCACCAGAGCCGTACCAACGTTGAAGCTGACGGCCACAAAGGTCGCGACCAGTCCACTCTGGCTATCGCTGGCGCTGGCGTGAAGTACTACTTCACCAACAACCTGTTCGCACGTGCCGGTGTTGAGTCTGACTACAACCTGGACAACGGCAAGTGGGACTACTCCGCACTGGTTGGCCTGGGCGTAAACTTCGGCGGTAACGCCGGCGCAGTAGCTCCAGCTCCTACCCCAGCACCAGCTCCAGAGCCAACTCCAGAGCCAGAAGCTCCAGTTGCTCAGGTTGTTCGTGTTGAGCTGGACGTGAAGTTCGACTTCGACAAGTCGGTTGTTAAGCCTAACAGCTACGGCGACGTGAAAAACCTCGCTGACTTCATGAAACAGTACCCACAAACCACCACCGTTGTTGAAGGTCACACTGACTCCGTCGGTCCTGACGCTTACAACCAGAAGCTGTCCCAGCGTCGTGCTGACGCGGTCAAGCAAGTTCTGGTCAAAGACGGTATTGCTCCTAACCGTGTAAGCTCGGTTGGTTATGGCAAATCCCGCCCAGTTGCTGACAACGCAACTGAAGCTGGCCGTGCTATCAACCGTCGCGTAGAAGCCTCGGTAGAAGCTCAAGCTGCTCAGTAATTACTGAGTGGTAAAAAAAAGCCCGGCTTAGGCCGGGCTTTTTTTCGCCTGGCGTTTGCCTCAGGCGCTGGCGGATACGGTCACGCATGCCGCCTGTGCAGCCGCGGCGACACTGCCGATCACCAGAATTGCCGGGCTTTTCAAGGCGAACGCCTGCGCATCCTTGTGCATCTGACCCAACGTGCTACGGCATTCTCGCTGTTGAGGCAGCGATGCGTTTTCGATCATCGCCACCGGCATATCCTCTGCCATGGTGCTCTCCAGCAACTGCTGACGGATCTCCTCCAGCTTCGCCACGCCCATGTACACCACCAACGTCGTCCCGCTTTCGGCCAGTGCACGCCAGTTCAGGCTGCTGTTGTCCTGGGTATGTGCCGTAACGAGCGTTACACCGCGACTGACCCCACGCAACGTCAGCGGGATATCGCAGTTTGTTGCACCGGCCAGGCCCGCCGTGATCCCGTTGATCAACTCCACGTCCACACCACGTTCGCGCAGCCACATCGCTTCTTCGCCGCCACGCCCGAAAATGCACGGGTCACCACCCTTTAATCGCACCACGCATTTGCCTTGCCGGGCATAACGCAGCATCAGGCGATGGATAAAATCCTGTGGCGTCGAACGGCAGCCACCGCGTTTGCCTACGCTGATAATCCGCGCGTCAAGGCAGTGTTCCAGCACAGCCGGGTTGACCAGGTCATCAATCAATACCACGTCGGCCTCATGGAGGGCCCGCACCGCCTTCAGGGTCAGCAGTTCAGGATCACCGGGCCCCGCGCCCACCAGCCAGATTTTTGCGCTCATGGTTTTTCCCTCACACACTGATTGCGATTGGCTGCGGGTTGCTGGCCAAAAGACGTTTAATTTCCGGTACGCACGAGCCGCATTGCGTGCCGCAGCCCAGCGCCTGTTTGAGCCCGTTAAGGTCCAGGCCGCGAGTGATGCCTGCGCACACGGCGTTTTCGCTGACGTTCTTGCAGTTGCACACAATCTTGCCGCTGGCTGCCGCACCGCCCGGCGGCGCACTGAGCGGTGCCAGCAGCCAGCGGCGCAGTTGATCGTCAGTGCGGCCTTCCAGCCAGAGGCTTTGCAACCAATGCCGAGCCAGGGTTTCACCGGCCAGGCGCAACGCGGTAATCCGGCCTTTTTCGATTTTTACGCGTTTACCGATCGAGCGACGCGGGTCGTCGTACGCCATCACAGCGCCGTCGTTGAGCCCCAGCAGTGCGTCGATACGGGTCAGCAGTTGCAGGTCGGGCGCCTCGGTATGTGCCGCGCGCACCACCAGTGCCGGCCGTTCGCGCCCGGCCAGGCTCAGGCTCACGTAGGCAAAGCCCTCGCACAGTGGGCGTAGTGCCTCGACGTGTTGCTGCACATCGCCTTCGATCAACGCAAACAGCTGCCACGGCAGTTGCACAGCCTCCAGGCGCACACCGCTGTGTTTGAGTTCCGGCTGTTTCGACAAAGGATCGAAGGCTGGCTGGGTCAGCGTATTCACGCCACCCTTGAGAAAACGGTCACCCCAATGCATCGGCAGGAACGCTTGGCCGGGGCGCACGCTGTCATCACTGTTGATGGCAATAATCACGCTGCCGCGGCGGCTTTTGAGGTTGACCAGGTCTCCGTCCTTGAAGCGATGGCGGCGCAACTCATCCGGGTGCACGCTCAGCAGTGCTTCGTTCACATGACCAAACAACTGGGCTGCAGTGCCTGTGCGACTCATGCCGTGCCATTGATCACGCAGGCGGCCGGTGATCAGCGTCAGCGGGAAGCGTGCGTCGCGCTGCTCTTTGGCGGCGCGGTAGGGGTCGGCAACAAAGTGCGCGCGGCCGCTCTCGGTCGGGAATACGCCGTCGGCGTACAGGCGCGCAGTTCCAGATTGCGCGCCCGCGGGAAACGGCCATTGCTGCGGACCCATCTGATCGAGCAGGGCATGGCTGATGCCCGACAGGTCAAGGTCACGGTTGCGGGTCAGCAGTTTGTACTCATCAAAGAGCTGCGAGGGGTGTTCAAAGGCGAAAAGCCTCGGTTTTCCGGGACAAAGACGTCGCTCCAGGCGCTGGGCAAAATCCACAGTGATTGCCCAATCCGGGCGCGCCTCCCCAGGTGGGGCGATGGCCCGTCGCACGTGGGAAATGCGCCGTTCAGAGTTGGTCACCGTGCCTTCTTTCTCGCCCCAACTGGCCGCTGGCAACAGCAAGTCAGCGAAACGGGCCGTCTCGGTTGTACGAAAAGCCTCCTGTAGCACCACGAAAGGGCACGCCTCCAAGGCCATGCGCACGGTGTTCTGGTCGGGCAAGGATTGGGCAGGGTTGGTGCAGGCGATCCACAAGGCCTTGATCTTGCCGGCCTGTACCTGTTCAAACAGTTCGATGGCGGTCAGCCCGGTGCTGGCTGGCAGTTGTTCAACACCCCAATACGCGGCCACTTCGGCCCGATGTTCCGGGTTGGCCGCCTCGCGATGGCCGGGCAGCAAATTCGACAAACTGCCGGTCTCGCGTCCACCCATCGCATTCGGCTGGCCAGTCAGGGAAAACGGCCCACAGCCCGCTCGGCCAATCGTGCCCGTGGCCAAGTGCAAGTTGATCAGCGCGCTGTTTTTGGCGCTGCCGGCGGTGGATTGGTTGAGCCCCATGCACCACAGCGACAGAAAACTGCTGGAGGTACCGACCCATTCGGCGCACAGGCGCAGCTGCTCGACGCTGATCCCGCACAGCTGCGTGACCATTTGCGGCGTGTAGTCATGCACCAGCCGTTTCAGCTCGGCCAGCCCATCGGTATGTGCCTGGATAAAGTCTCGGTCGACCCAGTCTTCCCACAGCAACAGATGCAAAATCCCATGGAACAACGCCACATCCGTCCCAGGCAGGATGGCCAGGTGCAGGTCAGCCAAATCGCAGGTGTCCGTGCGGCGTGGGTCGATCACCAACACTTTCATTTGCGGGCGCCGCGCTTTGGCTTCCTCTAGGCGTCGGAACAATACCGGGTGGGCGTAGGCCATGTTGCTGCCGACGATCATTACGCAGTCGCTGCACTCCAGGTCTTCATAACTGCACGGCGGCGCATCGGCGCCCAGGCTGCGCTTGTAGCCCACCACTGCCGAGGACATGCACAGCCGCGAGTTGCTGTCGATGTTGTTGGTGCCGACCAGCGCGCGAGCGAGCTTGTTGAAGCTGTAGTAGTCCTCGGTCAGCAATTGCCCGGAAATGTAGAACGCCACGCTGTCCGGCCCGTGTTCGCTGATGGTCTCGGCGAACACGTTGGCCGCGTGCTCCAGTGCGGTTTCCCAGTCGGTGCGTGCCCGCGCCAGGCCTTTGCCCAGACGCAGCTCCGGGTACAAGGCGCGGGCCGCCAGGTCGCCGGTCAGGTGCAGACTGGAGCCTTTGCTGCACAACTTGCCGAAGTTCGCCGGGTGGTTCGGGTCGCCTTGTACACCGAGGATCTGCGCGCCATCGTGCTCGATCAGCACGCCGCAACCCACCCCGCAGTAACAGCAGGTGGACGCGGTGACCTGGCGGTTCATCAACCCGCGTCCCGCAGGGCCAGCATGACCCGGCCATTTTCCACGCGGGCGTGGTGATGGTGTGCGCAGCCGATGTCCGGTGCCTGGGCTTCGCCGGATGCCAGATCAATTTGCCAGTTGTGCAGCGGGCAGGCTACGCGCTTGCCGTAGATCAGGCCTTGGGACAACGGGCCGCCCTTGTGCGGGCAGCGGTCATCGAGGGCGAACACTTCGTCATCACTGGTACGAAAAATCGCGATATCACCTTTGGGCCAATTGATGATGCGCGAGCCCAGGGCGTTGATTTCATCGAGTGCGCATATATCCAGCCAGTTCATACCGGCACCTCCAGCTGTTTGACGGGGATGACCTCGAATTCCTTTTTCAGCAGCGGCTGCTCCAGGCGTTCTTTCCAAGGGTCTTGTTCGAACGACAGCGAAAACTGCAGACGCTCGTTGAGAGCTTGGCGGCGAGCCGGGTCTTCCAGTACGGCCTTCTTGATGTGCTCCATGCCCACGCGTTGCAGGTAGTGCACGGTGCGCTCGAGGTAGAAGGCTTCCTCGCGGTAAAGCTGCAGGAAAGCGCCGTTGTATTCACGGACTTCGTCGGCGGTTTTCAGCTTGACGAAGAACTCCGCGACTTCGGTTTTGATCCCGCCGTTGCCGCCGATGTACATCTCCCAGCCGGAATCCACGCCGATGATGCCCACGTCCTTGATGCCGGCTTCCGAGCAATTGCGTGGGCAACCGGACACTGCCAGCTTGACCTTGTGCGGCGACCACATGTTGAACAGGTCATGCTCCAGCTCTATGCCCAACTGCGTCGAGTTCTGTGTGCCAAAACGGCAGAACTCACTGCCGACGCAAGTCTTCACGGTGCGGATGGATTTGCCATAGGCGTGACCGGAAGGCATGTCGAGGTCCTTCCAAACCCCTGGCAGGTCCTGTTTCTTGATACCCAGCAGGTCGATGCGTTGACCGCCGGTGACCTTGACCATCGGCACGTTGTACTTGTCGGCCACGTCGGCAATACGCCGCAGCTCTGACGGATTGGTCACACCGCCCCACATCCGCGGGACTACGGAGTAGGTGCCGTCTTTCTGAATGTTGGCGTGGGCGCGTTCGTTGATCAGGCGCGATTGCGGGTCATCCTTGGCTTCGCCCGGCCAAGTGGAGATCAGGTAATAGTTGAGCGCCGGGCGGCAGGTGGCGCAGCCGTTGGGTGTGCGCCAGTTCAGGTAGCTCGTGGTGCCGGCGATGGTCAGCAAGTGCTGATCGCGGATGGCCTGGCGAATTTGCCCGTGGTTGAGGTCGCTGCAACCGCAGATCGCCTTTTCGCTCTTCGGTTTGACGTCCGCGGCACCGCCCACGGTGTTGATCAGGATCTGTTCCACCAGCCCGGCGCAGGAGCCACAGGAGCTGGCGGCCTTGGTGTGCTTCTTGACCTCGTCAACGCTGAACAGCCCGTGCGCCTGGATCGCCTTGACGATGGTGCCCTTGCATACGCCGTTGCAACCGCAGACTTCGGCGTTGTCGGCCATGCTCATGGCCTTGTCCTGGCCTTGATGGCCGACATCGCCTAAAGCGTTTTCGCCGAACATCAAGTGATCGCGGATCTCGCCTATCGCATGGTTCTCACGGATCTGACGGAAATACCAACCGCCGTCCGCGGTATCGCCGTACAGGCAGGCGCCGACCAGGATGTCGTCCTTGATCACCAATTTTTTGTACACGCCGCCAATCGGGTCGCTGAGGGTGATGGTTTCGGTGCCTTCGCCGCCCATAAAGTCGCCGGCGGAGAACAGGTCGATACCGGTGACCTTCAATTTGGTTGAGGTGACCGAGCCCTTGTAGGTGGCAAAGCCCAGCTGCGCCAGGTGATTGGCGCAGACTTTGGCTTGCTCGAACAGTGGCGCAACCAGGCCATAGGCGATGCCACGATGGCTGGCGCATTCGCCGATGGCATAAATGCGTGGGTCGTAGGTCTGCAAGGTGTCGTTGACCAGAATCCCGCGGTTGCACGGGATGCCGGATTTTTCTGCGAGTTCGGTGTTGGGGCGGATGCCGGCAGCCATCACCACCAGGTCGGCGGGGATGACGTCGCCGTTCTTGAATTGCACCGAGCCGACACGGCCGTTACCGGCATCGTGCAGCGCCTGGGTCTGTTCTTGTAGACGGAACACCAGGCCACGGCTTTCCAGTTCGGTTTGCAGCAGTTGGCCGCTGGTCTTGTCCAGCTGCCGCTCCAACAGCCACTCGCCGATATGCACCACGGTCACGTGCATGCCGCGCAGCATCAGGCCGTTGGCGGCCTCCAGGCCGAGCAAGCCACCGCCGATCACCACAGCGTGCTTGTGGGTTTTGGCGGTGTCGATCATGGCCTGAGTGTCGGCGATGTCGCGGTAGCCGATCACGCCTTGCAAGGTATTGCCTGGGATCGGCAGGATAAATGGCGTCGAACCGGTGGCGATCAGCAGGCGATCGTACTCGGCTGCGGTGCCGTCTTCGGCGATGACCAGGCGTTTGACACGGTCGATCTGCACCACTTTGCGGTTGAGCAACAGCTTGATGTGATTATCTAGGTACCAGTCGAGATCGTTGAGCACGATCTCTTCGAACGTTTGCTCGCCGGCCAGCACCGGCGACAGCAGAATGCGGTTGTAGTTGGTGTGGGGCTCGGCGCCGAACACGGTGATGTCGTACAGGTCGCTGCTCAGCTTGAGCAATTCTTCAAGGGTGCGAACCCCGGCCATGCCGTTGCCTATCATCACCAGTTTGAGTTTTTTCATGTCGTTCTCCGCAATGGCTCGACCAATTACGCGCAAACAAAAAAAGGCGTCCCCGCTAGTGATCTAGCGAGGACGCCTTTGTCCTGGTCCCGTTCTCTCGGGAAGCTCGCCCCTTCGACGTTGAAGGGACGGCTGTATGTGTGTTGTTGGGGAAGCTAATGCAGTGGCTGTGCCAAGTTGGCCAGCTTGCGGGTTTATTGGGGCTTTGAGTCAACGCTGCCTGGAAATTTGCCCTCTAGCGGTGCAACAGCCAGTACAGCAGCACCAGATTGATCAGCAGCGACATGGCGGCGAGGCTTTGCCAGACCTTGAGCGGTTCGCGCTCCAGCAAGGGCCGTGGTCGCACGCTCAATTCACGGCGGTCGGCCTGCTCCAGCACCAGCAGCCATTCTTCGGCGGTTTCATAACGTTGCGCGGGTGAAGCCGCCACGGCGCGTTCCAGGCTCAGTGGCAACCAGTCAGGCAGGTCGGGACGATAGCGGCTGGCGCTGACGGGCTGGGCGAAACGCGGCCGTTGGAAAGCTTCGATTTCGCCGTAGGGATAATGCCCGGTCAGCAGGTAATACAAGGTAACGCCGACACTGTATAAATCCTGTTGCGGCGTAGGCGGCTCGCCGCTGAACGCCTCGGGTGCGATAAAACTTGGCGTGCCGGGCAGCAAATGAGCGCGGTCTTCGGAGAGCCCCGGGCAATAGGCCAGGCCAAAATCCAGCACGCGCAGTTCGCCATCGTCACCCAGCAGCAGGTTTTCCGGCTTGATATCGCGGTGCAGGATTTGTCGCCGGTGCAGCAGGCCCATCGCCCGCAGCAACCGCTCGGCGATGGACTGCCACTGCGCCAAGGGCAATGGACCCTGGTGCCGGAACAGTTCGGCAAGGGTTTGCCCCGGGTATTCGCGCATCACGTAGTACAGATGCTGTCGCCCACTGGCCGCGTGAACTTCAGGAAACGCGCGCCCGGCAACCCGGCGCAAAAACCACTCTTCAGATAGCAACGCTTGGCCGGCATCGCTGTCATCGTCGCGGTTGAGCGGCAAGGTTTTCAACAGCCAGGGTTGCTGCTGGGCATCACGTACCCGGTACAGCAACGACTGTCGGCTCTGCGCCAGCAGGCTTTCAACCTGCCAGCCTTCAAAGCGTTGCCCAGGTTTGAGCGAAGGGGGCAGCGGCCATTGCTGCAACTGCACCAGCGCATCGCCCAGGGTGGCGGCACCGAGCTGGTCGATGCGCACCAGCAAGGCGCTGGCATTGTCCTGGCTGGCGGCCAGGTGCGCGGCGTTGACCAGCGTTCTGACCGCCACATCGAGGTCAGTTTGCTCGCGCAGGATCGCACTGATGCTGTGCTCACCCAAGGCGGCCCACACGCCATCGCTGAGCAATAAAAAGCATTCGCCTGCGCGCAGTTCACCGTCGAGAAAATCCAGCACCAGGTGTTGGTCCAGGCCGAGCGCGCGCTTGAGCACGTGCTGCATGCCCGGTTGTTCCCACACATGGTCTTCGCTGATGCGCTGCAACTCGCCGTCCAGCCAGCGATACACCCGGCAATCGCCGACATGCGCGAGGGTGAAACGTTGGCCGCGAAACACCAGCGCACTCAAGGTGGTCAGCAGTGGCTGGCCGCCGCCGTTGGCCTGCAACCAGCGATTCTGCGCCAGCAACAGACGCTCGAGCGCCTGGGCCACGCCCCAGGTTTGCGGCGTGGCGTAGTAGTCCAGCGCCAGCGCCTGCAAGGTCGAGCGCGCCGCCAGGCCGCCGTCGGCGCATTGGCTGACGCCATCGGCGATGGCGCACAGGTAACCTTTACTCGCTGCCAGTTCCGCCACGGGTGTGACGACGCGCAGGGCGTCCTGGTTTTCGGCCCGAGGGCCAGTGGCGCTGGCTTGCGCGACACTCAGTTGCAAGCCCATCAGACGCGTGCGGCGGTCACGGCGGCCGAACCCCAGGTGGTTCTCCAGCGACGTTTAACCCCGTGCAGCCCGAACCAGGCCAGCACGCCGAGGCTGGCGAACAGCCACAGGGCCATTTGATAAGTGCCGGTGCTTTGCTTGATCGCGCCCATGCCTGCCGCGAGGGCGAAGCCGCCGATGCCGCCGGCCATGCCGATCAGGCCGGTCATCACGCCGATCTCGCGGCGAAAACGCTGGGGCACCAGTTGAAACACCGCGCCATTACCTGCGCCGAGGCCGAGCATGGTGCAGACGAAAAGTGCCAACGCAGCGTAAGAACTTGGCAGGTTGAAACCCACCGCCGCGATGCAGATTGCCGCCACGCTGTACATGCCGAGCAGGGTGCGAATCCCGCCGAAACGGTCCGCCAGGGCGCCACCCAACGGGCGCATCAGGCTGCCGCCAAACACACAGGCGGCGGTGTAGTAGCCGGCGGTCACCGGGCTCAAGCCGTATTGGTCGTTAAAGTAGCCGGGCAGGGCGCTGGCCAGGCCGATAAAGCCGCCGAACGTCACGCTGTAAAAGAACATGAACCACCAGCTGTCGCGGTCGCCCAGGGCTTTAAAGTAGTCGGCCATGGATTTGGCTTTCGGGCGTTCCGGGGCATTGCGCGCCAGCCAGGCGAAGACGACCAGCGTGATGACCAATGGAATCAGCGCGAAGCCGAACACATTGCTCCAGCCAAACGCGGCGGCGAGTACCGGTGCCAGCAACGCGGCAAACACGGTGCCGGAGTTGCCGGCACCGGCGATGCCCATGGCCTTGCCCTGGTGTTCCGCGGGATACCACTGAGAGGCCAACGGCAGGGCGACCGCAAACGACGCGCCCGCCATGCCCAGGAACACGCCCAGCAGCAGGGCCTGCTCGTAACTGTGGATGCCCAGTTGCCAGGCACCGAACAGTGCGGCAATCACAATGACCTGGCCGATCAGCCCGGCGGTTTTAGGCGACAGTTTGTCGGCCAGCATGCCCATCAGAAAACGCAGCACCGCGCCGGCCAGGATCGGCGTGGCCACTACCAGCCCGCGCTGTTGGGTGGTCAAGTGCAGGTCGGCGGCAATCTGCACCGCCAGCGGGCCCAGCAGGTACCAGACCATGAAACTCAGGTCGAAATACAGGAACGCGGCAAACAGGGTCGGGGTGTGCCCGGATTTCCAGAAGCTTGATTTCATCACGCACCTCAACGGTTGGGGTCTTGTAAGAAGGCCGAGTGATGGGGCCGCTGGCTAAAAGCCGCCCCATCGGCCCCAGGCGCTGGGGCCAAAACGAAAAAACGCCGCCATCGGGTTCGCGAGGGCAAACCGGATGGGCGACGTCTTTGTCGTAGAAGGGGCAACCGCCGTTGGTTACCTGTGGTGAATGCTTAGCAAGAGCTGCGCCAGATCAGCCAAGCAACTCGCTCATGGCGATAATCTGCTCCGCCACCTGGATCAGTTTCTGTTGGCGGCTCATGGCTTGGCGGCGCATCAGCGTGTAGGCCTCTTCTTCGTTGCAGTGCTTCATTTTCATCAGCATGCCTTTGGCCAGCTCGATGCGTTTACGCTCGGCCAGTTGCTGGTCGCGCGCCTGGAGCTGGGCGCGCAAGGCCTGGTCGTTTTCAAAGCGGGCCATGGCCACGTCCAGGATCGGCTGCAGGCGCTGGGCCTGAATGCCTTCGACGATATAAGCGCTGACCCCGGATTTGATGGCCTGGCGCATTACGTTCGGGTCGTGTTCGTCGGTAAACATCACGATCGGCCGCGGCTGATCGCGGCTGACCAGTACCACCTGCTCCATTACATCTCGGCCAGGTGACTCGGTATCGATCAGGATCACGTCCGGGCGCACCGTTTCGACGCGCGCGGGCAGGTCGATGGTCAGGCCGGACTCATCGATCACCTCGAACCCGGCTTCGATCAATGCGGCCTTGAGGCGCCCGACCTTGCGCGGCGTATCGTTGATCAACAGGATGCGTAACATAAAGGTCGTCCTGTCAGCGCTGCGCTTGGTGGCTGGGGTGGTCTGCCATGGCGTGCAGTCGGAAGCTGCGCGCGTAGGCGGCGGGGTCGGAGCCGTCCCAGATTTTGCCGTCGATCAGCTGGCTGCTGCGCATGTCCGCTGCGTTTGCGTTGACGCCCACGGCGGCAGCGGCCTGACGGTATAAAGCCAATTGCTGCACGCCGCGGGCCACGCCCAGGTAGTCCGGATCTTCGCGCAGCAAGCCCCAGCGCCGAAACTGGGTCATGAACCACATACCGTCGCAAAGGTACGGCAGGTTTACTTCGCCATCGCCGAAAAACCGCAGGGCATGTGGGTCTTGCCACTGGTGACCGAGGCCGTCGTCATAAGCACCCAGCAGGCGTGGTTCGATGCAGTCGAGCGGCGCATCGAGGTAGTCGCGAGCACTGAGTAATTGTGCGGTGGAGCGGCGGTTTTCCTGGCTTTGCTCGATAAAGCGGCTGGCCTCGAGAATCGCCATCACCAGGACGCGAGCGGTGTTCGGGTATTGATCGACAAACGCCTGGGTGCAACCTAGAACCTTTTCCGGATGATTCGGCCAGATCGCCTGGGTGGTCGCCAGGGTGAACCCCTGGTTTTGCTTGACCGCGCTGGCACACCAGGGCTCGCCGACACAAAACCCGTCGATGCGCCCGGCTTGCAGGTGCGCGACCATCTGCGGCGGCGGTACTACCACGCTGTCGACGTCGTGCAACGGATGAATGCCTTGGCTCGCCAGCCAGTAATACAGCCACATGGCGTGAGTGCCTGTGGGAAATGTCTGTGCAAAGGTCAGTTTTGTGCGGCTTTGGTGCACGTGGCGGTCCAGTGCTTCAGGAGTGATCACCCCTTGCTGTTGCAGGCCGCGGGACAGGTTGATGCTCTGGCCGTTCTGGTTGAGCCCCATCAGGACGGCCATGTCGGTCGGCGCTACGCCGCCGATGCCCAGGTGCACGGCATAGATCAACCCATAGAGGCTATGGGCGGCGTCCAGTTCGCCGCTGACCAGTTTGTCGCGCAGGTTGGCCCAGGACGATTGGCGCTTGAGGTTCAGCGTCAGGCCGTAGGGTTGGGCGAAACCCTGAGTGGCGGCGACCACCAGCGAGGCGCAATCGGTCAGCGCCATGAAGCCCAGGTCGAGGCTGCTCTTTTCCGGGGCGTCACTGCCGTTCACCCAGGCCAGCGGATGGTTCACCGGGCTGTTGCCGACCGAATCGTTCATCAACACTCACCTTTGCTCAAAAAAAAGCGTCGTAACCCTTGAGGGTTGCGCGGGTGGCAGCGCAAGCCATTGCAGGGAAACGACGCCATTGTCCGTAAGCCTGCTCCGACGTTGGTGCAGGCTTTGATACATAGCCCTTAGCAAGGCACATGCCACGGGGCTTCAAGCGCAGTCCGCCGTCAGCTTTCCATCAAGATTGAAACTCAGCTGCCTTCCAGTATGGCCGCCTCTTTGCGCCAGACGGCGAGGAACATCCACGGTGTCTATCTATTCCCCAACTATGCGCAGTTACCGCAGGTTATGCCGCTGGCTGCTGTGCGGTGCACTGCTGTTGGCAAACGCGTGCGCTTTGGGGGATAGCTATCAGGCGCGGGATGAAAGCCTGCATACCTTTTTTACCGCGCTGTCGGTGCCCTTGGGCTTGCCTGTCGTTGTCAGCCGCGAGGTGGCGCGTAAAACCATCACCGGGCAATTCGACCTTGGGGCGGCGCAGCACACGCTGGAAACCGTCGCCGAGCAGCAAGGCCTGATCTGGTACAGCGACGGGCAAGTGCTTTACCTGTATGACGCCGGGGAGGCAAAAAGCTCGGCGGTAGCGCTGCGGCATATCTCGGTCGACAGGCTGCGCGGGTTCATGCGCCGTTCCGGGCTCGATGAGTCGCGTTTTCCCCTGAGGGAAAGCGGCGGGCGGACGTTCTATGTGTCCGGGCCACCTAACTATGTCGACCAGGTATTGCACCTGGCTCAACTGATGGACAAGCAGCGCACCGAGGTACGCGTCGGCACGCAAACCTTCGGTGTGGTGCAGGTGTTCAACACGCACGTGGCGGATCGCACGTATTCGATGGGCGACGACCAGGTCAACGTTCCGGGTATGGCCTCGATGATCGAAAGCGTGCTGGCCAGCGAGCAAAAGAAGGACACGCAACGACCCCCGGGTTTGCTGGCCGACAAGAGCCTGGTGGTGATGGCTTATCCGGATTCAAACAGCCTGTTGATCAAGGGCAAACCTGCTCAGGTGAAGGTGCTTGAGGAGCTGGTGGCGGAGCTCGACAAGCCCAAGCGGCCGATTGAGGTGTCGCTGTGGCAAGTGGAGGTGGAGCGCAGTGAATTCGTCAGGATGGGCGCAGCCTGGGCTCAGGAAACCGAGACCGGGGCTTTCGTGACGCGCGTACTGGAACCTTTGGAAGACAACCGCTTGATGGCACAGCTCGGTGTGCTGGAGCGCCGGCGCAAGGCCAAAGTCGTCGCGTTTCCCGTAATCCTTACCCAGGAAAACGTGCCTGCGGTTTTCCAGGATAACCATACGTTTTACCTGCCACGGCCCGGCGACGATAAGGGTGATTGGCAGCCCGTGCGGTATGGCATTGAAGCCAGTGTGCTCCCGCGCTTCGCCGGAGCGCATCAGATCGAGATGCTGGTGAACCTCGAGGATGGCCGTCAGATGGACGGCACATTCAAGCCCGGCTCGGCAGGAGCGGTGGGGCGAATGGCCGTCAGCTCTGTGGTGCGCGTACCTCAAGGCAGACGCTTGTGGCTGGGTAGTTTTCACCGTGAGGGCGAGGCGACCCGCCGTGGTCGACGCGCGCAGGTACGGCTCTTTGTGATCCAGGCGCGGGCGGTCGGCAGTGAGCCGCGGATGTTGGCCGGTGCTGTCGGCCCGCCGCCGCTGACCCCGAGCCAATATGAGCGTGTACAGCGTGCGTTTGTGCGCGAACGCCGTGAAGTCCTTGAGTGACACAACCCGTTGGTCAGAGCCCTGAAAGCTTTGTGGTCGGCGACTACGAAAAGTCCTACGTGGCGCCCGCCGAAAGCCTCGATGACATGGGTTTTTTCCTAACGTTGTTCGCGGCTCGGGTTTTTATAGTGGTGATGTTGGCGTATCGGCCGTTTCTGGAAACAAGGAATTCAATGTCAGTAGTCGGGTGCAGAGGTGTGCATGACCCTCGTGAATGATGGGCTGACGGCTGCCTGGGTGTTTGCCGGGTGGACCTTGCAGGGCGATGGCCGATTGATCGGCGAAGGCGCGGATATTCAGTTGCCGCCCAAGGAGTGGCATGTACTGCGGCTGCTGTTGGCGTCTGACGGAGCATTGATGACCAAGGATCGTCTGCTTGAGTTGGTCTGGCCCCGAGGGGAGGTTGCAGAGGAATCGCTGACGCGCTGTATCTACGCATTGCGTAAGCAGCTGAAGAAGGACAAGGGCTTTATCAAGACAATTTACGGCAGGGGGTATCGCTTTACCTGTGCCGTGAAAGCCGAGCAGCGCGCCATTCTCCAGACGGGGCCAGGGCGTGTGCAACGCATCTGCTCGGCTTGTGGGCAGGTGACTCATGATTAATCGATTGGGCAAAGCGTTGGTGTTGAGCCTGTTGATGGGCAGCCATCAGGCCTGGGCCAATTGCTGGGAAGAGGTGGCTAGCCGCTATGACCTCGAACCTGAGCTTTTACAGGCCATCGCCGCTGTGGAATCGGGTTACCGCGCGCACGCCGTGAACGCGCTCAACAGCGATGGCTCCCGGGATATTGGCCTGATGCAGATCAACAGCATGCACTTGCCTCGCCTGGCCAAGCAGGGCATTACCGAGGAGCGGTTGTTGAGTGAGCCCTGTTTGTCGGTCGAGGTGGGCGCCTCGATACTTGCCGGGTTTATCCAGCGTTTCGGTTACAACTGGACAGCCGTGGGCTCCTACAACGCCGGCGCGGCACCTGAGCGTGAAGCGTTGCGTTTGCGCTACGCAGAAAAAATATGGGCGCGGTATGAGGCGTTGGTAGCACAACGTCATTGACGATTGGACGGCGCACCTCGCACCTTGCGCGCCACCCCGGCTATAATCGGCGCCACCTTTCGCCGCCATCCGAGTCTAGCCCGCCCATGTATACCCTGGCCCGCCAGCTTTTGTTCAAACTCTCTCCGGAAACCTCCCACGATCTGTCCCTGGACCTGATCGGTGCCGGTGGTCGTCTGGGGCTCAATGGCCTGGTATGCAAGGCACCGGCAAAAATGCCGGTATCGGTGATGGGACTCGACTTCCCCAACCCGGTCGGGCTGGCTGCCGGCCTCGACAAGAACGGCGCGGCCATCGACGGGTTTGCGCAATTGGGTTTCGGTTTTGTCGAAATCGGCACCGTGACGCCGCGCCCGCAACCGGGCAACCCAAAACCACGGATCTTTCGCCTGCCGGAAGCCGAGGCGATCATCAATCGCATGGGCTTTAACAACCTGGGCGTTGATCATCTGCTTTCACGGGTTCAAGCCGCGAAATACAAGGGCATCCTCGGCATCAATATCGGCAAGAACTTCGACACGCCCGTAGAGCGCGCCGTCGATGATTACCTGATTTGCCTGGACAAGGTCTACGCCCACGCCAGCTACGTCACCGTCAACGTCAGCTCGCCGAATACGCCGGGTCTGCGTAGCCTGCAGTTCGGTGATTCTCTCAAGCAACTGCTCGAAGCCTTGCGTCAGCGCCAGGAAGACCTGGCCATACGTCATGGCAAACGTGTGCCGTTGGCCATCAAGATTGCGCCAGACATGAGCGATGAAGAAACCGTGCTGGTCGCTCAGGCGCTGGTGGATTCGGGCATGGATGCGGTGATCGCCACCAACACCACCCTCAGCCGTGTGGGTGTCGAAGGGCTGGCGCATGGTGATGAAGCGGGTGGGCTGTCGGGCGCACCGGTGCGCGACAAGAGCACTCACATCGTCAAGGTGCTGGCGGCTGAGTTGGCCGGGCGCTTGCCGATCATCGCCGTGGGCGGCATCACCGAAGGCAAGCACGCGGCCGAGAAGATCGCCGCCGGTGCAAGCCTGGTGCAGCTGTACTCAGGTTTTATCTATAAAGGACCGTCGCTGATTCGCGAGTCGGTGGATGCGATAGCGGCCTTGCCAAAAAGGTAGGCGCCCGGCTTGTTGGCGATGGCAGGCTAAAAATACACCTGTGAGTGTGTAGTCCGCATCGCCACCGACCCAATAAAAAGGGCTCCCTAAAGGAGCCCCTGGGCCGAAGCCCGCCGCCCTGATGGGGCGTGCGTGGTTAAGTCGTTACATATTCAAGGTGGTGTGTCGGATTAAGTGCCCTGTGTTAGCCGACGGCGTGAAGTTCGTTGAGTCTGTGGATTCCCGCAGTGCCAGTCATACCGTCCCAGTTGTCGCCGCGTCCTTCTCGCCAGCCGTTGATCCAGGCTTGGCGTACCGACGGTAGAGTAAATGGGCAAAGCTCACGGGATTTGCCATGAACGCCATATTGATATCCGCGTAAAAATGCTCTTTCCAACGGATCACGCTTAAGTCTTCTCATAGGGTGTTTCCCTCACTTGTTGACTGTCTTGATATCCTTCGGCCTCGTCTGAGGCCGGGCAGAGTTTTTCTGCCGTTGGTGGGCTCGCTGCCGGCGTGGCGAGCCGATGTGTCGGCGTCGTTACGGCGCCAACCTGTGTTGAGTTCTAACCAATAGGTCACATGGATTCAATGATCGTTTTGTCATAAGCACGTAACGATAACGATGCTATAGCCATAAGCTGGGATGGCTTTTCGCCCCTTTTATTGGGCAAAGCCAGCTATGATGTGCCCTGCATAGAGGATGGGTTTAATCCTTTAGTAAGAATGTCCGCCCGTTGCAGTCGGTTATTATTCGACGAAGGGTCGGAATATTTCTTTTTGTTGCAATCAATTATTTCTCTGCCCCGGAAATTCTGGCCCAAAGGCCCGGCAGCCGGGGTGGGACGGCACATTCGTGCCACGCGAGCACTCTTCAAGAAAAGTGCTTGATTAAAAACCGAGCCGGCGATGCGTCGCCTGTTCATTTATTGCTGAAAAGCCTGGAATGCCCCATGTCGGACCGTTTTGAACTCTTCCTCACTTGCCCCAAGGGCCTCGAAGGCCTGCTGATCGAGGAAGCCGTCGGGCTTGGCCTTGAGGACGCACGCGAGCACACCTCGGCCGTGCGCGGCATGGCCGACATGGAAACCGCCTACCGCCTGTGCCTCTGGTCGCGCCTGGCCAACCGCGTATTGCTGGTGCTCAAGCGCTTCCCGATGAAGGACGCTGAAGACCTATACCATGGCGTGCTGGACATCGAATGGGCTGACCACATGGTTCCGGATGGCACCCTGGCGGTGGAATTCAGCGGCCACGGTTCGGGCATCGACAACACCCACTTCGGCGCGCTGAAGGTCAAGGATGCGATCGTCGACAAGCTGCGCACCCCGACCGGCGAACGCCCCTCCATCGACAAGATCAACCCGGACCTGCGTATTCACCTGCGCCTGGACCGCGGCGAAGCAATCCTGTCGCTCGACTTGTCCGGCCACAGCCTGCACCAGCGCGGTTACCGCCTGCAGCAGGGCGCGGCACCGTTGAAGGAAAACCTGGCGGCGGCGATTTTGATTCGCGCCGGCTGGCCGCGCATTGCGGCCGAAGGCGGCGCGCTGACCGACCCGATGTGTGGCGTGGGTACTTTCCTGGTCGAAGGCGCAATGATCGCCGCCGACATGGCCCCCAACCTCAATCGCGAACTGTGGGGCTTCACCACCTGGCTCGGCCACGTTCCGGCGCTGTGGAAAAAGCTGCACACCGAAGCGACCGAGCGGGCTGCCATCGGCATGAACAAGCCGCCGTTGTGGGTGCGAGGCTACGAAGCCGACCCACGCTTGATTCAACCCGCGCGCAATAACATCGAGCGCGCTGGCCTGAGCCACTGGATCAAGGTGTACCAGGGCGAAGTCGGCACCTTCGAGCCGCGTCCGGACCAGAATCAAAAAGGTTTGGTTATCTGCAACCCGCCGTACGGCGAGCGTCTGGGTGACGAAGCCAGCCTTTTGTACCTCTACCAGAACCTTGGCGAGCGTCTGCGTCAGGCGTGCATGGGTTGGGAAGCGGCGGTGTTCACCGGCGCGCCGGACCTGGGCAAGCGCATGGGCATTCGCAGCCACAAACAGTATTCGTTCTGGAACGGCGCCTTGCCGTGCAAACTGCTGCTGATCAAAGTCAACCCGGACCAGTTCGTCACCGGCGAGCGCCGCACCCCGGAGCAGCGTCAGGCCGAGCGTGAGCAGGCCGCTTACGATCAGGCCCCGACCGAGCCGCAAGAGCGCCAGTACAACAAGAACGGTAACCCGATCAAGCCAGCCCCGGCCCCGGTGGTTGAACAGGCGCGCCTGAGCGAAGGCGGGCAGATGTTCGCCAACCGTCTGCAGAAGAACCTCAAGCAGCTGGGCAAGTGGGCCAAGCGCGAAGGCGTGGATTGCTACCGTGTGTACGACGCCGACATGCCGGAATACTCCATGGCCATCGACCTCTACCACGACTGGGTGCACGTGCAGGAATACGCCGCGCCGAAATCCATCGACCCGGAAAAAGCTTCCGCACGCATGTTCGATGCGCTGGCCGCGATTCCCCAGGCGCTGAACGTCGACAAGAGCCGCGTGGTGGTCAAGCGTCGCGAGCGCCAAAGCGGCACCAAGCAGTACGAGCGCCAGAGCGCCCAGGGCAAGTTCACCGAGGTCAGCGAAGGCGGCGTGAAGCTGCTGGTCAACCTCACCGATTACCTGGACACCGGCCTGTTTCTCGACCACCGCCCGATGCGCATGCGCATCCAGAAGGAAGCGGCCGGCAAGCGCTTCCTCAACCTGTATTGCTACACCGCTACCGCCAGTGTGCACGCGGCCAAGGGCGGCGCGCGCAGCACCACCAGCGTCGACTTGTCCAAGACCTACCTGGACTGGGCACGTCGCAACTTCTCGCTCAACGGTTTTTCCGACAAAAACCGTCTGGAGCAGGGCGACGTGATGGCGTGGCTGGAAGCCAGCCGCGATGAGTTCGACTTGATCTTCATTGATCCGCCGACCTTCTCCAACTCCAAGCGCATGGAAGGCATCTTCGACGTGCAGCGTGACCACGTGCAGTTGCTCGACCTGGCCATGGCGCGCCTGGCACCGGGCGGCGTGTTGTACTTCTCGAACAACTTCCGCAAGTTCGTGCTCGAGGACAACCTCAGCGAACGCTATGCGGTCGAGGAAATCAGCGACAAGACCCTCGACCCGGATTTCGCGCGTAACGCGAAGATCCACCGGGCGTGGAAAATCACTGCGCGCTGATTGCTGCACCAAGTTGGAACAAAAAGCCGCAAGCCTGGCGTATTCCGGGTTTGCGGCTTTTTTGCGCTGGTCAAACAGTGGCCTCATGGCTATAACTGAAGCCCTAGCCAAAGTGACAGCCCCGCACGCTGGCGTTGTGAGTGTTGCCTATGCCGATGCATGCCGTACGCCCCAAAATCCTAGGCTTTATCAGTGAGCAGGCGTCGGCTTGGCTGGTGGCATTGGTGGTGTTATTGGCAGGTTGCGCGCTGACGGTAATTATTGCCTGGGCCGCCGCCGATCTGTATCAGCAACAGGTTCGCCAGCGTTTCCAGTTGCTGGTCAATGAACGCTACACCCGCCTGCAGGAGCGCCTCGAAGACCAGGAGCAACGCCTGGCCAGCCTGCAGCGCTTCTTCGTCAATTCCAGTGATGTGTCCCGTGCCGAGTTCGATGGATTTGCCCAGCCCTTGCTGTTGCGCGCCCGCGCGTATGCCTGGGCACCGCGAATTTTTCGCGATCAGCGCAAGCCGTTTGAACAGGAGATCTCGCGCCAGCGCGGCGCGCCCTTTGCTATCCGTGAACTGAATTCGTCAGGGGAGTTGGCGCCTGCCGCCGAGCGCGATGAATACGTGCCGGTGTTGTATAGCCAAACCCAAAGCCTGCTGGGCTCGCCGCTCGGTTTCGACCTGTTGGCACAGCCGCTTCGGCGCTCGGTCCTTGAGCGTGCGCAGGAAAGCGGTACGCCCGCGGTATCCCAGCCGATGCAATTGGTGGGTGTGGAACCGGCCTATGCGGCCGGGGTTTTGCTGGTGGCGCCCGTGCGCAAGCCGGCTGAGGCCGAGCCCAGCGGCTTTGTGATGGCGGTGATCAGCATGCGACAGCTGGTGGCCGACGGTTTGCCCAAGCCGAACCGCGACAACCTGGTGATGCAGATCGTCGATACCTCCGACGCCCAGCAGCGCGTGCTGTATGCCTCGAGCAATGCGGTGGGCGCCAGCGACCTCAGCGCCGCGCGCCGTTTGACCCTCGGCGACCATGTGTATGCCCTCACGTTGCGTGGCAGCCAGGTCTTCGATCAGGCCAACCACTCCTCGATGAGCACCATCCTGACCATGGGCGGGTTGCTCAGCCTGCTGCTCAGTGCCTTGTTGTATGTGGTGGTCAGCCAACGCCAGCGCGCGCTGAAACTGGTGGAACAGCGCACCGAGCAGTTGCGCCTGCGTGAACAGGAATTGCGCGGTGCGCACGGGCAATTGCGCAGCGTGCTGAATGCGGCCACGCAGGTCGCGATCATCGCCACTGACTTGCGCGGGGTGATCAACACGTTCAATGCCGGGGCCGAGCAAATGCTGGGGTACACGTCCGACCAGGTACTGGGGCGCATGACCCTGGAAAGCCTGCACCTGGCCGCTGAACTCGAAGCGCGCGCCACCCGTTTGAGCGCGGCCATGGGCAAGCGCATCCCGCCAAGCCAGGCGATGTTGGTGGAGAGCCCGGACCACCTGCACCAGGCGCGAGAGTGGACCCTGTTACGCGAAAATGGCAGCCCCTTGACGGTGAACATGCTCGGCACCGTATTGCTGGATGACCATGGCTTGTGGATCGGGCATCTGGCGATTTACCTGGATGTCACCGAACAGAAACGCGCCTACGAGGCGTTGGCGGCGCGCGATCGTTTGCTGAAAAAACTCAGTGCCCATGTGCCCGGCGGGATCTTCCAGTTCACCCTCGAGCCTCAGGGCAACGGGCGTTTCATCTATGCCAGCGATGGCATGCGCGATATCTATGAAATCGAAACCGGCGTGTTGCAACAGGACGCGGCCAAGGTCTTCGAACGCATTCATCCCCAGGACGTTGAGCGGGTCCGCCTGTCGATACGCTTGTCGGCGTTGCAGCTGAGCCACTGGCGCGAAGAATACCGCGTGCTGTTGCCACAACGCGGCCTGCGCTGGATTCGCGGCGAAGCCACGCCTGAAGAACTGCCAGGCGGCGGTACGCTGTGGCATGGCTACGTGTCGGATATTTCCGATCTCAAACGGGTGGAGGAAGAGCTGCGCGCACTCTCCATCACCGACTCGCTGACGGGCATTCATAACCGGCGTTATTTCCAGGATCGTCTCAAGGTCGAGATGCTCAGGCTCAACCGCACCAGTGGGGCGCTGTCGTTGATCATGCTGGATATCGACCACTTCAAGCGCATCAACGACCAGTACGGTCACGCGGTAGGCGATGGGGTGTTGCAGGAGGTGTGCAAGCGCATCAGTCAGCGCCTGCGGCGCACGGATGTGTTTTGCCGACTGGGCGGCGAAGAGTTCGTGGTGTTGTGCCCGCACACTGATTGCGAGCAGGCGTACAGCCTGGCGATGGAGTTGTGGCAGTCGTTGCGCAGTGCGCCGATGGAAACGGTGGGCATCGTGACCGCCAGCTTCGGTGTGGCCAGTTGGCGGATCGATGACGGCATTGACGGGCTGCTGCTGCGGGCGGACTCGGCGGTGTATAGGGCCAAGCAGGCGGGCAGGGACCGGGTGGAGGCTGAGCGAATCAGGGCTTGATTGACAGAGTTTTTCAGACGTCGCGCATTCATGTTGGGGGCTGGCTTGTCTGCGATTGCAGCGTGTCAGTCAGCGAATCTGATACTGATACACCGCTATCGCAGGCAAGCCCGCTCGCACATTTGATCTGTGTTGCCTTTAGAGCACCGGCGCAGCCGCCGCCAGCTTCGGCTGGCGATACAGGTCCAGCAGCACTTGGTCCAGTACTGATGAGGCGCCCCACGGTTTCGAATCGTTGAGGATCGCCACCACCACCCAGGTGTTGCCATTATTGTCACGGCTGAACCCGGCGATGGCACGCACGGTGTTCAGGGTGCCAGTCTTGACGTGGGCTTCGCCGCGCATGGCGGTGGTCTTCAGGCGTTTACGCATGGTGCCGTCGGTGCCGGCAATCGGTAGCGAGCTGATGTATTCCGCCGCGTACGGGCTTTTCCAGGCGGCTTGCAGCATGGCCGCCATCTCGCGGGCGCTGACACGTTCGGCGCGCGACAGGCCGGAGCCGTTCTCCATGACGAGGTGCGGCGCGGTGATGCCTTTCTTCGCCAGCCACTGACGGACCACACGTTGCGCAGCCTTGGCGTCGTCGCCGTCGGCATCGTTGCGAAATTGCGCGCCCAGGCTCAGGAACAGCTGCTGAGCCATGGTGTTGTTACTGTATTTGTTGATGTCGCGGATGATTTCCGCCAGGTCCGGCGAAAAGGCACGGGCGAGTACTTTGGCGTCCTTGGGCACGGGCGCCTGGATGTCGCGGCCCTGGATGGTGCCACCCAATTCCTGCCAGATCGCACGCACAGCGCCGGCGGTGTAGGTGGCGTGGTCGAGCAGCGACAGGTAAGTCTGCGAACTGCAGCCATCGCCCAGTTGGCCGCTGACCGTCACGGTGACACTGCCGTCGGCGGCGGTGACCGGGCTGTAGCGCACGTCACCGGTGCATTGCTTGGCGTTGGAGACTTTCACCTGGTTGTCGATGCGAATGCTGGCAATCGGCGGCTCGACCGATACGATCACGCGGCCCGAATCGTTGCGGGTTACGAAGCGCAGGGCCTTGAGGTTGACCAGCAGGGCGTCGGGCTTGACCAGGAACGGCTTGTTCTCGTCATTGCCGTCGTCATTGAATTCGGGCAATTGCGGCTGGTTGAAGAAGCTGCGGTCGAGCACCAGGTCGCCGGTGACTTGCTGCACGCCATTGGCACGCAGGTCGCGCATCAGCAGCCAGAGTTTTTCCATGTTCAGCTTCGGGTCGCCGCCGCCCTTTAGGTAAAGGTTGCCGTGCAAGACGCCACCGCTGAGCGTGCCGTCGGTGTAGAACTCGGTCTTCCACTGATGGTTGGGGCCGAGCATTTCCAGGGCGGCGTAAGTGGTGACCAGCTTCATGGTGGAGGCCGGGTTCACCGACACGTCGGCGTTGAACACGGTGGGGGTACCGGGGCCGGTGAGGGGCAGCATCACCAGCGACAGCGCGGTATTTTGTAGCTTGGCTTTCTGCAGGGCCTGCGCAACGTTGGGTGGCAGGGTGTTGTTGATTGGGGCGGCAGCGGCGGAAAAGGCCAGTGGAAGAAGAACGCTGGCCAATAACACGGAACGAAAAGATTTGATCATAAGGAATAAAACCCTACTGCTGAGAAGGGTGAAAAAGGCGAGGGGTATGGAAGAAAATCCCTCATTGGTCACGAAAGTGTCGGCATTATGCCCCAAGGTGGATCCAGTTGTAGCTGAACGATAGCTGGTATTGCGCGTTTTTTTGCAGACAGATAGCCGCCTGTCCCAGAGAGTCGGGCAATCCTTGCCTTAAACTGCTAAAGTGCCGCCCGTTATTACTTATGAGGATTGTTCCAATGGCGACTAACCGTTCCCAGCGTCTGCGCAAAAAACTGTGCGTTGATGAATTTCAAGAGCTGGGTTTCGAACTGAACCTGGACTTCAACGAAGGCCTGAGTGAAGAAGCTATCGACGCTTTCCTCGAAGCATTCATCAAAGAAGCCATGGAAGCCAACGGTCTGGGCTATGTCGGCGGCGATGACTTCGGTCTGGTTTGCCTGCAGAAGCGTGGCTCGGTCTCCGAAGAGCAGCGTGCTGCTGTTGAAGCCTGGCTGAAAACCCGTTCCGAGCTGACCAAGGCTGAAGTCAGCCCGTTGCTGGACGTGTGGTATCCAGAAAAGCCGATCAACGCGGCTAAGTGATACTGAAAAAAACGGCGACCTTCGGGTCGCCGTTTTTTTTATGCCTTGCGCCCGTTCAGAATCAGCAGCGTCAACACCCCCGCCACAATCCCCCAGAACGCCGAACCGATGGAAAACAACGTCAAGCCTGACGCGGTGACCATAAAGGTGATCAGCGCCGCTTCGCGTTCCTTCGGCTCATTCATGGCGATGCTCAAGCCATTGATGATCGAGCCAAACAACGCCAGCGCTGCAATCGACAGCACCAGTTCCTTTGGCAATGCGGCGAACAATGCCGCCAAGGTCGCGCCAAATACCCCGGCAATCCCGTAGAACACACCGCACCACACCGCGGCGGTGTAGCGCTTGTTGCGGTCTTCATGGGCATGCGGCCCGGTGCAGATGGCCGCGCTGATTGCCGCCAGGTTGATGCCGTGGGAGCCGAAGGGCGCGAGCACCAGCGAGGCCAGGCCGGTGGCGGTGATCAAAGGCGAGGCGGGCACGGTGTAGCCATCGGCGCGCAGCACGGCGACGCCGGGCATGTTCTGCGAGGTCATTGCCACCACGAACAGCGGAATGCCGATACTGATGGTCGCCGCCAGCGAGAAATGCGGCGTGGTCCACACCGGTATCGCCACTTCGAGGTGAAAACCACTGAAATCCAGCAACCCCATCAGCCCTGACAGCACAGTGCCGAGCACCAGCGCGGCGAGCACCGCATAGCGTGGCGACAGGCGCTTGATGATCAGGTACGTGAAAAACATCCCCAGCACCAGGCCGGTGCGATGCTGCGCGGCGACGAAAATCTCGCTGCCGATCTTGAACAGGATTCCCGCCAGCAAGGCCGCCGCCAGCGACGACGGGATGCGCTTGACCAGTTTTTCGAAACTGCCGGTCAGCCCGCACAGCGTCACCAGCACGGCGCAGGTGATGTAGGCACCAATGGCCTCGCCGTAACTCACGCCGCCCAGGCTGGTAATCAACAGCGCCGCGCCGGGTGTGGACCAGGCAATGGTGATGGGCGTGCGATAGCGCAGGGACAAGCCGATGCTGCACACCGCCATGCCGATGGAGATGGCCCAGATCCACGAAGAAATCTGCGCCGTGGTCAACCCGGCGGCCTGGCCGGCCTGAAACATCAGGACCAGCGAGCTGGTGTAGCCGGTCATCATGGCAATGAAGCCGGCGACGATGGCCGACGCAGAAGTGTCGGCCAACGGGCGCAAAGGCGCTTGGGTGGCGTCGTTCATGGAGAGGTGTTCCTTTTACCTGGGTATTTGTCAGTGAAGGCGCAGATTCAAGCCTAAACTCAAACGTAACTACTCGTTGCGATACAGCCGACGCTGCAAACAGCCGTACAGTGTGTTGGCGCACTGGGTTGTGTACAATGTGCCCTGTTTTTAGGTGATACTTGCCAGCAACCTGCGCTTGCCGTATTACCGTTAATTCGCCGCCGTTCTCCAAACCCGAGTGCCCATGAACGAACAGTTGCAACCTCTCAAGAAACAACCGCGAGCCGGCAAGGCCGGTCGCAGCGGAACCCAGGACGATATCGTTTACGCGCATATCTTCGAGGCCATCCTTGAACAACGCCTGGCGCCCGGAACCAAGTTGAGTGAAGAGGCACTGGGCGAAATCTTCGGCGTCAGCCGCACCATCATTCGCCGCGCGCTCTCGCGTCTGGCCCATGAAGGCGTGGTACTGCTGCGGCCCAATCGTGGTGCGGTGGTGGCGAGCCCGAGTGTAGAAGAAGCGCGTCAGGTATTCCTGGCCCGGCGTCTGGTCGAACGGGCGATCACGGAGTTGGCAGTGCAGCACGCCACGGCCGAACAGCTGGCCGAGCTGCGCCAGATGGTCAACGACGAGCGCGACAGCTTCTCCCGCGGCGACCGCGGTGCCGGTATCCGCCTCTCCGGCGAATTCCACCTCAAGCTGGCCGAGGCGGCGAAGAACGCGCCGCTGATCAGCTTCCAGCGCAGCCTGGTGTCGCAGACCTCGTTGATCATCGCCCAGTACGAAAGCGGCAACCGCTCGCACTGTTCTTACGATGAGCACACGCAGCTGATCGATGCGATCGAAGCACGCGATGCAACGTTGGCGGTGAATTTGATGATGCACCACATGGATCACATCGACAGCAAGCTCAACCTCGATGAGGAAAGCGCGTCGGATGATTTGCACGCGGTGTTTTCGCATTTGTTGCAGACGAAAAAGCCGGGACGCTCGTCCGTAAAACTGTAATTTCCCTGACTCACCAGGGCCAGAAATGTGGGAGCGGGCTTGCTCGCGAATGCGGTAGATCAGTCAATGCATCTGGTGACTGACACTCCGTATTCGCGAGCAAGCCCGCTCCCACATTTGCTTCTCGGCGTGCTTTAGATCAGCGTTGATGCACGAGATTGCCGGCCGCATACGTCTGCAACACCGCCCGGTCATCCCCCAGCGTCATCAACACAAACAACGTCTCGGCAATGTTATTGGCCTGCTTCAAGCGATAGCTGAGCAGCGGCGTGGCGTTGTAATCCAGCACCAAAAAGTCCGCGTCAGTGCCTGGCTGCAAGGTGCCGATCTTGTCTTCCAAACGCAGCGCTCGCGCGCCGCCCAAAGTGGCCAGGTACAGCGACTTGAACGGGCTCAACCGAGCGCCCTGCAACTGCATGACCTTGTAGGCTTCGTTCAAGGTTTGCAGCAGCGAGAAGCTGGTGCCGCCACCCACGTCGGTGCCCAGGCCGACATTCAGCTTGTGCTTCTCGGCCATCGGCAGGTTGAACAAGCCACTGCCGAGGAAGAAGTTCGAGGTCGGGCAAAACGCTACCGCCGAACCCGTTTCGGCGAGGCGCGCGCACTCGTCATCGCACAGGTGCACGCCGTGGGCAAACACCGAACGCTCACCCAGCAATTTGTAGTGGTCATACACGTCCAGGTAGCCCTTGCGCTCCGGGAACAGCTCTTTCACCCATTCCACTTCCTGCAGGTTTTCACTGATGTGCGTCTGCATGTACAGGTCCGGGTATTCGCCCAGCAATTGCCCGGCCAGCGTCAGTTGCGCCGGGGTGCTGGTCGGGGCAAAACGTGGCGTGACCGCATAGTGCAAACGGCCCTTGCCATGCCAGCGTTCGATCAGCGCCTTGCTTTCCTGGTAGCCGGATTCGGCGGTGTCGGTCAGATAGTCCGGCGCGTTGCGGTCCATCATTACCTTGCCGGCGATCATGCGCAGGTCGAGTTTCTCGGCCGCTTCAAAAAACGAATTGACTGATTGCGGGTGCACGCTGCCGAACACCAGCGCCGTGGTGGTGCCGTTGCGCAGCAGTTCCTTGATGAAGATATCCGCGACTTCTTCGGCATGGGCCTTGTCGGCGAACTGGCTTTCACACGGGAAGGTGTAGGTGTTGAGCCAATCCAGCAACTGCTCGCCATAGGCGCCGACCATGCCGGTTTGCGGCAGGTGGATATGGGTGTCGATCAGGCCCGGGGTGATCAGCGCATCCTGATAATGAGTAACGTCGATGTCGGCGGGCAGCGTCGGCAGCAAATCGCTGGCGTGGCCCAGGGCGCTGATCTGGCCGTTATCGATCACCAGCAGGCCGTCTTCGAAATACTCATAGGACGCTTCGATCCCCACTTCAGCAGGGTCGGCGATGCTGTGCAGGATGGCGGCACGGTAGGCTTTGCGAGTCAAAGGCATGGTGTTCTCAATTTAGAGTGCTTGGCTGCGGCGCGAGGCCGGCAGCAGTTTGGCAATGGGTTCGGCGCTCGCGGTGTGCTGGCCGAAATTGGCGTTATAGGTGGCGATGATTTCGCCGGCGATGGAGATGGCGATCTCCACCGGCAGTTTGCCCTTCACCTCGATGAGGCCCATCGGGCAGCGCATGCGTTGCAGTTGCGCGGTGTCGAAGCCGCGATCACGCAGGCGGTGTTCGAACTTGACCCGTTTGGTTTTCGAGCCGATCAGGCCGAAGTAGGCAAAGTCATTGCGCTTGAGCAGCGCGGCGGTCAGTTCCAGGTCCAGCGCGTGATTGTGGGTCATGACGATGCAGTAACTGCCCACTGGCAGGTCGGCAATTTCGTCGACCGGCTCCTCGCTGACGATTTTACGCACGCCCTGGGGAATGTGTTCCGGAAACTCCTGGTCGCGGGAATCGATCCAGCGCACCCGGCACGGCAGGCTCGCCAACAGCGGCACCAACGCGCGGCCGACATGGCCGGCGCCAAACACTGCAATGTGCGCCTGCACCTGGCCCATGGGTTCGAACAGCAGCACAGTCACACCGCCGCAGCACTGGCCCAGGCTTGCACCGAGGCTGAAGCGCTCCAGATGCGTGTTTTGCTGGCCGCGCACGAGCATGTCGCGGGCGATCTGCATCGCCTTGTATTCCAGGTGCCCGCCACCGATGGTGTCGAAGGTCTGCGCGGCGCTGATCACCATCTTCGAGCCGGCATTGCGCGGCGTGGAGCCGAGCTCTTCGATGATGGTCACCAGCACGCAGGGTTCGCCGCGGTTCTGCAAATCGGCGAGGGCGCTGATCCAGTTGTTCATAGTCACCTCTTGTGGCGTCTGTCAGGCCGCTATCGGGGGCAAGCCCCCTCCCACATTTTGATGTGTGAACACCATCAAATGTGGGAGCTGGCTTGCCTGCGATGGCAGCACCTCGGTCTTAGAGCGAAGCCATCTCGGTTTCAGCCTCGACAGCCTTTGCCGCCTGCAACTGCCGCATCTGCTCACACCCCCACAACACCCGCTCGGGTGTCGCCGGTGCATCAATCTTGGGCTGATGGCGATACTCACCCACACTCGCCACGGCATCCTTGATCGCGCACCACGAGGCGATCCCGAGCATGAACGGCGGCTCACCCACAGCCTTGGAATGGAACACCGTGTCCTCCGGGTTCTTGCGGTTTTCGACCAGCTTTACGCGTAAATCCAGGGGCATGTCAGCCACGGCCGGGATCTTGTAGCTGGCGGGGCCGTTGGTCATCAGCTTGCCTTTGTTGTTCCACACCAGCTCTTCCATGGTCAGCCAGCCCATGCCCTGAATAAAGCCGCCTTCCACCTGGCCGATGTCGATGGCCGGGTTCAGCGAGGCGCCCACGTCGTGCAGGATGTCGGTGCGCAACATCTTGTATTCGCCGGTGAGGGTGTCGACGATCACTTCGCAGCAGGCCGCGCCGAACGCGAAGTAATAGAACGGCCGCCCACGCGCCTGGCTGCGGTCGTAGAAGATTTTCGGGGTCTTGTAGAAACCGGTGCTCGACAGCGAGACCTGGGCGAAATACGCCTGCTGGATCAGGCTTTCAAAGGTCAGGATCTGGTCGCGTACACGCACGTGACCATTGTGAAATTCCACATCCGCTTCACTCACGTCGTACTTGCGTGCGGCAAACTCCACCAGGCGCTGCTTGATGGTTTCGGCGGCGTTCTGCGCAGCCTTGCCGTTCAGGTCGGCACCGCTGGAAGCCGCGGTGGGCGAGGTGTTGGGCACCTTGTCGGTGTTGGTGGCGGTGATCTGCACGCGGTCGATGTCGACCTGGAACACTTCGGCCACCACTTGCGCGACCTTGGTGTTCAAGCCCTGGCCCATTTCGGTGCCGCCGTGGTTCAAATGGATGCTGCCGTCGGTGTAGATGTGGATCAGCGCACCGGCCTGGTTCAGGAAGCTGGCGGTAAACGAAATACCGAACTTCACCGGCGTCAGCGCCAGGCCTTTTTTCAGGATCGGGCTGTGGGCGTTGTACAGGCGGATCGCTTCGCGGCGCTCGGCGTATTGGCTGCTGGCTTCAAGCTCGGCGGTCATTTCTTCGAGCATGTTGTGCTCGACGGTCTGGTAGTAGTGGGTGACGTTGCGCTCGGTCTTGCCGTAGTAATTGGCCTTGCGCACCGCCAATGGGTCCAGACCCAGGTGCCGAGCGATGGCGTCCATCACTTCCTCGATGGCGACCATGCCTTGTGGCCCCCCGAAGCCGCGATACGCGGTGTTGGAGGCCGTGTTGGTCTTGCAACGATGGCCATTAACGGTGGCGTCGCCCAGGTAATACGAATTGTCGGCGTGGAACATCGCGCGGTCGACAATTGAGTTTGACAAGTCTGGCGAGCAGCCGCAGTTACCCGCCAGTTCCAGGTTGATCCCGTGCAGGCGACCCGTGTCGTCAAAGCCCACGTCGTATTCGATATAGAACGGGTGACGCTTGCCGGTCATCAGCATGTCTTCGACGCGCGGCAGGCGCATTTTGGTCGGCTGGCCGGTGAGGCGCGCAACCACCGCGCACAGGCAGGCGGGGCTGGCGGCCTGGGTTTCCTTGCCGCCGAAACCGCCGCCCATGCGGCGCATGTCGACGACGATTTTGTTCATCGACACGTCGAGCACTTCGGCCACCAACTTCTGCACTTCGGTGGGGTTTTGCGTGGAGCAATAGACGATCATGCCGCCGTCTTCGGTGGGCATCACCGACGAGATCTGGGTTTCCAGGTAGAAGTGTTCCTGGCCGCCGATGTGCAGCGTGCCCTGGATACGGTTTTTCGCCGTGGCCAGTGCACCCGCCGAATCACCGCGTTGGTGAGTGTGGCTGTCGAGCACGAAATGCTTGTTGCGAAAGGCCTCGACCACGTCCAGCACCGGCTCCAGGTCTTCGTATTCGATCACCGCCGCCATGGCCGCTTTGCGTGCGGTTTCCAGGTCGCGCGCGGCCACGGCCAGCACCACCTGGCCAACAAACTGCACGGTGTCGATGGCCAGCAACGGGTCGCCGGGCATCAGCGGGCCGATGTCTTTCAGGCCCGGCACGTCTTCGTGGGTGATCGCGATGCGCACGCCGTCAAAGGCGTAGCAGGGCGCGGTGTCGATGCTGAGGATGCGGGCGTGGGCACGGTCGGACATGCGCGCATACAGGTGCAGTTGGTTGGGAAATTCCAGGCGGTCATCGATGTACTGCGCCTCGCCGGACACATGCTTGGCGGCGCTGTCATGCTTGACGCTGCGGCCGACCCCGGAGGTCAGGTCCTGGGCGAACAGCTCGGCGAGTTCGGCCTGGGTTTTAACGACGGCGTGATGGTTAGACATAAGCGGTCACCCGAGTCTCGATGTGCGGCGTTTGCAGTTCGATGAAGTATTTGCGCAGCAGGTTTTGCGCGCTGAGCAGACGGTATTCCTTGCTGGCGCGAAAGTCCGACAGCGGGGTGAAATCCTCGGCCAGGGCGGCGCAGGCTTTTTCCACCGTGGCGGCGTTCCAGGTGGCGCCCACCAGCACGGCTTCGCAGCTTTTCGCGCGTTTGGGCGTGGCGGCCATGCCCCCGAAGGCGACGCGTGCCTGGTTGATCACGCCGTTCTCGATCTTCAGGTTGAAGGCGGCGCACACCGCGGAAATATCATCGTCCAGGCGCTTGGACACCTTGTAGGCACGGAACAGTGTGTGGCCCTTAGGCACGATGATTTTCTCGATGAATTCGCTGTCCTGACGCGCGGTGACGCGGTAGTCGATGAAGTAGTCTTCCAGCGCCAGGGTGCGGCGCACGTTGCCTTTGCACAGCACGATCTGTGCACCCAGGGCGATCAGCAGCGGCGGCGAATCACCAATCGGCGAGGCGTTGCCGATGTTGCCGCCCAAGGTGCCCTGGTTGCGGATTTGCAGGGAGGCGAAGCGGTGCAGCAGGTCGCCGAAATCCGGGTATTCGTGGTGCAGCGCGGTGTAGCAGTCGGAGAGGGCGGTGGCGGCGCCGATTTCCAGGCGGTCGTCGAAGCGCTCGATGCGCTTCATTTCTTCGATATTGCCGACGTAGATCATCACCGGCAGCGTGCGATGAAACTGCGTGACTTCCAGCGCCAGGTCGGTGCCGCCGGCCAGTAGCCGGGCTTGCGGGTAGGCGTCGTAGAGATCGGCCAGGTCGGCGACGGTCAGCGGCACCAGGCAGCGTTTGTCGCCACTGTTGAGTTCGCCGGTCTGCGTTGGCGCAATGGCTTTGAGGCGCGCGATGGTCTCGGCCTGGCGGCTGTCAAACTGGTCGACGGGTTTGTTGCAGCAGGCCTGTTCGGCGGCGGCCAGGATCGGGCGGTAGCCGGTGCAACGGCACAGGTTGCCGGCCAGCGCTTCGTGGGCTTTTTGGCTGTCGGGGGCGTCGCTGTTCTTTTGCAGGGCAAACAACGACATCACAAAGCCCGGTGTGCAAAAGCCGCATTGTGAGCCGTGGCACTCGACCATGGCTTTTTGCACGCTGTGCAGTTGGCCCTGGTGCTTGAGGTCTTCAACGCTGATCAGCTGTTTGCCGTGCAGCGACGACACAAAGGTCAGGCATGAGTTGAGGCTGCGATAACGAATCTGCTCCGCGCCTTGTTCGTCGCGGTGCAACTCGCCGACCACGACGGTGCACGCCCCGCAATCGCCGCTGGCGCAGCCTTCCTTGGTACCGGGTTTGCCCACGTGCTCACGCAAATAGTTGAGCACGGTCAGGTTGGGGTCCAGGGCGTGCTCACTACGGAGTTCCTGGTTGAGTAAAAACTGGATCACGGAAGGCCTCGCAGACTCATTATTGTTGTTAACCGCTTTGCGCCGAATCTAGTCATGTCTGACTTTTCGGTCAATGATTTTCTGACCAGGAGGTCAAGAAATTACGGTCACAACACTTTCAATTATGGTCCAGTCTTCTGGAACCGTTGTTTTTGGCGGCTTGTGGGTTTTCATCGCTGCTTATTTCATGCCAAATTCGCCACCGTGGGCGTAGCGCCATCAGCGGGCCAATGCGCTACACTGCCGCGCTTGTACTGATAGAAGATTCTGAAGGGAAAACATGACGTTCAAGGCGCCGGACAGTCTCGCCGAGCAAATTGCTCACCACCTCGCCGAACGTATCATTCGCGGCGATCTCAAGCCTGGGGAGCGGATCCAGGAACAGAAAGTTACGCTGGCGCTCAATGTCAGCCGTGGTTCCGTGCGTGAAGCCTTATTGATCCTCGAGCGCCGCCACCTGATCGCGATCCTGCCGCGCCGTGGCGCCCACGTCACCGAGCTTACCGCGCACAAGGTGCAGAGCCTGTGCACGCTGATGGGCGAGTTGTACATCCTGCTCGGCAACGCGGTGGCCGAGGGCTGGAAGGTGCAGGCCGACATGACGCCGTTCCTGCAGATCCAGCAGCGTCTGGTGAACAGTTTTGAGCGTCAGGACATTCGCGCCTTCGTCGAAGAAAGCTTCAACGTGATGCGCGCCGCGTACCCTTTTGCCAACAACCCGTATTTGCAGGAAACCGTCGAGAACCTGCAGCCGGCGATGAACCGCGCCTATTACCTGGCGCTGGATCAGCGCAAGGCGTCCATGAGCGAGTACCTGGCGCTGTTCGAGCAACTGCTCGCCGCCGTGCTGGCGCGTGACCTGGCGCAGATTCGCCTGGTGCTGTCCGCCTACGGCCAGCGCAGTTGTTCATTGGTCATCGCTGCGTTGGCGGACGCCTAAACGTGCGGCTCAAGTGCATCAAACTGGCGGGGTTCAAATCCTTCGTCGACCCGACCACGGTGAACTTCCCCAGTAACATGGCGGCAGTGGTGGGGCCCAATGGCTGCGGCAAGTCGAACATCATCGACGCCGTTCGCTGGGTGATGGGCGAGAGTTCGGCAAAAAACCTGCGCGGCGAGTCGATGACCGACGTCATCTTCAATGGCTCCACCAGCCGTAAACCGGTGAGTCAGGCCAGCATCGAGCTGGTGTTCGACAACTCCGACGGCACCCTGATCGGCGAATACGCGGCGTACGCGGAAATTTCCATTCGCCGCAAAGTGACGCGCGACAGCCAGAACAGCTACTTCCTCAACGGCACCAAGTGCCGGCGCCGGGACATCACCGACATCTTCCTCGGCACCGGCTTAGGCCCGCGCAGCTACTCGATCATCGAGCAGGGCATGATCTCCAAGCTGATCGAAGCCAAGCCCGAAGACCTGCGTAATTTCATTGAAGAAGCAGCCGGCATCTCCAAGTACAAGGAGCGCCGCCGCGAGACTGAAAACCGTATCCGCCGCACCCACGAAAACCTCGCCCGCCTGACCGACCTGCGCGAAGAGCTGGAGCGCCAGTTGGAGCGCCTGCACCGCCAGGCCCAGGCCGCCGAGAAGTATCAGGAATACAAGGGCGAAGAACGCCAGCTCAAGGCGCAACTCTCGGCCTTGCGCTGGCAGGCGCTGAATGATCAGGTCGGCCAGCGCGAAGCGATCATCGGCACCCAGGAAATCAGCTTTGAAGCGCTGGTGGCCGAACAGCGCAATGCCGACGCCAGCATCGAGCGCCTGCGTGACGGTCACCATGACCTGTCCGAGCGCTTCAATCTGGTGCAGGGCCGCTTCTATTCGGTGGGTGGCGACATCGCCCGGGTCGAGCAGAGCATTCAGCATGGCCAGCAGCGTCTGCGCCAACTGCAAGATGATTTGAAGGAAGCCGAGCGCGCGCGCCTGGAGACCGAATCGCACCTGGGCCATGACCGCACCTTGCTGCTGACCCTCGGCGAAGAGCTGGACATGCTCACCCCCGAGCAGGAAATCACCAGCGCCGCCGCCGAAGAAGCCGCCGCCGCCCTGGAAGAAGCCGAAACCACCATGCACGGCTGGCAGGAGCAGTGGGACGCTTTCAACCTGCAATCCGCCGAGCCGCGCCGCCAGGCTGAGGTGCAGCAGTCGCGCATCCAGCAGCTGGAAACCAGCATGGAGCGTTTGGCCGAGCGCCAGCGCCGCGTGCAGGAGGAGCGGGCGTTGCTCGCCGCCGACCCGGAAGACGCGGCGATCATGGAACTGAGCGAGCAACTGGCCGAAAGCGAGATGACGCTGGAAGAGCTGGAGGCCAGCGAAGAGCAACAAGTGGAGCGCCTGGAGCAATTGCGTCAGCAACTGCAACAGGCGACCCAGTCGCAGCAGCAGGCCCAGGGCGATTTGCAGCGGCTGAACGGCCGATTGGCGTCGCTGGAGGCCTTGCAGCAAGCCGCGCTGGACCCGGGCACCGGCACTGCCGAGTGGCTGCGCGACCAGCATTTGGCCGAGCGACCGCGCCTGGCGGAAGGGTTAACAGTTGAAGCGGGTTGGGAGCTGGCGGTAGAGACCGTGCTCGGCGCCGACCTGCAGGCGGTGCTGGTCGACGATTTTGGTGGCTTCGACCTGGCCGGCTTTACTCAGGGCGATCTGCGTTTGCTCAGCCCGGCGGCCGATGGCACGCGCGTGCCGGGCAGTCTGCTGGACAAGGTCGAGGCGGCGATTGACCTGTCGCCCTGGCTGGGGCAGGTCAAACCGGTGGATTCCCTGGAGCAAGCCCTGGCGCAGCGCGGCCAATTGGGCGCGGGCGAAAGCCTGATCAGCCGCGATGGTTATTGGGTGGGCCGCCACTTCCTGCGCGTACGCCGTGCCAGCGAAGCGGAAAGCGGCGTATTGGCCCGTGGCCAGGAAATCGTCAACCTGAGCGCCGAGCGCGAAGAACGCGAAGCCACTCTCGAACGCCTGGAAACCGAACTGCAAACCCTGCGCGCCACCCAGCGCCAGCAAGAGACCGGCCGCGAACACCTGCGCCGCCTGTTGCAGGACGAAGCGCGCCAGCAAGGTGAACTCAAGGCCCAACTGTCGGCGAGCAAGGCCAAGGTCGAGCAACTGACCCTGCGCCGCACCCGTCTTGATGAAGAAGTGGCGGAGATGGGCGAGCAACGCGCCCTCGAGCACGAACAAATCGGTGAGGCGCGCCTGCAACTGCAGGAAGCCCTCGACAGCATGGCGCTGGACACCGAGCAGCGCGAACTGCTGCTGGCCCAGCGCGACAGCCTGCGCGAACGCCTTGACCGCGTGCGTCAGGAAGCGCGCCAGCACAAGGATCACGCTCACCAATTGGCGGTGCGCCTCGGTTCGTTGCAGGCTCAGCACGCGTCCACGCGTCAGGCCCTTGAGCGCCTGGAGATGCAATCCGAACGCCTCACCGAAAAGCGCGAGCAACTGAGCCTCAACCTGGAGGAGGGCGAAGCGCCGCTGGAGGAGTTGCGGCTCAAGCTCGAAGAATTGCTCGACAAGCGCATGACCGTCGACGAAGAACTCAAGACTGCGCAAATCGCCCTGGAAGACGCCGACCGCGAACTGCGCGATGCGGAAAAACGCCGGACCCAGGCCGAGCAGCAATCGCAGTTGATTCGCGGCCAGCTCGAACAGCAGCGCATGGAATGGCAGGCCCTGACGGTTCGCCGCAAGACCCTGCAGGACCAGTTGCTGGAAGACGGCTATGACCTGCACGGCGTGCTTAATACGTTGACCGCCCAGGCCAACGAGAAAGATGCCGAAGAAGAACTTGAACGGATTGCTGCGCGTATTCAGCGACTCGGCGCGATCAACCTCGCAGCCATCGACGAGTATCAGCAGCAGTCCGAGCGCAAACGTTATCTGGATGCCCAGGACGCCGATCTGGTGGAAGCCCTGGACACTTTGGAAAATGTGATCCGCAAGATCGACAAGGAAACCCGTAATCGCTTCAAAGATACCTTTGATCAGATTAATGGCGGTTTACAGGCGTTATTCCCGAAAGTTTTCGGTGGTGGCAGCGCTTACTTGGAACTGACGGGCGAAGATCTACTCGATACAGGGGTGACGATCATGGCGCGGCCTCCGGGCAAGAAGAACAGCACCATCCATTTGTTGTCCGGTGGCGAAAAGGCACTGACGGCATTGGCGCTGGTATTTGCGATCTTCAAGTTGAACCCGGCGCCGTTTTGCATGCTCGACGAAGTTGACGCCCCGCTGGATGACGCTAACGTTGGACGCTACGCTCGGTTGGTTAAAGAGATGTCCCAGACCGTGCAGTTCATCTATATCACCCACAACAAGATCGCCATGGAAATGGCCGATCAATTGATGGGTGTAACGATGCACGAACCCGGTTGTTCGCGTTTGGTTGCGGTGGATGTCGAAGAAGCGATGGCGCTGGTGGATGCTTAGCGGCGAGTTGCTGGTTACACGTGTTTGAGGCTTAGAGCTTGCAGCTTGAAGCTCACAGTTGGCGGCTGGCGCAAGCGATCTTTCATGTGGCCCAAACATGGCAAATCGACACATTTCGCGCCAACTGTGTAAAGTTATCGAAGGTCGTGCTAGTTTATTGTCAATTCCTCGTATGCGTGGGCAAAACGTCAGTCAGAACATAGAGTTGGCGCCACGTTTTAAAGCGGTTTGGATGTTGCTAAACCCCTTATTTTTCAGCATTTTTTATTAGAGGCACGGGATTACATGGAAATCGGTCTGCGCGAGTGGCTGATCGTCATCGGCATTATTGTCATTGCCGGTATTCTTTTTGATGGCTGGCGCCGCATGCGCGGTGGCAAGGGCAAGCTCAAGTTCCGTCTGGACCGCAACCTGTCCAACTTGCCTGACGATGATGGCAGCGCCGAACTGCTGGGGCCGCCTCGCGTGCTGGATACCCATAAAGAGCCGCAACTGGACGAACACGACTTGCCGTCGATGAGCGCGCCGGTACGTGAAGCCCGTGAACCCTCTTCCAAGCGTGGCAAACGCGGCAGCGCCGCTGTTGCCGAGCCGCATCAGGGCGACCTGAACCTTGACGTCGATGATGGTCCGAGCTTCAGCAGCCGTGATGACGATTTCCCTGACGAGACCCCGACCAAAAGCGCGCCACGTCAGTCGGTCAATGACCAGCCGGCCGCTGAAGAAGTCTTGGTGATCAGCGTGATCTGCCGCGACGCCGCCGGTTTCAAAGGCCCGGCGCTGTTGCAGAACATCCTGGAAAGCGGCTTGCGGTTTGGCGAGATGGATATTTTCCACCGTCACGAAAGCATGGCCGGTAACGGCGAAGTGCTGTTCTCCATGGCCAACGCGGTCAAGCCGGGCACCTTCGATCTGGACGATATCGACCTGTTCAGCACCCCGGCGGTGAGCTTCTTCCTTGGCCTGCCAGGCCCGCGTCACCCCAAACAAGCGTTCGACGTGATGGTGGCCGCGGCCCGCAAGCTGTCTCAGGAACTCAACGGTGAGCTCAAGGACGACCAACGCAGCGTCCTGACCGCCCAGACCATCGAACACTACCGTCAGCGCATCGTCGAGTTCGAGCGTCGCGCCCTGACACAGAAACGCTGAGGATTGGTCTTCAGCGTTGTCAGTAGAATAAGCGCACTAACATATTGAGCAGCTTCGGCTGCTCTTTTGCTTTCTGAGAGAACACCCATGACCGCCGCCCATACCCGCATCCTCCAATTGCGCGCTGAGCTGGATCAGCACAATTACCGTTACCACGTGCTCGACGAGCCGAGCATTCCGGACGCCGAGTACGACCGGCTGTTCCACGAGCTCAAAGCCCTGGAAGCCGAGCATCCGGATTTGGTCACGCGTGATTCACCGACGCAGCGGGTCGGCAGTACGGCGTTGTCGGCGTTCACTCAGGTGAAGCACGAAATACCGATGCTCAGCCTCGGTAACGCCTTTGACGAAACCACCATGCTCGAGTTTGATCGCCGGGTCACCGAAGGCCTCGACCTGCCGGTGGGCGATCTGTTTGGCGGCGGCGCGGCGGTGGAATACAGCTGTGAGCCCAAACTGGATGGCCTGGCGGTCAGCCTGCTGTATCAAGACGGTGAACTGGTACGCGGCGCCACCCGTGGCGATGGCACGACGGGCGAAGACATCAGCGTCAACGTGCGCACTGTGCGCAATATCCCGCTGAAGCTGCACGGCAGCGGCTGGCCGGCGACCCTGGAAGTGCGCGGCGAAGTGTTCATGTCCAAGGCCGGTTTCGAGCGCTTGAACGCCTCGCAGCTGGAAGTCGGCGGCAAGACCTTCGCCAACCCGCGCAACGCGGCGGCTGGCAGCCTGCGCCAGTTGGACTCGAAGATTACCGCCAGCCGCCCGCTGGAGTTCTGCTGCTATGGCATTGGCCAGGTCACCGCAGACATCAGCGACACCCACATCGGCAACTTGAAGCAGTTGCAGAAGTGGGGCATGCCGATCAGCCACGAGCTTAAGTTGGCCAAGGGTATCCAGGAATGCCTGGACTACTACCGCGATATCGGCGAGCGGCGTAACAGCCTGGGTTATGAAATCGATGGCGTGGTGTTCAAGGTCAACAGCATTGCTGCCCAACGTGAACTGGGTTTTCGCGCGCGTGAACCGCGCTGGGCCATCGCGCATAAATTCCCGGCCATGGAAGAGCTGACTGAATTGCTCGACGTCGAATTTCAGGTCGGTCGGACCGGCGCCGTCACGCCCGTTGCGCGCCTCAAGCCGGTCAAGGTCGCGGGTGTGACCGTGTCCAACGCCACCTTGCACAACATGGATGAAGTCGCGCGCCTGGGCCTGATGATCGGCGATACGGTGATCATCCGCCGCGCCGGTGACGTGATCCCGCAAGTCGTCTCGGTGGTCACCGAACGCCGCCCGGAAAACGCCCGCGCGGTGCAGGTCCCCGAAAGCTGCCCGGTGTGTGGCTCCCACGTGGAGCGCACGCAACTGGTCAAGCGCAGCAAGGGCAAGGAAACCGTCAGCGAAGGCGCGGTGTACCGCTGCGTCGGGCGCCTGGCCTGTGGCGCGCAGCTCAAGCAGGCGATTATCCATTTTGTCTCGCGCCGGGCCATGGACATCGACGGCCTGGGCGACAAGACCATCGAGCAGTTGGTGGATGAAAAACTCATCGGTTCGCCGGCCGACCTTTACAAGCTCAAGTACGAGCAGATCATCGACCTGGAAGGCTTTGCCGATATTTCCAGCAAGAAGCTGATCACCGCTATCGAAAACAGCAAGACCCCAACCCTGGCGCGCTTTATCTACGCCTTGGGCATCCCGGATGTGGGCGAGGAGACCGCCAAGGTGCTGGCGCGCTCCCTGGCGTCTCTGGAGCGTGTGCAGAAGGCCTTGCCGGAAGTGCTGACGTACCTGCCCGACGTGGGCCTGGAAGTGGCGCACGAGATTCACAGCTTCTTTGAAGACAGCCATAACCAGAAGGTGATTGGCGCGCTGTTGTCGCCGGAGCAATGCGGCCTGCAACTGCAGGATCAGGGCGACCTGAGTGCCGAGTTCGCCGCCAGTACTACATTCGGTGGCTTTCTGGACAAACTACATATTCCTTCGGTTGGACCGGGCGCTGCGCAAAAGTTGGCCGACAAATTCGAGTCTCTTGAAAAGTTGATCGAGGCTCCCTGGTTCGATATCCGCCAAGTACTGCCCGAGAAACAAACCAAGACCGTTCGGGAGTTTTTCGATATCCAGGAAAACGCCAACCACGCCCTGGCCATCGAGCAGCAGCTCAAGGACTTCGGCATGCACTGGCAGAGCGAGAAGAAGGTCGTCGAAGGCTTGCCCGAAGCAGGGCACACCTGGGTGCTCACCGGTTCGCTGGAGCTGATGAGCCGCGATGTGGCCAAAGACAAACTCGAAAGCCTCGGCGCCAAGGTGGCCGGTTCGGTCTCGGCGAAAACCCACTGTGTGGTGGCCGGGCCGGGCGCTGGCTCGAAATTGGCCAAGGCCAGCGAGCTGGGCTTGAAGGTGTTGGACGAAGAAGCGTTCGTGGCATTCCTGGCCAAGCACAACATCACGGTCTGACGGCGCGTGCGGGGAATGAGCTGCTGCTTATTGTGGCGAGCGGGCTTGCCCCGCGTCGGCCTGCGCAGCAGCCCCCTCACCAGTGGAACGATCTCTCACGGGAAATGATCTAGTCTTGGTCACCCATAGAGAGATCGCCATGTTCCGCTACTTCGAGCAACTCAGTTCACGCATCGCAGCACCGTTCACGGCGGGCGCATCTCGTAACAGCAAGGTGTGGCAGTGCCGCTGTGGCCAATCGCTGTTCTTTCGCAACAGCCAGTGCCTCGCTTGCCAGGCGCTGCTCGGTTATCAGCCGCAGCAAAGCCGCGTATCGTCCTTACAGCCGGGCCCGGTTGTCGGGACCTGGCTGCAGGACGACAACCTTGACGCCGGCGCCTTCCGGCGCTGTGCCAACCTCGACACTCCCGCGGCCTGCAACTGGCTGATCCCGGCGCACAGTACGGCGCCGCTGTGCGTGGCGTGCAGTCTGAACCGCACCATTCCCGACCTGTCGATCGCGGAAAACGCCGAACGCTGGCGCAAGGTCGAAACTGCCAAGCACCGTTTGGTGGCGCAACTGATCAGCCTCGGCCTGAACGTGGTGCCCAAGAGCGTCGATGAAGACAACGGCCTGGCCTTCGACTTCGTCGGCGTCGATCTGGAAGGCAATGCTCCGATGACGGGCCACGCCAACGGTCTGATTACCCTCGACATCAAGGAAGCCGACGACGCCCACCGTGAGAAAGTTCGCGTACAAATGCGCGAGCCTTACCGCACGCTGCTTGGCCACTTTCGCCATGAGGTCGGCCATTACTACTGGGACCGCCTGATCGCCGATACCCACTGGCTTGAACCTTTTCGCGCCTTGTTCGGCGACGAACGCGCCAGCTACGCCGATGCACTCGACCATCATTACCAGAACGGCCCGCGCCCCGACTGGCAGCAAACCTGCGTCAGCGCCTACGCCACCATGCACCCTTGGGAAGACTGGGCCGAAACCTGGGCCCATTACCTGCACATGATGGACGCCGTCGACACCGCCCTGGGCTTTGGCATGAGTGCCCGCGAGATGGACCTGGATTACCAGCCGTTTCCCCTCAGCACCCTTTACGACCCCGAACACCCAGGCGGTACGGCGTTCCTGTCGTTCGTCAACGCCTGGATTGAACTGGCCGGCATGCTCAACGAACTGTCGCGCAGCATGGGCCAGCCGGATTTTTATCCCTTTGTGCTGCCGCCGGCGGTGATCGCCAAGCTGCACTTTATTCACTTGGTCATCCAGGAAGAGGGCGGCAGGGCAGATGAAGCCGTGATTCTGTAGCGGCACAAGTGCTTGAGCCCCTTGATTTTTTAATCCTGAACCAACGGTTGTAACTTCCGATGAGATCGGTACAATGGCGCGGCTTGCCGAGAGGCGAGCGTCGTTATGGTGACCCCATCGGTCCCCCCGCAACGATTACCCGTGAACCTGGTCAGAGCCGGAAGGCAGCAGCCACAGCGGGAACATTGTGTGCCGGGGTGTGGCTGGTGGGGTTGCCTCCATAACGCTCCCCCGCAACCCCCTCTGTTTCAAATCAAAAAACGTTTCTTCAGTCATCTGCCCATCTGTAGTGCGCAGCCATGACGGCTTTTTGCTGGACAACCTTCGACCGTCTGCTAGCGTAAATCATGGGTTTTTTTCAAAAAATGACCGTGGTGCTGGAGTAGTAAAGAAGTGATGGCACTCCTTCAATCAGAAAGGATGATTGCCATGCACAGCCTCCAAGGTTTACCCAGTCGTATCAGTGGTTCCGTCGGCACCCCCGGCAAGGCCCGTAATGATTCCGATGATGTTCGATCCATTCAGAATCTATTCAACCTGATCACCGCCAAACCCGCTTCGCCTTTGCTGGTGGATGGCAAGTGCGGCCCGCTGCTGGTCCAGCGTATCAAGGACTATCAATCCAATCGTCTCAAGGTCGCCACACCCGACGGCGTGATTGACCCGGCAGGCCGAACGTTCAGCGCCCTGCTCGAAGACGCGCGCAAGGCAACTCCCGTGACCCCGGCCAACGACTCGGCCAGTGCCGCTGTCGCCCCAACCCCGCCACGCCCTCCGGTGCTTGCCCCGGCCCAACCAGACACACTGCATTGGGTTACAAAAGCCACCTGTGATGGACGTGTGACGCTGACCGATGCTGACTTTCAAAGCGCCGCGACAGCGCTGGGCAGCGGTATCTCGGTGAACATCATCAAGGCGTTCGCCACTGTGGAATCTGGTGGGCGATCCGGCTTCGGTCCCGCCCAGATGCCGGTGATCGCGTATGAAGGTCACATCTTTCGCAAATACACCCAGCAGAAGTACGACAAGGCCTATTCCCTCCTGTCATACCCCTACCGGGAAAAAGCCGGCCCGCAATGGAAAGCCAACAACAAAACCCAGGCGGTGGCGTGGCAGACCCTGGCCGATGCGTTCAAGTTAAATCAGGAAGCGGCGTTGATGTCGGCGTCGTACGGCATGTTTCAGATCATGGGCTTCAACTTCGCCGCCTGCGGTTACAAGAGCGTCTTCGATTTCGTCAGCGCGATGAAACTCAACGCCGGCCAGCAGCTGATGGCGTTCGTCGGTTTTTGCCGCAAGAACCCGGCCTTGTTCAAGGCCATGAAGAACAAGGACTTCGCGGGCATGGCTGCCCAATACAACGGGGCGGATTATGGTGATTACGACAAGCGAATCCAGAAAGCCTTTGAGGCGCTGGAGAGGAAAAAGTAGCCGTGCATGACGGTTGTTTCACAACGTGCAAAGCGCCCACTGGACAACCCAAAACCATCTTGTTAGTTTCCGCCAGCCACTTGTTTCGAGGTGTAACAAGAGCGCTGCATTGATATTGAAGTGCCAGCACTTCTTTAACTTACAAGGATGTCAGTGATGAAAAGCCTGCAAGGGTTGCCCCGTCTTATCAGTGCTTCGGTGGGCGCGCCCGGTAAAGCGCGCAACTTGCCTGCCGATGTTCAGTGCATCCAGTATTTATTCAATTTGATCATTCCCAAGATGGGGTTTCCGCTGGCCGAAAACGGCAAGTGCGACGGCCAGTTGGTGCAGTGCATCAGCCAGTATCAGTTTCGCCACCTTAAATACGCGCACCCCGATGGGGTGATCGACCCCACCGGTCGTACGTTCAACAGCCTGATCGAAGAGGCGGTGAAAGTGCCGGTGAAGGCGTTTCCGACGATGCGCATTCCAAGTTTTCTCAACGCGTTCGGCAATAACAACGGCGATGCGGTGCAGGCCACGGTCAATGTGTACCTGGACCGCATGCGTGCGATGATCGAGGCCGAGCGACGCAACCGGCAATTGATGCTCCAGCCCACGTGCGACGGCGGCATGACGCTCACCGAAACCGACTTCCAGAACGCCGCCACGCAGTTGGGCAGCGGTATTTCGGTGAATATCATCAAGGCGTTCGCCACTGTGGAGTCCGGCGGGCGTTCCGGTTTCGGGCCGGCCCAGCTGCCGGTGATCGCTTTTGAAGGGCACCTGTTTCGCAAGTACACCAAGCACATCTACGACCAGGCACATCCACTGCTGTCGTATGTCTACGTGAGGAAGGCCGGGCCGCAGTGGCAAGTCAACAACAAGGACCAGGCCAAGGCCTGGGAAACCATGGCCACCGCGTTTGCGCTGGATCAGGAAGCGGCCTTGATGTCGGCGTCCTGGGGTATGTTCCAGATCATGGGGTTCAACTACGCCTCCTGTGGTTACAAGACCGTGTTCGAATTTGCCGCGGCATTGAAGATCAATGCCGGCAACCAATTAAAGGCGTTCCTCGGTTTTTGCAGCAAAAGCCCGGCGTTGATCAAAGCCATGAAAGACAAAGACTACGTGGCCATGGCGCGCAACTATAACGGCGAGGATTACGGCGACTATGACCGCCGTATCAAGAAGGCCTACGAAGCACTGGAAGGGAAGAAATAAGATGATGCGTTTTCTGGCAGTGGGTGTTTTGTCGTTGTGCGCTATCGCGCCTGCATGTGCAGACGAAACAGCCTTGCACTCAGGCAAGTACGAAGGGCTGATGCTGGCGGTCACCCCTGAGCATCAAGTCGAAGGTTTCTATTCGGAAGCGTTGGGTGAGGGCGTAACCCGCACCTGTACGTTTTACCTGCAAGGCGCGCCCGAAGCGCTGACGACCTGGGTCGACGACGCCTACCCTGGCAGCGTGACGGCCTCGTCCGACGGCGTGACGCTGACCGTGGAACAAGGCCGCCAGCACCCCGGTTGCCTCAGCGTGCTGATGCCGGAAATCGCCACCGGGCTGGACCTGACCCAAACCGCCAGCAAACAGTGGATCGGCCTGGTGACGGTCACTGCCGACAAGGCTTACCTGCTCAAAACCCCTGGCGAAAGCGCGGGCAAGCGTCCGTATATCGTCAAGGACGATGTGGTCGGCGTACTGGCTTTCAAGGACGGCTGGGCCCAGGTTGAATTCACCAATGCCAAGGACCGCTCGTTCACCGGCTGGATCCGCCAGGATCAATACAGCCGCCTGACTGCGCCCAAAAGCTGAGACGCGACCCTCTACCAGGACAAGTCCTACCTGCCGGTCAGGACCCTGCGCGTCGATGAGGTAATGTGCGCAAAAGTGACGCAGGGGCGCGGCAAACCCGAAACCTTCTACGTGTTTACCCACGATGATGCCTTCATGCTTGCCCCGATCACGCCGCGTGGCGCAATCAACGTCCCGATGAAGGACAAGATCTTCGATTACCTGTTGAGCCATCAGCAGAAGGTGTTCACCGGTATCGAGGGCTCATTTGTGAAGCTCACCGGCAATCGGGTGCTGCGCTATGTAACGGTGCCGGGCTACAAACCAGGGATGGCGGCTGTGGATGAGTTTGCGATCGTCAACCCGTGCCCCGGCGCGCAGCAGCCAGAGCCTGCTGCGCAGCACTGAGCCAACCCCTGCGCCGCAACGTGTCATGCACGTTGCGGCATTTTTATGCCCGGGGTTCAGGCCTTGTTACGGTTGAACAGCTTGCGGATCACAGCGAACAGCGCCACAACGCCGACCACCAGGAACTTCTTCGCCGCCAGCAGGAAGATGCCGATCTTGGCAAACAACCCGGCCTTGGCCGCTATCCCGCCGGCCACCAGAGCCGCCAAGCCATAAGTGGCCAGCTTGTCGGTCTTGGGGTTGAAGTCGGTGTACAGGTTGCCGTCGGTGAAGTTGGTAAAGGCCAACACCTTGGGCATTTCCTGCTTGATGGTGGGCAGATCGGCCATGGCGGCGACAGCGTTGAGTTCCAGCACGCCTTCACGGCCCAGCACGCGGATGCTGTAGTTGAGGGTGGTTTGCTGGGCGTCGTCGGCTTTCAGCTCGCGGGCCCAGTACATTTTGTGGGTGGTATCGTCGTAGCGCGGCGGTTCAGCCCAGCCCAGCAGGTGCAGGCCGGCGTAGCCTTGTTTCTGGCGTTGCCGGTTATCTTCCTCGTCTTCTTCCTGCATTTGCTTGAGCAGTTCGGCGTAGTCGATTTTTGCCGCATCCTCGTCGGAAACGTGCCCGTCAGCCTTGTAGCTGACGATCACGCCCCAGCCGCGTTCCGACAAGGGGCTGACTGCTTTTGGCACGATCATGCCCAGGGTTTTGAAGCCGGGTGGGTTGCCCCAGCCATCGGTCAACAGGCGCTCGGTGTCGGCGGGGTCGAGGTAGTAGAACTCGTCGTTGAGCTTGAGCGTGGCAATGCCACTGGGCAGCGTGACCGTGCCGGTCTTCTGCTTGAGTGAGGCGAGGAAGTGTTCAGCCGTTTCAGCCGGCGCGCTGGCGTCGGCGGGCGCGGGCGCAGGTGCAGCAAAGACGGGTAGGGCAGACAGGCTCAGTGCAGCCGCCGCTATCAACACGCGGAAGTAATTCATGGTAGTCCCTTACATTTTGAATTAATTTTGCGGAAGAATACTGAAATTTGCTGCCCGGGTCAGCCAAAAGTCTCCCGCAGCAGCCCGGCAAACGCGTCCCGTGCCAAATGCCGCTGGGTGTCCTTGTGCCAGAACAGTAGGTTGTCCACGGCCTGCAGTTCTTCAAACCGGTAGGAGGCCAGCTGATCGGCCTGCTCATAACGGGCCAGGATGCCTTCCGGTGCCAACGCCACGCCAATCCCCGCACTGACACAACCGATGATCGTGCCCCAGCTGGCATAGCTGGCGATGTTCGGTTTGAAAGCATGCGGTTTGACCCAGTTCTCCAGCGCCGCGCGATACGGGCAGCCCGCTGGCCATACCAGCAGCGTACGACCGGCCAGGTCCTGGGCGCTGGTGATCGGGGCGCTGGACGCGCTGGCGATCAGCACCAGGCGTTCGCTGTAGACCACGCTGTGTTCAAGCTTGGCGCGTTTGCCACCACAGGCTACCAGCGCCACATCGAGGCGATGGTGTTGCAAGTCGTCCAGCAACTGCGCCCAGGCGCCGGTGACCAGTTCGAGCGAGACGTCCGGGTAGCGCCGATGGTATTCCGCCAGCAAGGGCGGCAGGCGGCCGCTGGCGCTGGACTCCACCGCGCCGATGCGCAAGGTGCCACGGGGGATGGCGTCGGCATCCACCGCGCGTTTGGATTCGTCTACCAGCGCCAGAATGCGTTCGCAGTAGTCCAGGAATATTTCCCCGGCGGCACTGATTGCCAGCCCGCGCCCGGCACGGATAAACAAGGGCGTGCCCAACTCGCTTTCCAACTGCTTGATCCGCGTGGTGATGTTGGACGGCACGCAATGCAATTGCAGGGCGGCCTGGGCCACGCTGCCGGTTTGCGCCACGGCTCGCACCATTTTCAGTTGGGCCAGTTCCATTGCTCAGTTCCAGTGATTTCAGAAGTCAGAAACGCTTAATTGTCCCGCGCCTTGCCGGGGCCAAGACTGACGGCATCCTACTCAGTTGCCGGACGCCACCGATGAATACCCCGTCACCCGCAAAGCTTACGCTAGTCATCTCTGGCGTCATCCTCTGTTGGGCCTATTCGCCGATTGGCGTGCACATGGGGTTGCACAGCTACAGCCCCGGCCAGTTGGCGTTGCTGCGATTTCTGATTGCGTCGGTGTTCATGGCCGGTGTGGCATTGGCGGTAGGCATTGGCCGGCCGCGTTTGCGCGACCTGCCGTGGTTACTGGTGCTGGGGTTCTTCGGCGTGTTTTTGCACCACACCAGCCTCAATTATGGGCAGCAATGGGTGACGGCGGCGGCGTCGAGCGTGCTGGCGCAGTCGGCGCCACTGTTCAGTGTGCTGATCGCGTGTTTGTGTTTGAAAGAGCGCGTCAGTGCCTGGCGCTGGGGTTGTGTGTTGCTGGGCTTGCTTGGCGTGCTGGTGGTGATCTGGGGCGATCATGGCGTGGGCGATATTGACCCGCGCGGTTTGCTGATTGTGCTGGCGGCGGTGTCATGGAGCGTGTATTTCGCCATCCAGAAACACTATGCCCATCGCTACAGCCCGCTGACCATGGCGTGTTACATGGTGTGGGCGGGCACCCTGATGCTGTGCGTGAACCTGCCAGGCCTGGCCAATGCCGTGGAGCAGGCACCGCTGGCGGAAAACCTCGCGGTGCTGATCCTCGGCATTTTCCCCAGCGCCCTGGCGTACCTCGCCTGGGCCTATGTGTTGAAGCACGTCGAGGTCAGCCGAGCGTCGGTGGCGATGTACCTGATCCCGCCGGTCGCCATGGTGATGGCCGCGACGCTGCTGGGCGAGCACATTGCCGTGCAGGTGATGCTGGGCGGTGTGATGGTGCTGGCCAGCGTGGCGGCCATCAGCCTGGAGGGCCGCTGGCGGTCAGTCGCTCATGCAGAACGCGCGCAGCCGGTGGCCATCGAGGTCCTGGGCGACAAAGGTGTAGCCGAAATCCATAGGGGTCGGTGACTGAATGATGGTTGCGCCGCGCGCCACCCACTGAGCGTGCAGGGCGTCTACGGCGGCCTGGTCTGGCAGGGAAAAGCCCACCTCACCGCCGCCGCCGGTCATCTTGGCCGCAGGCTCCACCGTGTGGCGCGACCACAGCCCCAGCTTTACGCCGTTGTCGAGGATGAACAGGGCAAAGGTGGGGTTCAGTTCAACCGGCGGCTTATCCAGCAGGCGGCTATAAAAGTTGGCACTGGTGGCCGGGCTGTCGACGTAGAGCAGGAAGTAATGGGCGACGGTGTGCATTGCAGGCTCCTTGGGAATGGGCGTTCAAGTGCGCCCAGTCTAGAGGGATGCCCTGTCAGTTCTTGTCAGGAGTGAGCGGTGACCGCTCACCTTCGCCGGTGTACAGGTTGATGATGTCGTCGATTTCCCCCGACATCTTCATCCGCAGCAGCGTACGCAAGATCCGCTGTACCGGCACGTTCGGGTCGTTGCGCACGATGCAACCCAGGCTTTGCTCGTCGATGATCGCGATCTTTTGCAGCCGCTGGTTCGGCGGCAGGTCCAAATTGAAGCGTTCGAGTATCCATTCGTTAATCACGGCGTATTCAAAACGCCCGGCGACCAGCTTTTGCAGCACCAAGGCTTCGCTGCGCGAATCGTCGCGGGTGAGCTGGCCAGTGGCAAACAGCGGGTCGAGGACGGCGTAGCGGTAGTTGAGCACCGTGCCGATCGGCTGAGGCGTCAGCGTGCCGACTTCTGCAGGCTGCGGCGTCGCGTGGCGGCTTACCAGCACATTGCGTTGCACCATCAGTGGCACGCTCCAGGTGTAGTCGCCGGACAGGCTGTCGACCCAGGCCTGGGCGACATAACAGCGCACATCAATGTCGCCATGCGCCATGGCGTTGGCGATGCGTGCCCGCGCCAGCACGTGAAACTCGGCCGGGCGCCCGACCTGGGTGGCCAGGCTTAACATCAAGTCATACAAAATGCCCTGAGTGGGCTGGCTGTCCTCCACCTGGGCCATCGGCATCGCCCAGCTGTCGGAAACCGAGAAACGCAACGGCGCAGGCGCCGCGAGGCTGGCAAGGGAAATCATCCATAAGGCGCCCAGGACTACGCGCATACACTCTCCGGGTTCAGGCCTTTGCGGGCCCATTGAGCAGAGCTTAGTCAGATTAGACGAGCGTGCCGGATGCAATTTCCCCCTTGCTCCGCTAGCATTACCGGCTTCCGCTTCCCAGTTGCGACGGTTTTCGATGAGTTATCAGGTTCTTGCACGTAAATGGCGTCCGCGCTCGTTCCGCGAAATGGTCGGCCAGACCCATGTGCTCAAGGCTCTGATCAATGCCTTGGACAGCCAACGGCTGCACCACGCCTACCTGTTCACCGGCACGCGAGGGGTGGGCAAGACCACCATCGCACGCATCATCGCCAAATGTCTGAACTGTGAAACCGGTATCACTTCGACGCCTTGCGGCACGTGTTCGGTGTGCCGCGAGATCGATGAAGGGCGTTTCGTCGACTTGATCGAGATCGACGCCGCGAGCCGCACCAAGGTCGAAGACACCCGCGAGTTGCTCGATAACGTGCAGTACGCACCGAGCCGTGGCCGCTTCAAGGTCTACCTGATCGACGAAGTGCACATGCTTTCCAGCCATTCCTTCAACGCGTTGTTGAAAACCCTGGAAGAGCCGCCGCCGTACGTCAAATTCATCCTGGCCACCACCGACCCGCAGAAACTTCCTGCAACGATTCTGTCGCGCTGCCTGCAGTTTTCCCTGAAAAACATGACCCCTGAGCGCGTGGTCGAGCATTTGACTCACGTGCTGGGTGTCGAGAACGTGCCGTTCGAAGACGACGCGCTGTGGCTGCTTGGCCGCGCGGCCGATGGTTCGATGCGCGATGCCATGAGCCTCACCGACCAGGCCATCGCCTTTGGCGAAGGCAAGGTGATGGCCGCCGACGTGCGCGCCATGCTCGGTACCCTCGACCATGGCCAGGTGTTCGACGTGCTGCACGCGCTGATCGAGGGCGACGCCAAGGCGTTGCTTGAAGCGGTGCGCCACTTGTCGGAACAAGGCCCGGACTGGAACGGCGTGCTGTCGGAAATCCTCAACGTCTTGCACCGCGTTGCGATCGCCCAGGCGTTGCCTGAAGGTGTCGACAACGGCCATGGCGACCGCGACCGCGTATTGGCGCTGGCCCAGGCATTGCCGGCCGAAGATGTGCAGTTCTACTACCAGATGGGCCTGATCGGGCGCCGCGACCTGCCGCTGGCACCGGACCCGCGCGGTGGCTTTGAAATGGTCCTGCTGCGGATGCTGGCGTTCCGACCGGCGGATGCGGCCGACGCGCCGAGACAGCCGCTAAAGCCAGTGGGGATCAGCCAGGCCACAGTTGATTCCGCCAAACCAGTGGCTGGCGCGGCCGTAGTCGCGCCAGTAGTTGCTGCGCCTGCGCCCGTGGCGCCCGCGCCTGAGCCGGTAGTGGCTGCGCCAGAGCCGGTGACGCCAGCCATCGCGCCGGCGCCGGTGACTGAGCCCGAGCCCGAAGCCGTGGTCGACCTGCCGTGGAATGACCCGGTAGACGCCGAGCCCGACGTGGAACTGCAGCCTGCCGTGGAGCCCGTGCTGGAAACCAGCGGTGAGCAGCCCGAACTCACGCCGATGCCGACGCCGACGCCCGACAGCGTGGTGCCGGACGCACCCGAGTGGGTGTCTGCCCCGGTTCCAGAGCCGACCGTCGCCCAGGTTGAAGCCGCAACACCCGGCATCGACCTCGATGACGAACCGCCGCTGGACGAAGATTACATCGAGCCGGACATGGATTCGGCCTACAGCTACCTCGATGACCTGGCCAGCGAACACACCGCTGAGCCTGCACCCGAGCCCGAGGCGGAACCGGCTGCGGCCCCTGCCACCGGCCTGGCGCTGCAATGGCTGGAATTGTTTCCGAAGTTGCCGATCTCCGGCATGACCGGCAGCATCGCCGCCAACTGCACCTTGATTGCCATCGATGGCGATCACTGGCTGTTGCACCTGGACCCGGCGCACAGCGCGCTGTTCAACGCGACCCAGCAACGCCGGCTCAACGATGCATTGAACCAGTACCATGAGCGCACGCTGACCATCACCATTGAGTTGATCAAGCCCGAGCAGGAAACCCCGGCCCAGGCCGCAACACGCCGACGCATCAACCGTCAGCGCGATGCCGAGAACTCGATCCAGGCTGATCCGCTCATCCAGCAAATGATGCAACAGTTCGGTGCGGTCGTGCGTCACGATACTATTGAACCTGTCGAAGCCCCGGTGCCCCAAGCGTCATGACACCGGGCTATTAATTGATCCACGTACTTTTGAGGTGATTCCCATGATGAAAGGTGGCATGGCCGGCCTGATGAAGCAGGCACAGCAGATGCAGGAAAAGATGGCCAAGATGCAGGAAGAACTGGCCAACGCCGAAGTCACCGGTAAAGCCGGTGGCGATATGGTTAGCGTGGTGATGACCGGTCGTCACGACATCAAGCGCGTGAGCATCGACCCAAGCGTATTGCCAGGCACCAGCGAAGATGACCTGGAGATGCTTGAAGCGCTGTTCGCCGCGGCCGTCAACGACGCCGTGCGCAAGATCGAAGCCAACAGCCAGGACAAAATGTCCGGCGTGACCGCTGGCATGCAACTGCCACCGGGCATGAAGATGCCGTTCTGATGGTCTAGCCTTGGCTAGAATCAAATGCCAGGCCCAGTGCCTGGCATTTTTGTTTGTGCCGATCCAATCGAACCCTGGCGTGGCAAGCATGGTCTGCACCCTATACCGACGCATTCGATAAAGGAGCCCCCTCATGCCTCAAGAACCCATTCTCAACCAGCGCATCGTGCTGGTCTCGCGCCCGCAAGGTGCGCCAACTCCTGAAAACTTTCGCCTGGAGCGCGTGAATTTGCCGGAGCTGGCGGACGGCCAGGTGCTCTTGAAAACGCTGTACCTGTCGCTCGACCCGTACATGCGCGGCCGCATGAGCGACGCACCGTCCTACGCCGCACCGGTGGAAATCGACGAGGTAATGACTGGTGGCGCTGTCAGCCGTATCGAGCAGTCGCGTAATCCGAAATTTGAAGTTGGCGACCTGGTCGTCGGTTCCACGGGCTGGCAGAGCCACAGCATCAGCGACGGCCGTAACCTGATGCCGGTGCCCGGTGGCCTGGCCAGCCCGTCGATGGCGCTGGGTGTGCTGGGGATGCCGGGCATGACGGCGTACATGGGGTTGATGGATATTGGTCAGCCTCAGGCCGGCGAAACCCTGGTGGTCGCGGCGGCGTCTGGCGCAGTCGGCTCGGTGGTGGGCCAGGTGGCCAAGCTCAAGGGCTTGCGCGTAGTGGGCATCGCCGGTGGCGCGGACAAGTGCCGCTACGTGGTGGACGAGCTGGGTTTTGACGCCTGCGTCGATCACAAGAGCGCCAACTTTGCCCAAGAGCTGGCCCTGGCGTGCTCCAACGGCGTGGACATCTATTATGAAAACGTCGGTGGCAAGGTCTTCGACGCGGTATTGCCGCTGCTCAATCCCAAGGCACGCATTCCCTTGTGCGGCCTGATTGCCGGCTACAACGCCCATGAAGCCCCCAGCGGGCCGGACCGGCTGCCCGCGTTGCAACGCACCTTGCTGACCAAACGCGTGCGCATCCAGGGTTTTATCGTGTTTGACGACTATGGCGATCGCCAGCCCGAATTCCTCAGCGCCATGGCGCCGTGGGTGCGGGATGGCAAGATCAAGTTCCGCGAAGACGTGGTGGAGGGCCTGGAGCAGGCGCCCGAAGCCTTTATCGGTTTGCTCGAGGGACGCAACTTCGGCAAGTTGGTGGTACGCGTCGCGCAGGATTGACCATTTGACGCTAATCCGGGGCGCGGGTATAAACCGCGTCTCGTTGTTTTGTCGGACCATTCGCTCATGAGCTTCAGCCCCCTGATTCGCCAACTGATCGACGCCTTGCGCACCTTGCCGGGTGTCGGTCAGAAAACCGCCCAGCGTATGGCGCTGCAACTGCTGGAGCGTGATCGCAGCGGTGGCACCCGGTTGGCCCAGGCCTTGAGTCAGGCCATGACCGGTGTGGGCCACTGTCGCCAGTGCCGCACCCTCACCGAAGAAGACCTTTGCCCGCAATGCGCCGACCTGCGTCGCGACGACACGCTGCTGTGCGTGGTGGAAGGGCCGATGGATGTGTACGCGGTGGAGCAGACCGGCTATCGCGGGCGCTACTTCGTGCTCAAGGGCCATCTGTCGCCGCTCGATGGCCTGGGGCCGGAAGCCATCGGCATTCCGCAGTTGGTGGCGCGCATTGAAGAGCAGGGCACGTTTACCGAGGTGATCCTGGCGACCAACCCGACGGTGGAAGGCGAAGCCACCGCGCATTACATCGCCCAGCTGCTGACCAATAAAGGCTTGATTACCTCGCGCATCGCCCATGGCGTGCCGTTGGGCGGCGAGCTGGAATTGGTGGACGGCGGGACACTGGCGCATTCGTTTGCAGGCCGCAAGCCGATCGCCCTCTAAGCCACACCGCTGTTCAAATGTGGGCGCTGGCTTGCCTGCGATGGCGGAGTGTCAGGCGACATCGACGTCTCTGCTCCAACGCCATCGCAGGCAAGCCAGCTCCCACAGTGGTTTTGTGGTGTAAGGGGGATCTTGAAAACCAAGCAAGCGCTTGGTAATTTCGCTCCACCCCACCGTGGAGCTTGCCGATGTCTGCCTATCAGGACTACTTCGACCCCAGCCACCAATTGGTTCGCGACAGCGTGCGCCGTTTTGTCGAGCGCGAGATGTTGCCGGGCATTGAGCAGTGGGAGGAAGCGCAAAGCTTTCCCCGTGAGTTGTACCTCAAGGCCGGCGCGGCGGGAATCCTCGGCATTGGTTACCCCGAAAGCCTGGGCGGCAGTCACGAAGGTGACCTGTTCGCCAAGGTCGCCGCCAGCGAAGAGCTGATGCGCTGCGGCTCCGGTGGTGTGGTGGCTGGCCTGGGTTCGCTGGATATCGGCCTGCCACCGGTCGTCAAATGGGCGCGACCCGAGGTGCGCGAGCGCGTTGCGCCTCCGGTATTGGCCGGCGAGAAGATCAGCGCGCTGGCGGTCACCGAGCCGGGTGGCGGCTCCGATGTCGCCAACCTGCAAACCCGCGCCATCCGCGATGGCGAGCATTACCGCGTGAGCGGCAGCAAAACCTTTATCACCAGTGGCGTGCGTGCCGACTTCTACACCGTCGCGGTGCGCACCGGCGGGCCGGGCTTTGGCGGCATCAGCTTATTGCTCATCGAGAAAGACACGCCCGGTTTCACGGTCGGCCAGCCGCTGAAGAAAATGGGCTGGTGGGCATCGGACACGGCTGAGTTGTTTTTCGACGATTGCCGTGTGCCGGTGGGCAACCTGATCGGCGTCGAGAACATGGGCTTTGCCTGCATCATGGGCAACTTCCAGAGTGAGCGCCTGGCCCTGGCGCTGATGGCCAATATGACCGCGCAGCTTGCATTGGAGGAGAGTCTCAAATGGGCCGCCCAGCGCGAAGCGTTCGGCAAACCCATCGGCAAATTCCAGGTGCTCAAGCACCGGCTGGCGGAAATGGCCACGGCGGTGGAGGTTTCGCGGGAATTCACCTACCGCCAGGCGGCGAAGATGGCGGCCGGCAAGAGTGTGATCAAGGAGATTTCCATGGCCAAGAACCTGGCCACCGACACCGCCGACCGCGTGACTTATGACGCGGTGCAGATCCTTGGCGGCCAGGGTTACATGCGCGGCAATTTGGTGGAGCGGCTGTACCGCGACAATCGCATCTTGTCCATCGGCGGCGGCACGCGCGAGGTGATGAATGAAATCATCAGCAAGCAGATGGGGCTTTGATCGGTGGTGGTCTTTGGGACGCTATCGCAGGCAAGCCAGCTCCCACATTGGAACGCGGTCACTTGTGGGAGCCGGGCTTGCCCGCGATGAGGCCCTGACAGACGCCTCTTAACGCTCGGTCAACGCAAACTGCGTCAGGCAAAACGTCGGAATGCCCATGTCTTGCAGGCGTTGCGAGCCGCCCAGTTCCGGCAGGTCGATAATCGCCGCCGCCTCGAAAATCCTCGCGCCCATGCGCCGCACCAGATTAGCCGCCGCGATCAGGGTGCCGCCGGTGGCGATCAGGTCATCGAACATCAGCACCGAGTCGCCTTCGCACAGGCTGTCGGCGTGCACTTCAAGAAACGCTTCGCCGTATTCGGTCTGATAACCCTCGGCCAGCACGTCAGCCGGCAGCTTGCCCTGTTTGCGGAACAGAATCAGCGGTTTGTTCAGTTGGTAGGCGATGATCGAGCCGATCAGAAAGCCGCGTGCATCCATCGCGCCGATGTGGGTGAAATCGGCCTCGACATAACGCTGGGCAAAGCTGTCGGCGACCAGGCGCAGGGCGCGGGGCGATTGGAACAGCGGGGTGATGTCACGAAAGATAACCCCAGGCTTGGGGAAGTCGATGACAGGGCGGATCAGGGATTTGATGTCGAACGAATCGAAGGTCATCGTCGAAGAGTCCTGAGAGCGGAAAACGGACTCGAAGTATACCTGCGGCCTCGCCGATTGGCGCGGCCGCAAGCGGCTGGATCAACCTTCCAGGGAGCCGCCGGCCAGCGCGCACAGTTGGATCGGATCGAGGATATGCACTTCCTTGCCTTCAGCGGCAATCAGCTCGTTTTGCTGGAAGCGCGTGAACACGCGGGACACGGTTTCCACCGCCAGGCCCAGGTAGTTGCCGATTTCATTGCGCGACATGCTCAGGCGGAACTGATTGGCCGAGAACCCACGGGCACGGAAACGCGCCGACAGGTTGACCAGGAACGTGGCGATTCGCTCGTCGGCGGTTTTCTTCGACAACAACAGCATCATCTGCTGGTCGTCGCGAATCTCGCGGCTCATCACTCGCATCAATTGGCGACGCAGCTGCGGCAATTGCAGGGCCAGTTCATCCAGGCGTTCGAAGGGGATTTCGCACACCGATGTCGTCTCCAGCGCCTGGGCCGACACCGGGTGAATCTCGGTGTCCATGCCGGACAACCCGACCAGTTCGCTGGGCAGGTGGAACCCGGTGATCTGCTCTTCGCCGCTGTCGCTGAGGCTGAACGTCTTCAACGCGCCTGAACGCACTGCATAAACGGAATCGAATTTGTCGCCTTGGCGAAACAGAAACTCGCCCTTTTTCAGCGGGCGGCCGCGTTTAACGATTTCGTCCAGCGCTTCCATGTCTTCCAGATTCAACGAAAGTGGCAGGCAGAGGGGGGCCAGGCTGCAATCCTTGCAGTGAGCCTGGCTGTGAGCGCGCAGTTTGACTGGCTCGGACATTTCTTAAATCCTTGTGGGAAAACACACATAAGACGTAAGGGTAACGCACCGAGGGGGGATCAGACCAGCGTGTACAAAAAAGCGGCACGTGCATAAAGGTTTTTGTATCGATACCGATACATAGGTGAATCCCTATGAGCTGGAGCTCAGGTCATGTCGGTAATCCCTTTCAATAACCCTGTCATTACTACCAAGGCCCCGCAGGTTTTGACGGCCGCTGATGCGCTTGCGGGCAAGAAGGTCGATGACAAACCTGCGCCTCCACCCACGCCCGGCGAAGGTGTGGTGGTGAAGATATCCGGGGCAGGGCTCAAGGCTTCTCAAGCCGGTAGCAACCCTAACCAGGACATCGACGACAGCAATCTGAAAGACACCATCAAACAGCTGCTGAAAATGATCCGCGAACTCAGGAAACAGCTTGCCGAGAAGATGGCTCAGCTTTCAGCAGCCATGAATGACACGGCCCTGAGCCCGGAGGCACGCCAGGCGAAGGTCGCCGGTTTGCAGGGGGATATTGCTTCGATTCAGTCCGGGTTGATGACCGCCGAGGGGCAGTTGTCCAAGTCGCTGAAAGATGAGTCGCCTGAAGCTCAAATGGAAGCAATGACGCTGCTGTCCAAATAATTCAGGCCTAGATCACCCGCGAGAATCGTTGCCTGTTCTGGTGCTCCAGGTAGGCATCGAACACCATGCACACCGAGCGCACCAGCAAGCGCCCGGCAGGCAATACGCGAATGCCCTGAGCATCAAGCTCGATCAGGCCATCGGCGGCCATCGTCTGCAGCTGCGGCCATAGCTCGTCGAAATAGCCGCGAAAATCGATGTTGAAGGCCTGTTCGATCTGCTCGAATTTCAGGCTGAAGGTGCAGATCAACTGCTGAATCACTTCGCGCCGCAACCGATCATCCGTGGTGCACACCAGGCCACGGCTGGTAGCCAGTTGCGCACCGGCCAGGGCGTTCTGGTAGTGGTTGAGGTCACTGCTGTTCTGGCTGTACAGGTCGCCAATCTGGCTGATCGCCGACACGCCCAGCCCGATCAGGTCGCAATGCCCGTGGGTGGTGTAGCCCTGAAAGTTACGCTGCAACGTGCCTTCTTCCTGGGCGACGGCCAGTTCGTCATCCGGCAGCGCGAAGTGGTCCATGCCGATGTAGCGATAGCCCGCGCGGGTCAACTGCTCGATGGTGGTTTGCAGCATCAGCAGTTTTTCCGCCGGAGAGGGCAGGTCGTCGGTGTTGATCCGCCGTTGCGGCATGAAACGCTCCGGCAAATGCGCGTAGTTGAACACCGACAGGCGATCCGGTTGCAGGCTGATCACTTCCTCCACCGTGCGTGCGAAGTTGATCGGCGTTTGTTTGGGCAGCCCGTAGATCAGGTCGATATTGATCGAGCGAAACTGCAAGGTGCGCGCCGCATCGATCACGGCGCGGGTTTCTTCCAGGCTCTGCAGGCGGTTAACCGCACGCTGCACCTCGGGGTCGAGGTCTTGCAGGCCGATGCTCACACGGTTGAAACCCAGTTCGCGCAGCAGGCCCATGGTCGCCCAGTCGGCTTCACGCGGGTCGATTTCAATGCCGTAGTCGCCGGAATCATCGTCGAGCAAGTTGAAGTGCTGGCGCAGGCGCGCCATGACCTGGCGCAGTTCGTCGTGGCTCAGAAAGGTCGGTGTGCCGCCGCCAAAGTGCAACTGCTCGACCGGCTGTTTCGGGTCGAGGTGGCAGGCCACCAGTTGGATTTCCTGCTCCAGGCGTTGCAGGTAAGCCTGGGCGCGGCCACGGTCCTTGGTGATGACCTTGTTGCAGGCGCAGTAGTAGCAAATGTTCGCGCAGAACGGCACATGCACATACAGCGACAAGGGGCGCACGGCCTTGCGGCTGTCGCGCAGGGCGTGGAGCAGGTCGAAAGTGCCGACCTGGCTGTCGAATTGTACGGCGGTGGGGTAGGACGTGTAGCGCGGCCCCGCCAAGTCGTAGCGGTGAATCAGATCTGTGTCCCAACGAATGGCGTCGAGCATGCGGGCGGTCCCCCGGATTGGCTAGTGGGCCGAGTCTAGGGGTGCGCCGGGCAGAGCATGTTGATTTGCATCAACGGGGAGCGGCGCTATGCCACATGGCGATTTAATGGCCCATCAGCCAGTGCTGGTGCGGACCGGGCAAGGTCCACAGGCCAAATAGAATTACCAGCAAGCCTCCCGCCACACGCACGCTGCGTTTGCGCAGCACGGCTGTGACGCGTTCAGCGGCCAGCCCGGTCGCCAGCAACACCGGCCAGGTGCCGAGCCCGAACGCCAGCATCAGCAACGCACTGTCCGCCGCATTGCCCTGGCTCGCCGCCCACAGCAACGTGCTGTAGACCAGGCCGCACGGCAGCCAGCCCCACAGCGCGCCCAACAGCAACGCGCGCGGCAGGCTGGACACCGGCAGCAAACGGTTGGCGACGGGCTGTAGGTAGCGCCACAAGCCGCGACCGAGGCTTTCGATGCGCGTAAGGCCGCTCCACCAACCGGCCAGGTACAGGCCCATGCTGATCAGCAATAAACCGGCAAGCACACGCATGAACATCGCCGCCGGGCTGTTGGCTACCGCCCAGCCGGCCAGGCCGATCAATAAGCCGGCGGCGGCATAGCTGAGGATGCGCCCCAGGTTGTACGCCAGCAGCAGGCGAAAGCGCCGACTGCGTTGCTCTTTGGGGATAGCCAGGGTCAATGCGCCCATCAACCCGCCGCACATGCCCAGGCAATGACCGCCGCCCAGCAGGCCAAGGATCAGCGCAGAGACTAGCAGCGGCGCCAGTTCAAACACGGGGCGGATCTTTGGGCGGTTGCTCAGGCCCGTTGGCTTCGTCGACAGCCGCCAAGTGGTTCGGGTCCTGGTCATCGAACAGCACGCTGTGGGCCGGGCCGTCGAGGTCGTCGTACTGGCCGCTGTCCACCGCCCAGAAGAAGATGTAGATGGCGACGCCGACTAACAGCAGCGCCGCTGGAATCATCACGTATAGAGCTGGCATCTGCACTCCATGCCCACGCGGCTCAGGCCGGCAGCGGGCGGGTTACTAAGGGGGCGCTTGCAGTCGGCGCGCTCGGCAGGCGAGTCAGGCGCAAGGCGTTGAGCACTACAGTCAACGAGCTGAGGGACATGCCGATCGCCGCCCAGATCGGCGTGATCCAGCCGAGCGCGGCAAACGGCAGCATAAGGCCATTGTACAGCCCGGCCCACAGCAGGTTTTCGAGGATTACCCGACGGGTGCGCCGCGCCAGGGTAAAGGCCTGCACCAATGCGTCGAGTCGATTGGACAACAGCACGGCATCGGCGCTGGTTTTCGCCAGGTCCGTGGCCGAGCCCATTGCCACACTGATGTCGGCAGCGGCGAGCACCGGCACATCGTTGACGCCATCGCCAAGCATCAGCACCTTGCGGCCTTCCTTGTGCAACTGTTGCAGCACCTGCAGTTTGTCGTCGGGGCGCAGGCCGCCGTGGGCTTCGTCGATACCCAGTTCGCGGGCGACGCTGGCCACCATCGGCGAGCTGTCACCGGACAGCAGCAACGTGCGCCAACCGCGCGCTTTGCATGCCGCCAACAGGGCCGGCGCGTCGCTGCGCAGACGGTCATCCAGCACGAACCAGGCGAGTGCGCCGTCACGATCACCCAGCAGCAGCCACTGGCCCGCGTCGTCCGGCGAGGCGGGAGTTGGGCAACCACTCAATTGGCAGACAAACCCCGGTTGGCCGATACGCAGTTGGCGCTCACCCACACGGCCTTCCAGGCCCAGGCCGGGGAAACTCAGGACTTCTTCGGCGGCCAGCGGCGCACGGCCAAAAGCCCGCGCAATCGGGTGTTCGGAGCGGTTTTCCAGGGCGGCGGCGAGGCTCAGGCAGTCATCGCTGTTCAGCGTGCCCAAGGGATGGGTCGCACGTAACGCCAGGCGGCCTTCGGTGAGGGTGCCGGTCTTGTCGAAAATCACCGTGTCGATCTGGTTCAGGCCTTCCAGCACATGCCCGCGAGTCAGTAACAGCCCAAGTTTATGCAGCGTACCCGTGGCGGCGGTGAGGGCGGTTGGCGTGGCCAAAGAGAGCGCGCACGGGCAGGTCGCCACCAGCATCGCCAACACAATCCAGAACGCCCGCGAGGCGTCCAGTTCCCACCACAGCAGGCCGATCACCGCCGCGGCGATCAGCGAGCACAGCAGAAACCATTGCGCGGCACGGTCGGCGATTTGCGCCAGGCGCGGTTTTTCGGCCTGGGCACGCTCCAGCAGGCGCACGATGGCGGACAGCCGCGTGTCATGGCCCAGGGCGCGGACTTCAACGGTCAGCGCTCCTTCGACGTTGAGTGTGCCGGCCGTCACCACATCGCCCATGTGGCGTGGCTGCGGCAGGTATTCGCCGGTGAGCAGGGCTTCATCGATGCTTGACTGGCCGTCGAGGATGACGCCGTCTGCCGGCAGCACCGCGCCGGGGTGTACCAGCACGCGGTCACCCACGGCCAATTCGCTGAGCAGAATGCGTTCGCTCTGGCCGTCAGCTTTCAGGCGCAGGCACGAGGCGGGCAACAGGTTGACCAGTTGAGCGGTGGCGGCGGCCGTACGTTCCCGCGCTCGGCGCTCCAGGTAACGGCCGGCCAGCAGGAACAGCGCGAACATGCCCACCGCGTCGAAATACAGCTCGCCGACGCCGGTGATAGCGGTCCAGATGCCGGCCAGATACGCGCCGCCAATCGCCAGGGACACCGACACGTCCATCGTCAGGTGGCGCGTGCGCAGGTCGCGCAGCGCACCTTTGAAGAAGGGCGCGCAGCTGTAGAACACGATGGGCGTGGTCAGAAACATCGCCACCCAGCGCAGGATCACGTGCAGCTCCGGGCTCAGGTCGATATTGAATTCGGGCCAAGTGGCCATGGTTGCCATCATCGCCTGAAACCACAGCAACCCCGCCACCCCCAATTGGCGCAAGGCCAGACGGTTTTCGCCGGCCAACTGCTCGGCGGCGCGGTCAGCCTGATAAGGGTGGGCGGCGTAGCCGATATGGCGCAGCTCACTGAGCAGTTGGCTCAGCGGCAATTGCGCGTCGGCCCAGCGCACGTGCAGGCGGTGGTTGGACAGGTTCAGCCGCGCCTCGGCCACCGCAGGCAGGCTGCGCAGGTGTTTTTCGATCAGCCAGCCACAGGCCGCGCAGCTGATGCCTTCCATCAACAGGGTGGTTTCGGCGAGGTCACCGTCATGGCGCACAAAGGGTTTTTGCACGTCGGCGCGGTCGTACAGGGCCAACTCGTCCACCAATTGCACCGGCAGCGCTTCGGGGTTGGCCGAGGCATCGCTGCGGTGCTGGTAATAGCTTTCCAGCCCGCCGGCCACAATGGCTTCGGCCACCGCCTGACAGCCCGGGCAGCACAGTTCGCGGCGTTCGCCGAGGATCACGGCGGTGAACCGGCTGCCGGACGGGACGGGCAGGGCGCAGTGGTAGCAGGGGGTTGGGGGGCTCATGGGTTTAGATCTTAGTCGGCGGGGAGGGCCTCATCGCGGGCAAGCCCGGCTCCCACAGCAATGGGAGCCGGCTTGCCCGCGATGCGCGAAGCGCAGGCTTATTACTTCTTCAGGTCTTCAGCGCCCTGCAACGGCTCATCACCCAGCAGCAAGTCCTTGTCGTGGCTGACCTGTTCTTCTTCGAACAGGCGCCAGGTCCTGTCGCCCTCGACACCGAGCAATTCCACAAAGCGTCGGCCTTCGACCTTGTCGGTGACCTGGCCAATGTAGCGGCCCGGTTCACTGTCGCTGCGCGCCAGATTGATCTTGCGATCCTTCTCCGGCTGGGTCGGAGAAATCAGGTTCAGTTCCAGGGTGGTCGGGTTGCTGTTGCCGGTCAGGTGCAGGTCGACTTCACCGGTCAGTTCGTCCAGGTGCACCGCGGCGCGCAGTTGCAGGGTCTGGGCCAGCAGTTCGCGGTCCAGGGAACGGTTGATGCCTTTGCCGGCCTCGTAATAGTTGTCGTTGACCAGGTTGTCCGGGTTCTTCACCGCAATGGTCACCATGGACAAGGTCAAGGTCACCGAACAGGTCAGGATCCCAATGATGATCCACGGCCAGAGGTGCTTGTACCAAGGGCTTGCGGCAGTAGCTGCGGGCATTGTCGTGCTCTCTTGTTAACGAACTTGTGGGCCGATGAAACGGCTCTTGGCTTCAATGTGGACGCTGTCGTCATCGGCATCCCTGAGGATGAATGTCACCTCGTTGGTGCTCGACGGCAGTTGCTCGGGTGCGCTGGACAGCTCGACCGGCAGGCTGAGGATTTCCCCGGCCGCCACTTTGATTTCGCGTCGACCCTGCAGCTTGAGGTCCGGCAGGCCCGAGGCGTCGAGCACGTAGGTGTGGTCGCGCTGGTCCTTGTTCATGATCTTCAGACTGTAGACGTTTTCGATGCGGCCTTCGGCGTTTTCACGGAACAGCACACGGTCTTTGCTGACGTCGAAACCGACCAGCGAGCGCATGAAAAATGCACCGACCAACAGGCTGATCATTGCCAGCAATACCAGCGCGTAACCGATCAGGCGCGGGCGCAATTTATGGGTTTTCTGCCCCGACAGGTTGTGCTCGGTGGTGTAGCTGATCAGGCCGCGCGGGTACTCCATTTTGTCCATGATGTTGTCGCACGCGTCGATACACGCAGCGCAGCCGATGCATTCGATTTGCAGGCCGTCGCGGATATCGATTCCAGTGGGGCACACCTGCACGCACATCGTGCAATCGATGCAGTCGCCCAGGCCCTGGGCCTTGTAGTCGGTGCCTTTTTTACGCGGGCCACGCACTTCGCCACGGCGTGGGTCGTAGGAAACGATCAGGGTGTCCTTGTCGAACATCACGCTTTGAAAACGCGCGTACGGGCACATATAGATGCACACCTGTTCGCGCAGCCAGCCGGCATTGCCATAGGTGGCCAGGGTGAAAAAGCCGACCCAGAAGTACGACCAGCCGTCGGCCTGGCCGGTGAAGAAGTCGAACACCAGCTCGCGGATCGGCGAGAAGTAGCCAACGAACGTCATGCCGGTGACAAAGCCGATCAACAGCCACAGCGTGTGCTTGCTGAATTTGCGCAGGAACTTGTTGGCGCCCATCGGCGCCTTGTCGAGCTTGATGCGCTGGTTGCGGTCGCCTTCGGTGACCTTTTCACACCACATGAAGATCCAGGTCCACACGCTTTGCGGGCAGGTATAGCCACACCACACGCGACCGGCGTACACGGTGATAAAGAACAGGCCAAAGGCGGCCACGATCAGAATGCCCGACAGCAGAATGAAATCCTGTGGCCAGAAGGTCGCGCCAAAAATGAAGAATTTACGCTCCGGCAAGTTCCACCAAACCGCCTGATGCCCGCCCCAGTTCAGCCACACGGTGCCGAAGTACAGCAGGAACAAAACGGCGCCGCCCAGCATACGCAAGTTGCGGAACAAGCCGGTAAAGGCGCGGGTGTAGATTTTCTCTCGCGACGCATACAGGTCGACGGACTGACTGGCGTTTTTGGCAGGCGGGGTAACGTCATGTACCGGTATTTGGTTGCTCATCATTGCATCCCACGGCGGTGGAGATTTGCCTCGGCCAGTACGTGCCAACCGGGGTCAAAAATAGGCTCTTGCAGTGGCGTAATGATACGCCTGCGGCAGTGCTGCACGGGTGCGACCTTTGGTCGCGTTGGGGGAAATCAATTGATGGTGTAAGTGATCTGGATCAATTGACTTGTGAAGTATGGTCGGTTTTGGCTGTGTTGCAGATTTGCAGGCAGTCGAATGCGCTTCAAATGTGCGAGGGGGCTTGCCCCCGATTGCGGCATGTCAGTTGATCAACTGTCACTGAGGCACCGCTATCGGGGGCAAGCCCCCTCTCACCGTTTGCTTTTGTGTCTTACTGCTCTTCAGCTGGCTTGTCGCCATGGGACAGGCTGTAAACATAGGCCGCCAGCAAGTGCACCTTGTCATTGCCTTGCAGCAACTCCTGCGCTGGCATCTGGCCCTGACGGCCATAACGAATGGTCTGCTGCAGTTGCGCGAAGCTCGAACCGTAGATGAATGCACCCGGGTGCGTCAGGTCCGGCGCGCCCATCGCGGGCGTGCCTTTACCGGCAGGGCCATGGCAGGCCACGCAGTTGGCGGCGAAGAGTTTCGCGCCATTGGCCACATCGGCCTTGGCGCCTTCCGGCAGTTTGCGACCGTCGAGGTTGGTCACCACAAAGCCCGCCACGTCAGCCACGCCTTGCTCGCCAATGACTTCGGCCCAGGCCGGCATCACCGCGTGGCGGCCTTTCATGATGGTTTCCTTGATGGTCGCCGGCTCGCCGCCCCAACGCCAATCGGCGTCGGTCAGGTTGGGAAAGCCGTAGGCGCCCTTGGCGTCGGAACCGTGGCACACCGAGCAGTTGGAGGCGAACAGGCGGCCGCCCATCTTCAAGGCCTGCGGGTCCTTGGCAACCTCTTCAATCGGCATCGCGGCGAATTTGGCGAAGATCGGGCCGAACTTGGCCTCCGACCTGGCCATTTCCTTTTCCCATTCGTGCACGCCGGTCCAGCCGGTCTGGCCGTTGGCGAAGGGGGTTTGCTTGTCGTTGTCGAGGTAGTTGTAGCCCGGCAGCAGGCCTTTCCAATTGCCAAGGCCGGGGTACAACGCCAGGTAGCCGAGGGCGAAGATGATGGTGCCGACAAACAGCATGAACCACCATTTGGGCAGCGGGTTGTCGTATTCCTCGATGCCATCGAACGAGTGGCCGACGGTCTCGTCCGTCTGCTCGGTGCGCTGGCCCTTGCGGGTCGACAGCAGCAGCCAGGTCAGGGCGAAGATGGTACCCAGACTGAGGACTGTGACGTACAGACTCCAGAACGTAGTCATTCTTTGTTACTCCTAGACGCTTGCTCGACGTGCTTGATGGCTTCGGGGTCATCCGCAAAAGGCAACATGGTTGCGTCGTCAAACTCCGACTTGCGCCTGGGGCTGAACACCCACAGCGCCAGGCCGATAAAGGCCACCATCACCACAACGGTGCCCAGGCCACGAATCATCCCGATATCCATGCAGATCACCGTTTGCTTTTGATGATGGTGCCAAGGCCTTGCAGGTAGGCCACCAGTGCGTCCATTTCGGTCTTGCCCTTGACGGCTGCGGCTGCACCGGCGATGTCTTCATCGGTGTAGGGCACGCCCAGGGTGCGCAAGACTTCCATCTTCTTCGCGGTGTCCTTGCCGTCGAGCTTGTTTTCCACGAGGAACGGGTAGGCCGGCATTTTCGACTCCGGCACCACGTTGCGCGGGTTATACAAGTGCGCGCGGTGCCAGTCGTCCGAGTAACGTGCGCCGACGCGGGCCAGGTCCGGGCCGGTGCGCTTGGAGCCCCACAGGAACGGGTGGTCCCACACGCTTTCGCCGGCCACCGAGTAGTGACCGTAGCGTTCGGTTTCGGCGCGGAACGGGCGGATCATCTGCGAGTGGCAGCCCACGCAACCGTTGGCGATGTAGACGTCGCGGCCTTCCAGTTCAAGCGCGGTGCGCGGCTTCATGCCTTCGACCGGCTTGTTGGTCACGTCCTGGAAAAACAGCGGAACGATCTGGGTCAGGCCGCCGATACTCACGGCGATGACCATGAAGAAGGCCAGCAGGCCGATATTCTTTTCGACTACTTCATGCTTCATCAGTGAGCTCCCACAACGGCGATCTTGGCGGCGGCTTCAGCCTCTACAGGGTCGGAGGCACGCACGGTGCGCCAGACGTTGTAGGCCATCAACAGCATGCCGCTGGCAAAGAACGCACCGCCCAGGGCGCGGACGATGTAGCCCGGATGGCTGGCTTGCAGCGCTTCGACGAAGGAGTAGGTGAGCGTGCCGTCATCGTTGATCGCACGCCACATCAGGCCCTGGGTGATGCCGTTGACCCACATCGAGGCGATGTAGAGCACGGTGCCGATGGTGGCCAGCCAGAAGTGCGCGTTGATCAGCCCGACGCTGTGCATCTGCGCACGGCCAAACAGTTTGGGGATCATGTGATACAGCGCGCCGATGGAGATCATCGCCACCCAGCCCAACGCGCCGGCGTGGACGTGGCCGATGGTCCAGTCGGTGTAGTGGGACAGCGAGTTGACGGTCTTGATCGCCATCATCGGCCCTTCGAAGGTCGACATGCCGTAGAACGCCAGCGACACCACCAAAAAGCGCAGGATCGGGTCGGTGCGCAATTTATGCCAGGCGCCCGACAGGGTCATCATGCCGTTGATCATGCCGCCCCAGCTGGGGGCCAGCAGGATGATCGACATCGCCATGCCCAGCGACTGCGCCCAATCCGGCAGCGCGGTGTAGTGCAGGTGGTGCGGGCCGGCCCAGATGTACAGGGTGATCAGCGCCCAGAAGTGCACGATGGACAGGCGATAGGAGTAGATCGGACGCTCGGCCTGTTTGGGCACGAAGTAATACATCATCCCCAGGAAGCCGGTGGTGAGGAAGAACCCCACCGCGTTGTGGCCGTACCACCACTGGATCATCGCGTCCGTCGCCCCGGCGTAGGCCGAGTAGGACTTGAACCAGCTCACCGGCAAGGACGCGTGGTTGACGATGTGCAGCATCGCCGTGACCAGGATGAAGGCACCGTAGAACCAGTTACCCACATAAATGTGCTTGGTCTTGCGCTTGACGATGGTGCCGAAGAACACCACGGCGTAGGTCACCCAGACGATGGCCAGCAAAATGGCGATCGGCCATTCCAGCTCGGCGTATTCCTTGGTGGTGGTGTAGCCCAGCGGCAGGGTGATGATGGCGCCGAGGATCACGGCTTGCCAGCCCCAGAAGGTGAAGGCGGCGAGGCCGTCGGAGATCAGTCGCGTCTGGCAGGTTCGCTGCACGACATAGTAGGAGGTGGCAAACAATGCACATCCGCCGAAGGCGAAAATCACCAGGTTGGTGTGCAGCGGGCGCAGGCGGCCGAAGGTCGTCCATGGCAAACCGAAATTCAATTCCGGCCAAACCAGTTGCGAGGCGATGAACACCCCGAGCCCCATGCCAAGGATCCCCCAGACCACCGTCATGATGGCGAACTGGCGGACTACCTTATAGTTATAAGCAGTCGGACTGATTGCTGTGCTCATTCTAAGGTTCCACGGTTTAGGTTTTTTTATAGTTGAAATCGGCCGCAAGTATGGACAAACCGAGGGGCCATTGCAACGCAATGGCTGACCTGTATCAATGCGTTCCGGGCCAGATTCTGCGCCCTTTCCATGTTTGGCGTAAGGACAAAATCAGAAATCGAAAGCTGATCGAGTGGACAGGAATTTTTTCAGGTCGCAACGGCAGTCGCCTGATACGCCAAAACCGGTCACTGTTGGGCAAGCGTAGACCCGAATGGCAGCAGGGGAAAGTTGGGGTGGGCAGGGGTGCGACACTTGGTCGCTGAGAGAGGCAGGGCTGCCGCCCCAGGTTGGGGCGGCAGTCTACGGTTACTCGGTTGGGCTTTCTGGCGTTGCGCCATCAGCGTTATGGGACAAGCTGTACACATAGGCCGCGAGCAGGTGCACTTTGTCATTGCCTTGCAGCACGTCCTGCGCTGGCATCTGGCCCTGGCGGCCGTGGCGAATGGTCTGCTGCAGTTGCGCCAGGCTGGTGCCGTAGATGAAGCCGGCAGGCTCGGTCAGGTTCGGCGCGCCCATGGCTTCCATGCCGTGGCCTTGTGGGCCGTGGCAGGCGACGCAGGTGGTATTGAAGGCGGCTTGACCGGCCGCCAGATCGGCGGTGCTGTCGGCGGGTAATGGCAGCTTGGCCAGGTCGTGACGCACAAAGGCGGCGACGTTCTTCACACCCTCTTCGCCCAATATTTCACCCCAGGCCGGCATTGCCGCGTGGCGACCATTCAGGATGGTCGTCTTGATCGCTTCCGCCGAACCGCCCCAGCGCCAGAGGTTGTCTGCCAGGTTCGGGAAGCCATACGCGCCCTTGGCATCCGAGCCGTGGCACACCGCGCAGTTGGAGGCAAACAGGCGGCCGCCCATTTTCAGCGCCTGTGGGTCCTTGGCGACTTCTTCCACCGGCATCGCCGCGAATTTGGCGAAGATCGGCCCGAACTTGGCGTCGGCCTTGGCCATTTCCTTGTCCCATTCCTTGGCCTGGGTCCAGCCGCCTTCATAGCCCGGCAACACGCCTTTCCAGTTACCCAGGCCCGGGTAGAGGATCAGGTAGCCGACCGCAAACATCAGGGTGCCGGCGAACAGCATGAACCACCACTGCGGCAGCGGGTTGTCGTATTCCTCGATGCCGTCGAAGGCGTGGCCCATGGTCTGGTCGACGCTGCCCTTGGTTTCGCCCTTGCGGGTGCCGATCAATAGCCAGGTCAGGCCGATCAGGCTGCCGAGGGTCAATACGCAGATCCATGTACTCCAGAAGGTCGTCATGGGCGAGTGCTCCTTGTTGCAGGCTCTTCTTGAGCGTCGGATGGAGTAGGTTCATCGGCAAACGGCAGCAGGCGGGCCTGCTCGAATTCCGCGTTGCGCCGGTTGTTGAACACCCACAGCGACAGGCCGATAAAAGCGATGGCGACCACCAGCGTGCCAAGGCCGCGGATGGTGCCCGCATCGAATTCAAATCCCATGGCTCACCTCTTGCTCTTGATGGCAGTGCCGAGCACTTGCAGGTACGCAACCAGCGCGTCCATTTCGGTCTTGCCCTTGAGGCTGGCGACGGCGCCACTGATGTCGTCGTCTGTGTACGGCACGCCGAGGGTGCGCATCACTTTCAACTTGGTTTCGGTGTGGCTGCTGTCGACCGGCGCGGTGACCAGCCATGGGTAGGCCGGCATTTTTGACTCCGGCACCACGTTGCGCGGGTTGTACAGGTGCGCGCGGTGCCAGTCGTCCGAGTAGCGCGCGCCAACGCGGGCCAGGTCCGGCCCGGTGCGCTTGGAGCCCCACAGGAACGGGTGGTCCCACACGCTTTCGCCCGCCACCGAGTAGTGGCCGTAACGTTCGGTTTCGGCACGGAACGGGCGGATCATCTGCGAGTGGCACTGCACGCAGCCTTCGCGAATGTAAATGTCGCGCCCTTCCAGTTGCAGCGCGGTATAGGGCTTCATGCCTTCGACCGGCTTGTTGGTCACGTCCTGGAAGAACAGCGGGACGATCTGGGTCAGGCCGCCGATGCTCACGGCCAGCACCATCAGCAGCATCAGCAGGCCGACGTTCTTTTCAATCGTTTCGTGTTTCATCACTGACTCCTCAGGCCATTTGCGCGACAGGGGCGGCTTCGGCAGGTTGTGCCGAGCGCACGGTGCGCCACGTGTTGTAAGCCATCAGGAACATGCCGCTGAGGAACACTGCACCGCCCACCAGTCGCACGATGTAGCCAGGGTGACTGGCCACCAGGGTTTCGACGAAGGAGTAGGTCAAGGTGCCGTCTTCGTTGACCGCACGCCACATCAGGCCCTGGGCGATGCCGTTGACCCACATCGAGGCGATGTAGAGCACGGTGCCGATGGTGGCCAGCCAGAAGTGCGCGTTGATCAGGCCGAGGCTGTACATCTGCTCGCGGCCGAACACTTTGGGGATCATGTGGTACAGCGCGCCGATGGAAATCATCGCCACCCAGCCCAGCGCGCCGGCGTGTACGTGGCCGATGGTCCAGTCGGTGTAGTGGGAGAGGGCGTTGACCGTCTTGATGGCCATCATCGGGCCTTCGAAGGTCGACATGCCGTAGAACGCCAGCGACACCACCAAAAAGCGCAGGATCGGGTCGCTGCGCAACTTATGCCAGGCGCCCGACAGCGTCATCATGCCGTTGATCATGCCGCCCCAGCTTGGGGCCAGCAGTACCAGCGACATCACCATGCCCAGTGACTGCGCCCAATCCGGCAACGCGGTGTAGTGCAAGTGGTGCGGGCCGGCCCAGATGTACAGGGTGATCAGTGCCCAGAAGTGCACGATGGACAAGCGATACGAATACACCGGGCGCTCGGCTTGCTTGGGCACGAAGTAATACATCATCCCGAGGAAACCGGCGGTGAGGAAAAAGCCTACCGCGTTGTGCCCATACCACCACTGCACCATGGCATCCGTCGCACCGCCGTAGAGGGAGTAGGACTTGGTCAGGCTGACCGGGATTTCCAGGTTGTTGACGATGTGCAGGATGGCCACGGTGATGATGAACGCGCCGAAGAACCAGTTGCCGACGTAGATGTGCTTGGTGTTGCGCTTCATGATCGTGCCGAAGAACACGATCGCGTAGGCCACCCAGACGATGGTGATCAGAATGTCGATCGGCCATTCCAGCTCGGCGTATTCCTTGGAGCTGGTGTAGCCCAGCGGCAAGCTGATCGCGGCCAATAGAATTACGAGCTGCCAGCCCCAGAAGCAGAACGCGGCGATTTTCGGCGCGAACAGCTGTGTCTGGCAGGTGCGCTGCACCGAGTAGAAGGAGCTGGCGAACAGCGCGCAACCGCCGAAGGCAAAGATCACCGCGTTGGTGTGCAGCGGGCGCAAGCGGCCGAAGCTGGTCCAGGGCAAATCGAAGTTGAGTGCAGGCCAAACCAATTGGGCGGCGAGAAAAACCCCGAGCCCCATGCCGACGATGCCCCACACCACCGTCATAATGGTGAATTGGCGGACCACCTTGTAGTTATAGGCGGTACTTAAAGTAGTGTTCATGGTTCCCCATCCACGGTTCAACCCAAGCCAATGCGGCACTTGGGCTGGAGTTATAGGCAGACTAAAAAGCGAGGCAAGCATGGGCAAAGAGCACAAGGCCAGTATTGACGGGGATCAATGGGCGCAGTGTGTACGCGAGCGGGGCTGGTTGTGGGATGCGGCGACAGGCACCAGCACGCGTGCGCCGGTGACGCTGATCCTGGCCCACGGTGCCGGTGCGCCCATGGACTCGGGGTTTATGAACGACATGGCTGCACGCCTTGCCGGGCAGGGCGTGAACGTGTTGCGCTTTGAATTTCCCTACATGGCCCAGCGCCGCCTGGACGGCGGCAAACGTCCGCCGAATCCGGCGCCGAAACTATTGCAAGCCTGGCGCGAGGTGTATGCCGAGGTGCGACGCCATGTCGCTGGCCAACTGGCCGTTGGCGGCAAGTCCATGGGCGGGCGGATGGCCAGTTTGCTGGCAGATGAATTGGGGGCAGGCGGGTTGGTGTGCCTGGGTTATCCATTTTATGCGGTGGGCAAGCCGGAGAAACCACGCACTGAGCATCTGGCCGGTCTGAAGACGCCGACGTTGATTGTGCAGGGTGAGCGCGATGCGCTGGGCAATGGGGCGGCGGTGCAGGGGTATGCGTTGTCGCCGAGCATCGAGGTGATGTGGCTGGTGGCGGGGGATCATGATTTGAAGCCGTTGAAGGCTTCGGGGTTTAGCCATGAGCAGCATTTGGAGGCTGCGGCGGTGAAGGTCTCCGAGTTTCTCGGCGGCCTTTAGGGCCTCATCGCAGGCAAGCCAGCTCCCACATTTGACTGTATTCACAAATAGAAATGTGTGAACCCAATCCAATGTGGGAGCGGGCTTGCCCGCGATAGCGGTTTACCGGTTAAAACGCTCCACCAGCGAATACTGAGTATTCGCCGTATGCGTCAGCTCTTCACTCAACTGCGCCGAGTTCATCGCCTGCTCCGAGGTCTGATCCGCCAACAGCGCAATCGTGCTGATATTGCGGCTGATCTCTTCGGCCACGGCGCTTTGCTCTTCGGTGGCGGCGGCAATCTGCGTGGTCATGTCGGTGATGTTGGCCACCGCTTCACTGATGCCCACCAGCGCCTGATCCGCCTCCATCACGCGCGCCACACCTTCTTCGGCCTGGCGATGCCCGGCGTCCATGGTTTGCACGGCGGCAGCGGCGGTCTGCTGCAGTTTGGCGATCAGGGCGTGGATCTGACCGGTGGACTCGGCGGTACGCTGCGCCAGTTGACGCACTTCGTCAGCCACCACTGCAAAGCCACGGCCCATTTCGCCGGCACGGGCCGCTTCGATGGCGGCGTTCAATGCCAGCAGGTTGGTCTGGTCGGCGATGCCTTTGATCACGTCCACCACGCCGCCGATTTCATCACTGTCCTTGGCCAGCTGGGTGACGGTTACACCGGTTTCACCCACGGCGACCGACAGGCGCTGGATCGCTTCGCGGGTTTCCCCGGCGATGTCGCGACCGCGACCGGTCAGGCGGTTAGCTTCCTGGGTAGCGTCCGCCGTGCGCTGCACGTGGCTGGCCACTTCCTGGGTCGTTGCTGCCATCTGGTTGACGGCGGTGGCGACCTGCTCGGTTTCCACGCGCTGGCGTTCCAGGCCGCTGGAGCTGTTGTGCGCCAGGGTGTTGGACTGCGCCGCCTGGTCGTTGAGGTGCTCGGCCGTATCTTGCAAGCGAGTAAGGCACGTTTTCAGACGCGCTTCCTGGCTGAGAATCGACATCTCCAGCCGCGCTTGTGCGCCACGGCTGTCGGTGTACATCTGCGCGATCAGCGGGTCGGACGTGGTCTGCTCCGCCAGGCGCAGCAAACGCTTGAGGCCGCGCTGCTGCCAGCTCAGGCCCAGCAGGCCCAGCGGCACCGACAGCCCCGCCGCCAGGGCAAAGCCCCAGTGGGAGTTGAGCGACGCACCGATCATGAAGCTGAGCTGGCTGATCAGGATAAATGGCAGCCAGTCTTGCAGCACCGGCAGCCATTTGTCGCGCTGAGGCACGGCCGACTTGCCCTGGTTGATGCGTTGATAGAGCGCTTCGGCGCGGCGAATCTGCTCGGCGGTGGGCTTGATGCGCACCGATTCATAGCCGATCACCTGGTTGCCATCGAAGACCGGCGTTACATAGGCGTTAACCCAGTAGTGATCGCCGGTCTTGCAGCGGTTCTTGACGATGCCCATCCATGGCAAGCCTTGTTTGAGCGTGGACCACATGTGCGCGAACACGGCCGACGGCACATCCGGGTGACGCACCAGGTTGTGCGGGGCACGGATCAATTCGTCACGGGTGAACCCACTGATTTCGACGAAGGCGTCGTTGCAGTAGGTGATCACACCTTTGGCGTCTGTGGTGGAGATCAACCGTTGCTGAGCGGGGAAGGTACGTTCGCGCTGTGTAACGGGTTGGTTATTACGCATGATTGTTCAATCCGCAAGGCTTTGATGGGTTGTCGGCCGTTGCAGGCATTTATTTAACTTATTTTTTGCAACAATCAGCCGGCCAGCATCGGGTAGGTAAACAACCCGAAGTGAAGCAGATTCAAGCCAAAGTGCGTGGCAATCGCGGCGCCCAACCCGCCGAAGCGATACGCCAGGCCATAGCCGATGCCTGCAATACTCGCCAGCAGCACCCAATGCCAGCCCGCGCCGAGGTGCACCAGGCCGAACAGCAGCGAGGCCAGCAGCAGTGCCAGGTTTTCACCGTAGGGCAGGTGTTTGAAGCGGTGGCTCAGGCCGCCCTGGATATAGCCGCGAAACAGCGCCTCTTCCACCAGCGTCACCAGCAGCAGGTTGTTCAGGACCCACAGCCATGCCTGTTCCGGCCATTTGGGTGCCCAGTCGATCATTCCCAGCAATGTGGCGCCGCCCAGCGCAGCGACCGCCGTCAGGGTCAGTGCCAGGGCCGCGACGCAGATCGACAGGCGCAGCGTGCGACGCGCCACGATCCATGGGCAGGCCAGCAACAGCCAGAAGCCAATCAGTGGTTTGTCCTGGTTCAGGTACATCGAAAACGGTACCGAGTCAGGGGTAAAACGCTGCGGCGCGATACCGCGGCCGTTGTAGAAGCCCGGCAGCCAGTGCATCGCCAGACCCAGGGCCAGGACAATGAACAGGCCGTGGCCGAGGTAGCGCGCCCAAGGGCTGCGTTGCTGGCGCACGGCGTACCCGGCGATCAGCAGCATGGCCACCGACACGGCCGCCAGCGCGCCCAGTTGCCCGTAGGTCAGGGCCAGTCCGTAGCCAATCGAAAGAAGCACCAGGTACAGCCAGGGCAAAGCGATCATGTGAAATCCTTGGAAAAAACTGGCCGGCATTATAGCGACCGGCTTTCTGCGTCGGCATGAAAACTCTTCCACGCACGGCGCCTGGGTGAAGTGATTGCAAAACAGGAAGGCGGCTGGTTATAGTCGGCGCGTCGTTATCCCTTCAAAAAAGATCAGCACATGCCAGCTTCCCAGCGCATAGCGGTAGTCGATTCAGCGGTCAGCGCTGTGGTCGTGCCGTGCGGGAAGAAACAGCCTGCGCAGATCAGTCACTACCCCCCACCTGTCAGTAGCACGCCGGTGTACGCAGTCGTATCACCGCCGGGTGTCGGCATTTCGGGCTGATCAGCGAATCGCTGTTCCCCTTTGCCTGCCTGAAAAAAACCTATTGAGTTTCAGCTTTGGCTGAATCGGCTTTTTTGCCTGATTACAGGTGGTATCCATGTCTGTTCTTTCGAAACAATCCGTGGCCGCGGCGGCCTCGACGAGCCTGTTTGTTCTGTTGTGGAGCAGCGGGGCGATTTTCTCCAAGTTGGGCCTGGCCCATGCTTCGCCTTTTGCCTTTCTGCTGATTCGCTTCGCCATCGCCCTGGTGGGGCTGGTGGTTCTGGTGCCGATCCTCAGGTTGAAACTGCCACGCCCCGGCAAGCCCATGCTGTATGCGGCGGCGACGGGGCTGGTGTTGTTGGGCGCGTATCAGATTTTCTATCTGCTGGCGCTGGACCTTAAAGTCACTCCCGGCGTGATGGCCACCATCATGGGGGTGCAGCCGATACTCACGGTGGTACTCATGGAGCGCCAGCGTTCCTGGCGCCGGCTGTTTGGCCTGGGCCTGGGATTGGCGGGGTTGATCATGGTGGTCTACCAGGGCATCGGTCTGTCCGGCATGTCGATGGCGGGCATGCTCTATGGCCTGTTGGCACTGGCGAGCATGACGCTTGGCTCGATCATGCAGAAGCGCATCACCGATAACCCGTTGGGTACGCTGCCGGTGCAATACCTCGCCGGGTTGCTGCTGTGCTCGGTGTTCGTGCCGTTCCAGCCGTTCCATTTTGAACACAGCGCCAGCTTTTACCTGCCGGTGTTGTGGATGGGGTTGGTGGTGTCGTTGCTGGCGACGCTGTTGCTGTACCGGCTGATCGCGCGGGGCAACCTGGTGAATGTCACCAGTCTGTTTTATCTGGTGCCGGCGGTGACAGCGGTGATGGATTACCTGATCTTTGGCAATCGGCTCGCGCTGTTAAGCCTGCTGGGGATGGCGTTGATCATTGTTGGCTTGGGGTTTGTGTTTCGTAAAAGCTGAGTGCGTGGCGAGCCGTTGAGTCAATGCTGACTGGAGCACGCGCAAGAAGGTGCTCCAGTCAAAGCATTGTTTATTGTGTTACGCGCAAGATTCAGAGTCTGCGCCATACTCGCGCTATTAAGGGCAAACGCTCAGATAGTGGCCCGATGCCGCATTGCAGAGCGCTCAGCACACTCATGTTAGCCGACCGCTGGCATTCAGTACGATTGTGCTTACAGAGTAATGCTGTAATAATTCCGACCTTATTGTGGCCTATATCCTACGTATTTATAGGGTATGCAGTTTGCTCGCAAAGGGATGTTGTGTCTATTTTCGCATCGCGCAGTCTATCCAATGTCCAACCGCACGACGTTTGCTTAGCAAAGGTTGCGGTTTTGATGTGCTCGTACAATGGTGAGGCGTTCCTTAGGGACCAACTCGACTCCATTGAGCGACAGAGCCATCGCAACTGGTCATTAGTCGTTTCCGATGACGGCTCTCGAGATGGTACGCCAGCGATTCTCCAAGACTATGCTCAGCGTTGGGGGCGCGACCGTCTGAAGGTTGTGGCAGGCCCCGGAAGAGGGTTTGTTGCCAATTTTCTCTCGTTAACCTGCCGTCCTGACGTCGTTGCGGATTATTTCGCCTGGTGTGATCAGGACGATATCTGGAACGACGATAAGCTGGCGGTGGCGCAGTCCTGGTTGCAGACCATTCCTGAGCACATCCCTGCTCTATACTGTGGCCGTACTCAGTTAGTCAGTGAGTCTGGTGCAAAGCTTGGCTTTTCTCCGCTTTTCCCACGCCCTCCGCACTTCTCAAACGCGCTAGTTCAAAGTATTGCGGGTGGCAACACGATGGTTTTTAATCGCGCTGCACGTGAATTGATCATCGAGGCGGGTTTGAACGTCAAGGTTCCCTCTCACGACTGGTGGATTTACCAGCTTGTGACTGGGGCGGGCGGCGCCGTGCACTATGATCACGAGCCGAGAATGTTGTACCGCCAGCACGATGAAAACCTCATTGGCAGCAACTCCAGTTGGGCCGCTCGCGTCGTACGGCTGAAAATGATTTTCCAGGGACGCTTCTTCGAATGGAACGAACAGAACATCTGTGCCCTCGAAGCGATGTCCCACCGTCTTTGCGAAGAGCAACGACTGACTCTTATGCGTTTCAAGCATGCGCGCAGGCAAACGTTACTTAGACGAGTGTTGGGGTTCCGGTCGGCCGGTTTGTATCGGCAGACTTTAATGGGGAACCTCGGGCTAATTCTTGCAACACTACTGAAAAAGATCTGACTCAATGACTATCTTAGTAACCGGCGGTGCTGGCTTTATCGGTGCAAACTTTGTATTGGACTGGGTAGCCCAGGCGGATGAGCCGGTCATTAATCTGGATAAGCTGACGTATGCCGGCAACCTGGAGAACCTCAGCTCGCTGGAAGGCAACAAGCGCCACGTATTCGTACAGGGCGACATCGCAGATACCCAGCTGGTCCAGCGTTTGCTCGCTGAACATCAGCCGCGCGCTATCCTGAACTTCGCCGCTGAGTCGCACGTAGACCGTTCTATCCATGGCCCGGAAGACTTCATCGAGACTAACGTCGTCGGTACCTTCCGCCTGTTGGAGGCGGTGCGTGCCTACTGGAAAGGGCTGGACGCCGATGCTCAGCAATCCTTCCGTTTCCTGCATGTGTCGACTGACGAAGTCTACGGCTCCTTGGCCAAGGACGATCCTGCGTTCACCGAACACCATCAGTACGAGCCTAACAGCCCGTACTCGGCCAGTAAGGCGGCCAGCGACCATTTGGTGCGTGCCTACCATCACACCTACGGCTTGCCGGTACTGACCACCAACTGTTCGAACAACTACGGGCCGTACCATTTCCCGGAAAAACTGATTCCGTTGATGATCGTTAACGCGTTGGCAGGCAAGGCACTGCCGGTGTATGGCGACGGTCAGCAAATTCGTGACTGGCTGTACGTAAAAGACCATTGCAGTGCGATTCGTCGTGTGCTGGAAGCCGGCACCGTGGGCGAGGTCTATAACGTAGGCGGCTGGAACGAGAAGCCAAACCTGGACATCGTCCACACCGTGTGCGCCCTGCTCGATGAGCTGCGCCCTCAGGCGAATGGCACGCCGTACAGCGACCAGATTGCATACGTCACCGATCGCCCTGGCCATGACCGCCGTTACGCCATCGACGCGCGCAAACTGGAGCGCGAGTTGGGCTGGAAGCCGGCCGAAACCTTCGAGACCGGCATCCGCAAGACCGTGGAGTGGTACCTGGATAACCAGGATTGGGTCAGCAATATCCAATCGGGCGCTTACCGCGAGTGGGTAGAAAAGAACTACGCCGAGCGTTCCGCATGAAGATCCTTCTACTTGGCAAAAATGGCCAAGTGGGGTGGGAGTTGCAACGCAGTTTGGCCCCGCTGGGCCAATTGCTTGCGCTCGACTCGAAAAGCCAGGACTACTGCGGTGATTTGAACGACCTGCAAGGGTTGGCGGCCACCGTGCAGCGCTTTGCGCCTGACGTCATCGTCAATGCGGCGGCCTATACGGCCGTCGACAAAGCCGAAAGCGAGCCGGACCAGGCCCTGCGTGTGAATGCGCAGGCCCCGGCAGTGCTGGCGGCAGAGGCGCAGAAGCTCAATGCCCTGTTGATTCACTACTCCACTGACTACGTGTTCGCCGGTGATGGCCAGACGCCTTGGCAGGAAAGCGACCCGGTTGGGCCGCTGAGCGTTTACGGCGCGACCAAACTCCAGGGCGAGCAAGCGATCCAGGCCAGCGGCTGCGCGCATCTGATCCTGCGCACCAGCTGGGTCTATGCAGCGCGAGGTAATAACTTCGCCAAGACCATGCTGCGTCTGGCGCAAGAGCGCGACAGCCTTAACGTGATCGACGACCAGTTTGGTACGCCCACCGGGGCGGATCTGTTGGCCGACGTTACTGCACATGCCATCCGCACAATGCATTCGAACCCCCAACTGAGTGGGGTTTATCACCTTGCGGCAGCTGGCGAGACCACATGGTATCGTTATGCCCGCTTCGTGCTTGAACACGCTCAGGCTGCCGGTGTGCACCTCAAGGTTGCCCCGGACGCCGTGGGTGCGCTGACTACGGCCGCTTACCCAACACCGGCCAAGCGCCCCGGCAACTCCCGACTCAACACCCAAAAACTGCAGAATGCCTTCTCATTGCGCTTGCCTGAATGGCAAGACGGTGTGGCACGGATGCTCATAGAAACACTAGAGAAATGAACATGCTCAAACGTAAAGGAATCATCCTGGCTGGCGGCTCAGGCACGCGTCTGCACCCTGCAACCTTGGCTATCTCCAAGCAATTGCTGCCGGTTTACGATAAGCCAATGATCTACTACCCGCTGACCACGCTGATGCTGGCGGGTATTCGCGACATCCTGATCATTTCAACGCCGCAGGACACCCCGCGTTTCGAGCAGCTGTTGGGCGATGGCAGTAGCTGGGGTTTGAATATTTCGTATGCCGTGCAGGCGTCCCCGGATGGCCTGGCGCAGGCATTCATCATCGGCGAAGAGTTTATCGGCAACGACCTGTCGGCCTTGGTGCTGGGCGATAACATTTATCACGGCCATCATTTCAATGAACTGCTGGCAAGCGCGATGCTGCGTCAGGATGGCGCGAGTGTTTTCGCCTATCACGTGAACGATCCTGAGCGTTACGGCGTTGTAGAGTTCGATACACAGGGCAAGGCGATCAGCCTCGAAGAAAAGCCTCTTGAGCCCAAGTCGAACTACGCGGTGACCGGTCTTTATTTCTATGACCAGGACGTAGTGGACATCGCCAAAAGCATCAAGCCGTCGCCACGAGGCGAGCTTGAGATTACCGACCTTAACCGTATCTACATGGAGCGGGGCAAGCTGTCGGTAGAGATCATGGGCCGAGGCTATGCGTGGTTGGATACCGGCACCCACGACTCGCTGCTGGAAGCCAGTAGTTTCATCGCTACGCTTGAGCACCGTCAGGGGCTTAAAGTGGCCTGCCCTGAAGAGATCGCGTTTCGACAAAAGTGGATTGATGCGCAGCAACTGGAGAAACTCGCCGCGCCGCTTTCCAAGAATGGCTACGGTCAGTATCTCAAGCGTTTGCTGCACGAAAAGATTTTTTGATAGTGCGATGCCCGGCGCGGTATTCGGAGCTGTTGCCTGAAGAATAATTTGATCTGTAGCGCCGCGAAGCCGGCCCTGATAACACTTTGGAGATATTGTAATAATGCGATCCAGCTCACTTGCCATCCCGGACGTAATTCTGTTTGAGCCGAAGGTGTTCGGGGATGAACGCGGTTTTTTCTACGAAAGCTTCAATCAGAAAGTTTTCGAGGAGGCCGTTGGAAGACCTGTTCATTTCGTGCAAGACAACCACTCCAAATCAGTCAAGGGCGTGCTTCGCGGGCTGCATTATCAGATCAAACAGGCCCAGGGCAAGCTGGTGCGCGTGACACACGGTGAGGTCTTTGACGTCGCCGTGGACCTGCGTGAAAGCTCGTCGACATTCGGCAAATGGGTCGGCGTGCACCTTAGTGCCAGCAACCGAGCGCAGCTCTGGATTCCGCCAGGATTTGCCCACGGTTTCGTGGTGCTCTCGGAAAGTGCCGAGTTCCTCTACAAGACCACCGATTATTGGGCACCTGAGCATGAGCGCAGTCTTGCATGGGATGACGCTGACGTGGCAATCGAATGGCCGATTACCGAGCCGCCTACGCTGTCTGCCAAAGATGCGAATGCCGTAAGTTTGGTCAACGCTGAGAAGTTCGCCTAGTGGATCCTCATAGCAGACCTTCAGCAGGTCCAATCAGTCTTGTGGTCAATCTCTGGAAATACCGTTCATTGATTTCACAAATGACTAAACGTGAAGTCATTGGGCGTTACCGCGGATCGGTGATGGGCCTGACATGGTCTTTCTTCAACCCGATTCTGATGCTCGCGGTCTACACCTTCGTGTTTTCAGAAATTTTCAAATCCCGATGGATCGGTGTCGATACAGGCAAGGGTGGGTTCGCGATCCTGCTGTTTGTCGGCATGATCGTCCATGGGCTATTTGCCGAGTGCGCCAATCGTGCACCGACGCTTGTCATGGCCAACAGCAACTATGTCAAAAAGGTTGTGTTCCCGCTTGAGATCCTCCCGGTAATTACCTTGGGTTCTGCCCTGTTCCACAGTTGCATTAGCCTGGTCGTATTGTTGGGCGCCCAGTTTCTTATCCTGGGAGAACTGCATTGGACGGCGCTGCTGTTCCCCTTGATTCTCGTGCCATTGATTCTGGCCACGCTGGGGGTCAGTTGGTTTTTGGCGTCGCTGGGGGTTTACCTGCGGGACGTAGGACACGTAATCACGGTGCTCACCACCGTACTGCTCTTTCTTTCGCCCGTGCTTTACCCGGTAGCGGCGCTGCCGGATGTTTATAAGCCTTGGTTAAAGCTCAACCCGCTGACCTACATTATTGAAGAGAGTCGAAGCGTTCTGCTTTTCGGCCATCTACCAAATTGGGAGAGTCTCGGCGTCGCTGTCATCGTTGGAGCAATCATTGCCTCCGTCGGCTATTGGTTCTTCCAAAAAACACGTAAAGGGTTCGCTGATGTCATCTGATCAAGCCGTAATCAGCGTTCGGAATGTCTCCAAATGTTTTTACACCTACGACAAGCCTAGAGACCGTTTAAAGCAGGCAATCGTGCCGCGTTTCCAGCGATGGGCGGGTGACAAAGTCACCACCTACGGCAAGGAGTTCTGGGCGCTGCGCGACGTCAGCTTTGAAGTCAATAAAGGTGAAACCGTCGGAATTGTCGGTCGCAATGGCTCGGGTAAGTCCACGCTGCTGCAAATTATATGCGGCACGCTGACACCGACCATCGGCGAGATCGAGACGCGCGGCCGCATCGCCGCGCTGCTTGAGTTGGGCTCGGGTTTTAACCCGGAGTTTACCGGTCGGGAGAATGTCTATCTGAACGCGGCGGTCCTCGGGCTGACGCACGATGAGGTGAATGATCGCTTTGATGCAATCGCAAGCTTCGCCGATATCGGTGAGTTCCTGGATCACCCTGTCAAGACCTACTCCAGTGGCATGGCGGTAAGGCTCGCATTTGCGGTACAGGCCCAGGTCGATCCTGAAATCCTTGTGGTGGACGAAGCGCTTTCGGTGGGCGATGCACGCTTTCAAGCCAAGTGCTTCGAACGCCTGCGTCAGCTGAAGGAAAATGGCACCAGCATTCTGTTAGTGACCCATTCCAGTGAGCAGGTGGTTACCCATTGCTCGCGCGCGATCCTGTTGGAACAAAGTCGAATAGAAATGATCGGAGAGTCACGTCCGGTTATAAATCGTTACACCGACATCCTGTTTGGCCGCAATTCCGACGCAAGCACTGAAGAGCAAGACATTCCGGTGCAGTCGGATAAAGCGGCCGAGCCTCTGGTACCAACCGTGCAACTGTCGCTGGATAGCGATGTTTACGCGTCGCGTGTGGGCTATAACCCGCACGAGTATCGATGGGGTGACGGTGCTGCAACGTTGATGGATTTTCATCTGAGCGCAAGCGGTCGAGAGTACCCAACCAGCCTGGAACCAGGTGAGGAAATCGTGCTGGGTTTGTCGCTTAAATTTAACCGTTCGGTCATAAACCCCATTCTTGGGTTCACTATCAAAACCAAGGAAGGTGTCACGGTATACGGCACAAACTCCTATTTACTGGATTGTGTTGAGACCCGTTCGATGGGCGAATCCGGGACTGTTGCCACTGCCAGTGTGAAATTCACTAACAAATTGGCCACTGGCGATTACTTTATATCCCTAGGGATCGCGTCCAGAGAGGGCGAGCACATCATTCCCCATGACAGGCGTTATGACTCCATTCACTTTGTTGTCGAACCCACGCCAAAGCTATTGGGGTTGATTGACCTTGCCGCGACTATGAGCATCGATCCGGTAGACCTTAATGTTTAAACTTGATCAATATGGTTATTCCAAGGATAGCGATACGGGTGTTTGGGTGCGCGCCGACTTCCAAGGCATCGCGTACAGCGACGGAGATAATGCAGAAAACGAACTCGCCCAGATCATCGGTAATGCCAGCGACGTGTCTGTGTTATCAGACGAGCTGCCGCAATACTGCACCGACTGGGCCAAGCTCTACCACTTGAGCGCGACGCGCGCGAACATCCTGCGTCCCTTTGAGCACCTGTTCAAATCCCGAGTGCTGGAAATTGGCGCCGGCTGTGGCGCTATCAGCCGCTACCTCGGCGAATGTGGCGCTGATTTATTGTGTCTGGAAGGAAGCCCGCGCCGAGCAGCCATGGCTGCGAGCCGTACGCGGGACCTGGATAACGTGACGGTGTTGGCCGAGCGCTTCGATGACTTCAAAATCGAGGAGCAGTTCGACGTTGTCACGCTGATTGGCGTCCTCGAATACGCCAGTATGTTTAGCAGCGCACCCGACCCCGCCTTAGCGATGCTCATGCGCGTTCGCCAATTGTTGAAGCCCGATGGCCATCTTTTTATCGCCATCGAAAACCAGTTGGGTCTGAAGTACTTCGCCGGCGCGCCGGAAGATCACGTCGGCATCACCATGTACGGTATCGAAGGCCGGTACGAGCGCGGACAGCCCAAGACCTACGGCAAGAAAGAGCTCGAAGACCTCATAGCGCGCGCAGGTTTCACCTCGTCCAGCTTTCTGGCGCCGAGCCCGGATTACAAACTTCCCAATTCGATCATTACCGAGAGCGGCTTTGCGTGCGACGGTTTTGACGCCGCCGCGCTGGCTTGGCAGAACGTCAAGAAAGACCCGCAACTTCCTGAGCAGACAACCTTCAATCTGGAGAAGGCCTGGTCGGTGGTTATCAACAACAGCCTGGGTATGGAACTGGCCAACTCGTTTTTGATCGTGGCTTCTTGCGCCGATGATCAACCGCTGGACAGTGATGTATTGGCGTATCACTACAGCACAGGCAGAAAGACTCGATACTGTAAGGAATCGTTGTTCGTTAACACCGCGCAAGGGATTCAGGTTCAGTACAGAAAGCTGGGCAATGTGGCTGTCGATGAGTCGAGTGCCATTGCTGACGACGGTTTCAAATACGTGCTTCCGCGTGTGGACGCTTACGCGAAAGGTAGCGTGCTGAGCCTTGAGTTCCTCGATGTTGCGGCCCGCCGCGATTGGAGTATTGAGGGCTTTACGCCGTTTTTGCAGAAGTACCTGGCGTGTTTGCAGAGCCTGTTGGACGAGGAGGGCGCTGGCACCAAGCTTCTTTCAGCCAAAACACTGCTCCCCGGCCGTTACATTGACGCCGTTCCGCAAAATATCGTCGTCGACGCCAGCAACATCCCCAAGTTTATCGATGTCGAGTGGGAGATGAATGAGGGTGTGGAGCTCGGTTATCTGATGATGCGAGCCCTGCTGCTGCTTATGGCGGCTGCGAACCCCTTCTATCCAAGCAGCTCATCGGTGAGCCGCCAAGAATTCGTGACTCAGCTGTTGGCTAGCGCAGGCATGGATATCAGCGCAGATGACCTGACGCGCTACATTGCGACTGAAGCGGCCTTTCAAGAGCGGGTAACCGGTGCCGATGCAGGCCAGTTTCTCAACTGGTCTCCCGAAGCCATGATTCACAAGATAGGCGCGGTGCACCTGCCTTCCACGCACGCCAAACTCTATATGAGTGACGCGGCGGGAAATTTTTCTGAAGAATCAACGTTGCTCCAGGTGGTCAATGACGGGCACCAGGTAATCAAGTTCCGCCTGCCCGATGGGTTGCCCGATGGCGTGGTGTTGCGTTTCGACCCCATCAATCGTCGCCAAAGCTTCTCGATTGACACTATCAAGGTGTACTCTAGCGCCGAAACGATTTGGGAGTGGCAGGATGACATCAGTGACCCGCTGGTCATCGCCTCCGCCATGCGGATTTCCCAGATCGGTCGCAACACGCTTTATCTAGCGCTGAGTGACGACCCAAGCGTAACGATTCCTTTAAAAGACGACATGCTTAGTGGCGCCGACCTGCTTGAGCTGGAAGTAAGCCTTACTTTATTCACGGAAGAGCAACTCGCTCAAGAGATTAATGTGCTGAATCAATCCGGGCTGACACGCCCCAACTCCGAACTGCAAGACAAGCTGGATCAGCTTCTCGATTCAAACAGCAAGCTGGACCAGATTCTCGATTCAAATAGCAAGCTGGATCAACTTCTCGATTCGAATGCTAAATTGGATCAGATTCTTGACGCGAACAGCAAGCTGGACCAGATTCTTGATTCAAACAGCAAGTTGGATCAACTTCTCGATTCGAACAGCAAGCTGGATCAGATTATCGATTCGAACAGCAAGCTCGACCAGATACTTGATTCGAGCGTCAAGCTGGAGCAGCTCGTTGATTCGAACAGAGAAATCAGCGATGTGCTTGGACTGTTGAAGGCATCGATCACCTCCACTCATGCTGAGATGATCGCTCAAGCTGTTCGCGAGAAAGATAAAGAAGTTCAGGCGGTGGTTGAGCAGTTGCAGTTGGCGGCCGAAGAGCATCAGTCCGCCCTTCAGCTACTGACAGAACAGAAAAATCTCGAGTTGGATGAGAAGGACATTCAGATCAGTGAGTTTATCGCCGCGGTAGCGCTGGAAAATGCACATTCCGAAGCCGAGCGTCTCAAGATAATCGAAACGCTGCATCAGCAGATCGTGCTTAAAGATGAAGCGTTGCACAACACGCTGACCACTTGGCAGGAATCGTTGAGGGATAAAGATGTTCACATCGCCAACCTCGAAGAGCAAATGCGTGTTCAGCAAGTTCAAAAAGATACTCATATCCATAATTTGAACCTGCACATAATTGCCATGCAATCCACGTCCAGCTGGAAGGTGACTGCGCCTTTTCGCAAGCTTGTGAAACGCGTTGGGCAAGTCAAAAAGGGTGTGCGTCTGCTGCCGGCGGTGATTCGTCGTGGCGGCGGCCTTAGCAGCACCGTGGGCAAAGCCATTACGGTTGCTCGGCAGCAAGGATTGGCCGGTTTAAGAGCACGCGTTGTGTATGTGGCCACCTCGAGCAGTCTTAACTCCATCGGTCAGGAAGCTCGAGAAGTATCTGATCGCTTTGATTATTCCAAGTGGGTCGAGTATTACGACACCTTGGATGACAATGGCCGTTGGAAGATGAGCGAAGAAATTCGCACGTGGAAAAGCAAGCCGCTGATTTCGATCATCATGCCTGTCTACAATCCACCGCTCGATTTGCTGCGTGAAGCCATTGACAGTGTTAAATCCCAACTCTACAAGAATTGGGAGTTGTGCATCGCCGACGATGCTTCCACGGATAAAGAGGTCATCGCGTATCTCAAGACGCTGTCGAGTCAGGACAAGCGTTTCAAAGTCATGTTCCGCAAAGAAAACGGCCATATTTCCAAGGCCAGTAACTCGGCGCTGGAACTGGCCTCGGGGCAGTACATTGCGCTGATGGATAATGACGACCTCATTCCGGAACACGCACTGTATTGGGTTGCCCGCGCCATCCACGACAACCCGGACGCCGGTATGATCTATTCCGACGAGGACAAGATTGATTCCTCGGGGAAACGCAGCTCGCCTTACTTTAAATCGGACTGGAACGAGTTTCTGTTCCGTTCGCAGAATATGGTTTGTCACCTGGGTGTCTATCGCTCCGACCTGGTCAAAGAAGTCGGCGGTTTCCGCGTTGGCTTTGAAGGCTCGCAAGATTACGATCTCGCGCTGCGCTGCGCCGAAAAACTCGAGCGCGCACAAATCGTGCACATTCCTCGGGTTCTCTACCACTGGCGCATGCACGCTGGCAGCACAGCCATGGCAGGGGATGAAAAGCCCTATGCCGCCCTCGCTGGTGTTAAGGCGCTGGACGAACATTTGCTACGCAAAGGTGACATAGGCCGTACAGAGCTGCTGCCTATGGGCTTGTACCGGGTCCACTACACGCTCCCAGCTAAAGCTCCGTTGGTCACGTTGATTATCCCTACGCGTAACGCTTACGCTTTGGTGAAACAATGTATTGAGAGCATTCAACGACTGACCACGTACAAGCATTACGAAATTATTTTGATTGATAATGGGTCGGACGATCCCGAATCACTTGAATATTTCGCGCGGCTTGATCAACAACACAATATCCGAGTGATGCGCGACGACGGGCCGTTCAATTACTCCGCGCTGAATAACGGTGCTGTCAGAATTGCTCGCGGTGATCTGATCGGGTTGATTAACAACGACATCGAAGTCATTACACCCGAATGGCTGAGTGAGATGGTGTCTATTGCGCTTCAACCAAATGTAGGTGCTGTGGGTGCGCGCCTTTGGTATCCGGATGACCGCTTGCAACACGGTGGCGTGGTGCTCGGAGTGGGCGGAGTAGCAGGCCATTCGCACAAGTATCTGCCAAAAGGCGACTATGGCTACTTCTGCAGGGCTGCGTTGATTCAAGAGTTCTCAGCGGTTACAGCTGCTTGCCTGATCATCAAAAAGTCAACGTTCGAGCAGGTCGGTGGTTTGGATGAAGAGAACCTTAAGATTGCCTTCAACGATGTCGACTTCTGCATGAGAGTACAGGAGGCAGGTTACATCAACGTGTGGACACCTTTTGCCGAACTGTATCACCACGAGTCGGCGACTCGTGGATTGGAAGATACGCCTGAGAAAAAAGAACGTTTTTCCAATGAAGTGCTTTATGTGCAGGCGCGCTGGCCAAACATTGAAGAAGACTATACCTATAATCCGAACCTGACTTTAGAGCATGAAGATTTCGGTTTGGCCTGGCCACCTAGAGTTAAGTTATAAGATGAATTCGACGAATGAGGTTGACAACGGCTCAGAGGAAACGCGTAGCGAAGGCATAGCGCTTCCTAAGGCTCATTTCTCCTATACTATGAAGGACTTATTTCGCCTGTTGCTCATTGCGCTTCCGGTGATCAGTCTTGTAATAAGTGCATGGTCGTGGCTAAGGTACGGCGTTGATATACCTGTTTATGATGATTGGCGCCAATACAACGCAAATGATATGGGCAGGCTTGATTTACGTTATTTGATGACGCCGCACAATGACACCTTATATACCGTTGGCTTACTGCTGGACTCGCTTGCATTTCGTTTTCTAGATGGTAATACAGTTGCTTACCAGTTTATCAGCATGGTCGCACTCCTCGGCGGATTGCTGGTATTGCAGTGGAAGCTTTTGAGCAGTTGCATCACGAATAAAAGCTATCTGGCAGTTGCGTTCTCGTTTACATTGCTGATGTTGCAGCCAGATACTTATTGGGGGTGGCAAAATCTTGCTTACCACCAAGCTGTGCCGTTGCTTTGTCTTTTAGGCATACTCGCACTAACATTGCGAGACAAGCCTAACTCAAAACTTACCTGCGCTGCCGTAATCTTTCTCACCCTGGTTTCGGGGTTGACTTATATAAGCGGTGCGTTTTCCGCATTGGCACTTTGTTTTATATTTGTCTTTGTTGGGCTGATGTACAAGTCACCGTACAGCAAAAATCTTGTGAGTACCGGGCTTGCGATTTCACTGCCCGCACTGGCTTCCACGATGGCCCAGTTATGGGTCATTGTAGGTGTTCAGCATGGTACACACCGGGCGGATGCGCCGATGGCATACCCCTGGGAATCCGATTTTTGGTATTTCATGTTGGGGAAAATTGGCCGATCGTTGATGCTGCCGATGTCTCACCCGACGTTCTCTCTAGTGGTCACAGCTTTAGCTGTGCTGATGATAGTTATACTAGTTGTTGTTGGTCTTTTTAAGCTCAGCGCTAACGCAAGCGATTCTACTAAAAAAGCCATCATTATATTTCTATCCCTCTCTGGGGTGATTTTCGTATACCTGCTGCTTATCTCTGCGGGACGTACTAATCTACGCCCAGATAACGTGACTAGCGCACGTGATATTTTTATCTACGGCTTCTATAGGTTTCACTTTTTTTGGGTGACGCTGCTTTGGCCGTGGCTGATATTGTTGTGTCTGAAAGCTCTACAAAACCGCAAGCCGTCGAAGTCTTTCGCGATGCTTATAACACTGATGGCAGTTGCGCTATGGTCGGTCGCCATAATGGTTACAACTATCATGGGCAACGCTACCTTTTTTGAAGCAACCATGAAACATCGCTCTGAAGGTGTTGCATGTGTCGTAGCAAGGATCCAAGAGCCTGGTGCAGTGACGTGCTCGAATATTGACCTGGGTGACATAGCTGAAGGTATCAAGAATGGACGAGCGGCGAATGCTTCTTTTGCCAGAATTCTTCCGGTTCTGCCTATCGCACTAGGCACTAATAACCCTGCTCCGCTTTATCGGTTGTCAGAACACTTAGACGTCGTGAAGATCAATAATGCGACGCGTGAACTGGGCTCGGCAAATACATTGGAGCTTAAGACGGATAACGATCCGGGGCTCATACTGACTCTTTCGCCTACATCCGACCTGGCGCATTGCGGAACGATTGATTTGGTCGCTGCCATGACGGTTGAAGAGGCAAGCATCGCGCAGTTGTTTTATATGACGCCGGGGCACCATGGCTACAGCGAAGACCGGTCGACTACGATTTCTGTATCTCCTTCCAAAGAGCCGCAGATCTTGAACCTTACCATTAGTAATGCTGAGGGCTTCGAATCTGAACTCAGATTTGACCCAGTGACGGCTAATCAAAAAATAAGTATCAAAGACCTTGAAGTCCGTTGCCGCTCGTATTTTAAGAGTAAATAATTTTAAGTAAGGTATATAGTATGTCCTTTAGTCAAATACCACTTTTTTCTGCTGCGGTTGTAAATGCTCGGCTAGACTTTATCACTGCCATTAGCAGTGTTCTGGATAGCCATTGGTACGTGCTTGGAAACGAAGTAAAATTGTTTGAAGAAGAGTTCGCAAACTATGTAGGTGTCAATCACTGCGTCAGCGTTGCTAACGGGTCTGATGCGTTGGAGCTTGCGCTTAAGGGGCTAGGTGTTGAGAGTGGTGACCGAGTGGTTGCTGTAGCCAATGCCGGTTTTTACGGGAGCACAGCTATCTACGCGGTGGGCGCAGAGCCACTTTACGTTGATGTCGATTCAGACACCCTCACGATCTGCACCAAGGCGCTTGCGGCAGTCATTGAGAGCAAGCCGTCAGCTGTAATTGTGACTCACCTGTATGGTCAGCTTGCGAACATCGAAGAGATTGTTCGTATTGCCTCCGCTGCCGGTGTACCTGTATTAGAAGACTGCGCCCAATCACATGGTGCTCGCCGTAATGGTAAGCAGGCGGGCAGTTTCGGCACCATTGCATGTTTCAGCTTTTACCCTACCAAAAACCTAGGCGCACTAGGAGATGGTGGTGCAGTTGTCACCAATGACGACGAGCTCGCCAAGCGTATCCGTCAGTTGCGGCAGTATGGTTGGACACAAAAGTACCAAGTGTCGATTCCGGGTGGGCGTAATAGTCGGCTGGATGAAATGCAGGCCGCGATTCTACGTGTGAAGCTTCCACACTTGGACGCATGGAACGAGGCTCGTCGCTCCATTGCCAAGCGTTACAGTGAGGCGTTCGCCACACTCAACATGCAATTGCCGTATTCCACTGACGAAGATTACGTTGCTCACCTTTACGTCGTACGTGTGAAAGCAAGAGCCGAGTTTGCCGCATCGCTCAAAGAGAAATCGGTCAGCACAGATATCCATTATCCAATTGCAGACCATAAACAGCCTGCATACGCAGTCGATCAACTGGGTTCGCTGGAGGTCACGGAACGCGCTTGTGAGACTGTAATTTCGCTACCTTGCTTCCCCGGCCTGACAGACAAAGAAGTTGATCGCGTCATTGAGGCAGTCACTGCTTACTTTTCAAAGGAGCAATAACCTTGCTGACGTTGGTCATCCCCGTTTATCGCAACGAGAGCAATCTGCCGGATCTGCTGCAAGCCATTATCGGGTTGAATGCACAACTTGAGAACGACCTAGAAGTTGTGTTCGTTGTTGATGGTAGTCCGGATCGCTGCTACGAGATACTTCGAGAGAAACTGCCTTCGCAGCCTTTCCAGTCGAAGCTCGTACTGCTGTCGAGAAACTTTGGGTCGTTCATGGCGATCCGTACAGGGTTGCAAAACGGCAGTGGTGATCGATTTGCGGTGATGGCTGCGGACTTGCAAGAGCCCCCCGAATTGGTGCTCCAAATGAACCGTGTACTACTGCGCCAGGACATTGATGTTGTTGTCGGTGTGCGAGAAGGGCGTCAGGATCCTTGGGCGAGCCGTACCGCATCGAGGATTTTTTGGGGGCTGTATCGTCGTTATGTCATCCCAGAAATACCGCCAGGCGGTGTCGATATGTTTGCCTGTAATAAGGCTTTCAGAGACACACTGCTGACTCTGGACGAGCGGCACAGCTCTTTGATTGCACAGATTTTCTGGTTGGGTTACCGACGAGAAGTCGTTACGTATTCGCGTCAGGAGAGGATCCACGGAAAGTCCGCGTGGACTTTGCGTAAAAAAGTCAATTACTTGATGGATAGCGTGTTTTCGTTCACCGACTTGCCCATCCGGTTGCTGACCAGAGTAGGCGCGTTCGGATCTGTGCTGGCAGCAATATTTGGCGTTTTCACGTTGTTGGCAAAGCTCAATGGCATGATCGAAGTGCCCGGTTACGCGATGATTATGCTTACTCTGACTTTCCTGGGATGTTTGAATCTCTTGGGGTTGGGGATCGTGGGCTCATACGCATGGCGCACCTACGAAAATACGAAAAATCGGCCATTGGCTATACCAATGCGAGTAGAAGATTTTGGAGATCACAATGAGCAGCGCTAAGAACTATTTCGTCCACAGTCATGCGCTGTGTGAATCCGAAAATATCGGTAAAGACACCCGTATATGGGCTTTCGCGCACGTCTTGCCTGGTGCCAAGCTGGGCGGAGAATGCAACGTATGCGACAACGTATTCATCGAGAACGATGTAATCATTGGTGACCGTGTCACGCTCAAATGTGGTGTTCAAGTATGGGATGGCATCACTATCGAAGATGACGTATTCATTGGGCCCAATGTAACGTTTACCAATGACCTTTTTCCACGTAGCAAGGTTTACCCACAAGCGTTTGCACGCACCATTATTCGTAAGGGTGCGTCGCTTGGTGCTAATTGCACTATTCTGCCAGGTCTGACAGTTGGCATTAATGCAATGGTCGGCGCCGGTGCGGTCGTGACACGCTCCATTCCACCGAATGCCATAGTTGTAGGGAACCCCGCGAAGATTATTGGGTACGTTGACGCAAAGCCTGTCAGCGCCAAGCAGGACGCTGCCGACAAGGCAGCGGCTTCGCCAAGTGTAGTCGAAACGTCCATTCGCGGTGTTACGTTGCATACGATGACTGAAGTCGCAGACATTCGCGGCAGTTTATCTGCCGGTGAATTTGAGCGCACCGTCCCGTTTAAATCAGAGCGTTACTTTCTGGTTTACGATGTGCCTACTGCGGAAACCCGTGGTGAACACGCTCATCGCATCTGTCACCAATTCTTGGTTGCTGTGAAAGGCTCGGTTCATGTGGTCGCGGATGATGGAAAAACCCGAGAGGAGTTTGTGTTGGATAAACCAAACAAGGGTATTTACTTGCCTCCGATGACGTGGGGTATTCAATATCGCTACTCCCACGACGCGGTGTTGATGGTATTTGCCTCGCACTATTATGATTCAGCTGATTATATTCGTAACTATGACGAGTTTAAATCGTTGGTTGCTAATTCGTGATAAGTCCTCAGCGGGCTTTAGGTAAAATCTTTAAAAAAGATTTTGCTAGATTCCTCGTGTCGGGTGGTTTCAATACCGCCCTGACATATGGAATTTATTTGCTTCTTTTGAACGTGGTGCCTTACAAAACAAGTTATACGATAGCGTACATTAGCGGTATTTTACTTGCGTATATTCTAAATCGATTTTTTGTTTTCAAAAGTCATAACGGTATCAAATCCATTCTATTGTTTCCGCTGATTTACTTGGCGCAATATGTTGTAAGTCTATTGATTCTTTGGGTCTGGGTAGAGCAACTCGGCTTTGATGATCGTCTCGCTCCATTAATCGCTATAGCCATTACGGTGCCTATGACTTTCATACTGTCTAAATTGTTGTTCCTGAAGCGAGCTGATTAGAGTTGATTGGCCCTGGTAGCCAACCAATTCGGGGCGCTATCAGTCTTGATGACTCTCAGATACCTCCCTACCCCCTGCGCAGCAGGGGCACACAAAGCTTGGTCTCTCCAAAATCGGCATTCGCCGGCAAGCGCAATTGCTATCGTATATACACTGCGTATGAAGCCCTCAACAATTTTTGCGGACACGACTAGCATTGCCGTACAAGTGGTTTACCGAAATAAAATCCCATTCTAAGTCGCCCCACGGCACTTTTTACTGTCTCGGGTTATAACGCACAGGAGTGAGCAAAAATACTATTGTTTGAATGGTAGGTCCGTCGCTTGCGCTTGAAGCTTCATTCCCAATTGTGAGCCAGCTGTTTGCTGGCCAAGCTTGCGCGATTAATAGTCTCCGTTGCGTCCGCTGGAATGAGCGTCTCATTAAATGAAGATGTGCATATGCTCTCGCGGCGCAAGTATATACACGAGTGCGCACGCTTCTCATAATCAGCCAATGGCGAGATAGGCCTTGCGTAGTAGAAAGTATTCGCGTGCATGCTCGCATGCCATCAATGGCGAGTATCAGAAAGGAATTACTACTCCCTTAATTTTTAACGTTAAGTTTTTTGAGTGACCCATGCGCGATTGCCTTTAAATGGAATCCTATACCACGCATATCTTTTCACATCCTTAAGGGCGCATTGCCTTCGAAGCTTGCAGTGATCCCATGAGTTACTTAGCGCGCGCCACCCGCAACACCAACCACAACGCCCCCCCAATCAACACCCCGCCATACACATGCGCCATCGACAGCGGCTCATCCAGCAACAACGCGCCCCACAGCACCCCAAACGGCGGAATCATGAAGGTCACGGTCATCGACTTGACCGGCCCAATGGACGACAGCAAGCGGAAGTACAGGATGTAGGCAAACGCCGTGCACACCAGTCCCAACCCCAGCAGTGACGCCCACACCTGCCAGCCACCCCAGCTCGCCGGCGGATGGCTGATCGCGCTGTAGGCAAAAAACGGCAGCAGAAACAAAGTGGCGCCGAGCATGCTTCCCAGCGCCGCGAGTCGGCTGTCCAGGCCGCCGCGTTGGTCCAGCCAACGCCGTGCGAGGAACCCGGCGAAGCCGTAGCAGGTAGTGGCCAACAGGCAGGCCAGCGCGCCCATCAATAATTCCAGGTCAAACGCCACCGGCCCGGCGCGCGTCAGCACGGCCACGCCGAGCAGGCCCAGGCTGACGCCGGCGATTTTCGACGGTGTCAGGCGTTCACTGAAGAACAACCCGCCAATCAACACGCCCATCAATGGCGTGGTGGCGTTGAAGATCGCCGAGTAGCCGGCCGGCAGCACCTGCGCGGCCACCGAGTACATGGTCGCGGGGATGCCGGAGTTGATCACGCCCAGCAGCAGCACGGTCTTGAACTTGCCCTGGAAGTCCCAGTTGACGCGCATCGCTGCGAGTATCACCAGCAAGCCGGCGGCGGCAATCGACACGCGAAAAAATGCGGTCGGCACGGTGCCGATTTCCGGCGCGATGATGCGCATGAACAGGAAGCTCGCGCCCCAGATGGCAGCCAGCCCCAGCAAATACAGGGTGTCGACAGGTCTCACGGAACACTCCTAACTGAATTAGGCGGCGAGTGTTGCCTAGAGGCCTGGCCGACACAATCGCTAATTACAGGACAAACCGCGTCACCATGCCGTTGAGGTCCACGGCCAGGCGCGACAGTTCCTGGCTGGCGGCTGAGGTCTGGGTGGCGCCGGCAGCGGTTTGGGTGGACAGGTCGCGAATGTTCACCAGGCTACGGTCGACGTCACGGGCCACCAGTGCCTGCTGCTCAGCGGCGCTGGCGATCACCAGGTTGCGCTCGCTGATCTGCGAGATGGCCGCGGTGATTTTCTCCAGCGCGCTGCCGGCGCTGTTGGCGCGTTGCAGGGTTTGGCCGGCGTGTTCGGCGCTGCTGTTGAGGGCGTCGACGGTGTCCTGGGTGCCTTGCTGGATACCGGTGATCATCTGTTCGATTTCTTCGGTGGAATCCTGGGTGCGTTGCGCCAGCGAGCGCACCTCATCGGCCACTACCGCAAAGCCTCGGCCGGCTTCGCCTGCGCGCGCCGCTTCGATGGCGGCATTGAGGGCCAGCAGGTTGGTTTGCCCGGCGATGCCGCGGATCACTTCAAGCACTTTGCTGATGTCCTGAGCCTGCACGGCCAGGCCTTCGGCTTTGTTCGAGGCGCCAAGCACTTCGTCCACCAGGTTCTGGATCGAACTGATGGTTTCGCTGATCTGGTAGTGGCCGTGCTTGCTGTCTTCATCGGAGGCCTTGGACGCTTCGGCGCTGGACACCGCGTTGCCCGCCACTTCGTCCACGGCCGCGCTCATCTCGTTGACGGCGGTCGCCGCCTGTTCGATTTCATCGTTTTGCGCCTGCAGGCCACGGGTGCTCTGTTCCATCACCGAGCTCATCTCCTCGGCGGCGGAGGCCAGTTGCTGCGCCGATTCGCTGATGCCATGGATAGTGGTTCGCAGCTGGCCCTGCATGGTGGCAAGGGCCGTCAGCAATTGCGCCGGTTCGTCGGTGCCTTTGACCACCACAGGCTGGCTCAAATCGCCGCCGGCGATGGTGCGTGCCACGACCAGGGCCTGGCCGAGGGGGGCGGTGATACTGCGGGTCAGCAGCCAGGCGAGTAACAAGGTGGCGATCAACGCGCAAACGATGATCAGGCCGACTACCCACTGCGCGCTGGAATACATCTGCGCGGCCGCGTCGGCCGCGTCTTCGACGCCTTTCTGATTGAAGGTGATCATGTCCTCCAGGCTCTTGTTGAGGACCGCACCTTGGGGTGCCAGCCGGCTGGTCAGCAGGTCGATGGCGTCTTGCTGTTGATCCTTGTCCACCAGGGCAACCATCTGCCCGACGATGCCGAGATAGGTCGCCACATCGCCTTTGAGTTTTTTCAGCAGAGCGGTTTCTTCGTCGCCGCTGGTCAGGGTTTCGTGATGGGTCAGCAGCGCTTGCAGCTCAGCACTCTGGCGGGTGATCAGGCTTTTGCTGTTGTCGCGAATCCGCGATTCGTCGGTGGTCGCCAGGCGCAAGGCCTCAAGGCGAATATTGGCCACATAGGCGGCACTGTCGTGAATATTCTCGATGCTCGGCATCCATGACGCTTCGATGACCAGCGCGCTTTCCCGCAGCTTGGCCATCTGGCCCAGGCCAAACAGGCCGACAATCACCAGCATGGCGGCCAAAACCCCGAAACTCAGACTGGCGCGCAGACCGATTCGCATATTCCTCAATGACATCTTGGTGCTCCTTAGGCGATTAGCTTCTGTCCCCGGACCGGTCTTCGGACCTGATTTGGGTGGGAAAAGGGGTGCGCTATATATCAAAGTGCCATCAAGGTGGTAATCAGGGTTTCCCTTACGGTGCATCGAGGCGGTGACCTGTGCTGAGAATCGGCGACAGCACTGGTGTTCTCTCGCGCCAGCGCCAAGCCATACGGTTGTGGGGCTACAGGCGTGCGCGGTGAGACTTTTCGGTACGTTTATTGACCGCTTGGTCGAGTTGGGAAAATTGAAAGTAAATGTACAAACTGCGCGAAGGGGTACAGATAAGCCCGGAAAATCATCCTTCTCCTGCTTCGTTTCACTGGCTAAGCTCAGGGCTTCCAGATGCCCGTTCGAGGTTTCCCGCATGTCGCCATCCGCCCTCGCCATCGCCCGCATGATCCTCGAGGGCTTCGACGATTACCGTGAGCACTTTCGCCAGATCACTGACGGCGCCCGTGAACGTTTCGAGAAGGCCCAGTGGCAGCAAGGGCAGGCGGCTTCGGCGGCGCGGATCAACTTGTATGAAGAGAAAGTCGCTGAAGTAACGGCGCGCCTGCGTGCCCAGTTCGACGAGGCCACGCTGCTGGAAGTGGACGCGTGGCCGTTGGTGAAGCGTGCCTACATCGGCCTGATCGACCTGCGCTTTGACGATGAGCTGTCCGAGACCTGGTACAACTCGATCTTCTGCGGCCTGTTCAGTCATGACCTGATCAGCGACGCCTGCATGTTCATCCACACCACGCGGCCGAGCCTGCGCCGTGCGCGTGCGGCGCAAACCCGCGTTTATCAGCCGGCGGGCGACCTGACGGCGATGTTGGCGCGGGTCTTCGCCGATTACGCGTTCAGCGAACCCTACGCAGACCTTGCGACCGACCTGCGCCGGCTCGAAGCGCAATTGCGCGAGAACCTGCCGGACTGGGTGTGCAAAGATCCTGACCTCAATGTCGAGCTGTTTTCCTCGGTGCTCTACCGCAATAAAGGCGCCTACCTTGTAGGACGCATCTACACCCGTGACGAACAATGGCCGTTGGTGATTCCGCTGCTGCACCGCGAAGGGCGCGGCATTCAGATCGACGCGCTGATCACTGACGAAGCCGACGTGTCGATCATCTTCTCGTTCACGCGCTCGTATTTCATGGTCGATGTGCCGGTGCCCGCGGAATTCATCGGCTTTCTCAAACGCATCCTGCCTGGCAAGCACATCGCCGAGCTGTACACCTCAATCGGTTTCTACAAACACGGCAAGTCGGAGTTCTATCGCGCGCTGATCAACCACCTGGCCACCACCGATGACCGCTTCATCATGGCGCCCGGCGTGCGCGGCATGGTCATGAGCGTGTTCACGCTGCCGGGCTTCAACACCGTGTTCAAGATCATCAAGGACCGTTTTTCGCCGTCGAAAAACGTCAACCGCGCCACCGTCATCGAGAAGTACCGTCTGGTCAAAAGCGTCGACCGCGTGGGGCGCATGGCCGACACCCAGGAGTTCGCCGATTTCCGCTTCCCCTTGAGCAAGTTCGAGCCTGAATGCCTGGCCGAGCTGTTGGAAGTCGCTGCGGGCACCGTGGAAGTGGAAGGCGACACCGTGCTGATCCGCCATTGCTGGACCGAACGGCGCATGACCCCACTGAACCTCTACCTCGACAACGCCAACGACGCCCAGGTGCGCGAAGCCCTGGAGGACTACGGCCTGGCCATCAAGCAACTGGCGGCGGCGAACATCTTTCCCGGCGACATGCTGCTGAAAAACTTCGGCGTCACCCGCCACGGTCGCGTGGTGTTTTATGACTACGACGAAATCTGCTTTCTCACCGAAGCCAACTTTCGCCACATCCCTGCACCGCGCACGCCCGAGGACGAAATGGCCTCGGAGCCCTGGTACTCCATCGGTCCGCTGGATGTGTTCCCCGAAGAATTCCCGCCGTTCCTGTTTGCCGACGCCGGCCAGCGCAAGCTGTTCGATGAGCTGCATGGTGAGCTGTACAACGCCGACTACTGGAAAGGCCTGCAGGACGCGATTCGCGCCGGCAAGGTCATCGACGTGTTCCCGTACCGGCGCAAAGGCCGTGATAACGAATGAGGGGCGCGCGCGTTGGCGGTTTTCTGCGACAATCCGGCCCCTGCATAAATAGACGACCCAAACGCATCTGATGACTGACCAAGCGCCCGCTATCGACCAACTGCTGAAAAACCTCGATCACGCCATGCTCGCCGACCGCCACCGCTTGCGGCGCCAGTTGCTCGAGCTGCGCAAGAAGCCCGACGAGGACAAGCTGGCGCAGTGGGTCACGCGCATGCAGGCGTCCTGCGCACAGGTCACGGCGCGGCGCGCCAGCCTGCCGGTGATTCGCTACGACGACAGCCTGCCGATTGCCGCCAAGCGCGACGAGATCAAAGAAGCGCTGCAAAAGCATCAGGTGTTGATCATCGCCGGTGAAACCGGCTCGGGTAAAACCACCCAACTGCCGAAAATCTGCCTGGAAATCGGCCGTGGCCAATACGGCCTGATCGGCCACACCCAGCCGCGCCGAATCGCCGCGCGCAGCGTCGCCAGCCGCGTCGCCGAAGAACTGGCCACGCCGTTGGGCGCGCTGGTCGGCTATCAGGTGCGTTTCGAAGACCAGAGTGACGCCAACACCCTGATCAAGTTGATGACCGACGGCATCCTGCTGGCGGAAACCCAGAACGACCGTTACCTGGAACGCTACGACACGATCATCGTCGACGAAGCCCACGAACGCAGCCTGAACATCGACTTCCTGCTCGGCTACCTGAAAACCCTGCTGCCGCGTCGCCCCGACCTGAAAGTCATCATCACCTCGGCGACCATCGACCTGGAGCGTTTTTCCAAGCACTTTGACGATGCACCGATTGTCGAGGTCTCGGGCCGTACCTTCCCGGTGGACACCTGGTATCGCCCGCTGACCCTGGAGCAGGACGAGGAGGGCAACCGCGTCGAGGACGACTTGACCGTCGACCAGGCGATCCTCGCCACCCTGGATGAAATTGCTGCCTATGAACGCAGCGAACGGCGCAGCCCCGGTGATGTGTTGGTGTTCTTGCCGGGCGAGCGCGAGATTCGTGACGCCGCCGAGATGCTGCGCAAGGCCCAGCTCAAGCACACCGAAATTCTGCCGCTGTATGCGCGCCTGTCACCGGCTGAACAACAGCGCATTTTCCAGTCCCACCCGGGCCGCCGTGTGGTGCTGGCGACCAACGTCGCGGAAACCTCGCTGACCGTGCCGGGCATTCGGTATGTGATCGACAGCGGCACCGCGCGCATCAGCCGTTACAGCTACCGCGCCAAGGTGCAGCGCCTGCCGATCGAAGCGATTTCCCAGGCCAGCGCCAACCAGCGTAAAGGCCGTTGCGGGCGAGTCGAGCCGGGTATTTGCATCCGCTTGTACAGCGAAGAGGATTTTATTGGCCGCCCGGAATTCACCGACCCGGAAATTCTGCGCACCAACCTTGCCGCCGTAATCCTGCAGATGCTGCACCTGCGCCTCGGCGAAATCACCGATTTCCCGTTCATCGAACCGCCGGACGGCAAGGCCATCAGCGACGGTTTCAACCTGCTGCAAGAGCTTTCGGCGGTCGACCGCAACAGCCAGCTCACGCCGCTGGGCCGTCAACTGGCGCGCCTGCCAGTGGACCCGCGCATGGGCCGCATGCTGCTCGAAGCCGCCAAGCTGGGCAGTTTGCAGGAAGTGCTGATCGTCGCCAGTGCCATGTCGATTCAGGACCCGCGCGAGCGTCCGCCGGAACGCCAGCAAGCGGCCGACCAGGCTCACGCACAGTGGAAGGACCCGGATTCGGACTTCGCCGGGTTGGTGAATCTGTGGCGTGGTTTTGAAGAGCAGCGCCAGGAATTGACCGCCAGCCCGTTGCGCAACTGGTGCCGCAAGAACTTCCTGAATTACCTGCGCCTGCGCGAGTGGCGCGACTCCCATCGCCAGCTCAGCCTGATTTGCCGCGACATGCAGCTGACCGTCAATAAGGAGCCGGCGGACTTTGCCAAGCTGCACAAGGCCGTGTTGTCTGGCCTGTTGAGCCAGATCGGCCAGAAGACCGAAGACGGCGATTACCTCGGCGCGCGTCAGCGGCGCTTCTGGATTCATCCGTCCTCGGGCATCGGCAAGAAGCGCCCGCAATGGCTGATGACCGCCGAACTGGTGGAAACCACCAAGCTGTATGCGCGCATGGTGGCGAAGATCGATGCCGACTGGATCGAGCCGCTGGCCGGCCACTTGATCAAGAAAAACCACTTCGAGCCGCATTGGGAGAAGAAGCGCGGCCAAGTGGTGGCCTTTGAGCAGATCACCCTGTTCGGGCTGATTGTGGTTGGGCGCCGGCCGGTGCATTACGGGCCGATCGACCCGGTGGTGTCGCGCGAGCTGTTTATCCGCGAAGGTCTGGTGCGCGGCGAGATTCAGTCGCGGGCCAAGTGCCTGACGGCCAACCAGCAACTGCTGGAGCAGCTCGACGAACTGGAGGCCAAGGCGCGCCGCCGCGACATCCTGGCGGACGAAGAAACCCTGTACGCCTTCTACGATGCGCGCTTGCCGGCGGAGATCCACCAGACCGCGACGTTCGACAGCTGGTACAAGGTCAACAGCCAGAAAGACCCGCAACTGCTGATCATGCGCGAGGAAGACGTGCTGGCCCGCGAGGCCAGTGAAGTCACGGCCCTGCATTATCCGGACACCTTGCACCTGGGCGATCTGGAGTTGGCCTTGAGTTACCACTTTGAGCCCAATCACCCACGCGACGGCGTGACCCTGCGCGTGCCGGCGCCGCTGCTGCCGGCGTTGCCGCCGGAACGCCTGGAATGGCTGGTGCCGGGAGTGATCGAAGCCAAGTGCATTGCCCTGGTGCGCAACCTGCCCAAGGCGCTGCGCAAAAACTTTGTACCGGTGCCGGATTTCGTCAAGGCGGCGCTGCAACGCATCGAATTCGGCCAGGGCTCGCTGCCCCAGGCGCTGGGGCGTGAACTGCTGCGCATGACCGGCGCACGGGTCAGCGATGAAGCCTGGGCCGAGGCGGCGCAGCAGGTGGAAAACCACCTGAAGATGAACCTGGAAGTGGTCGACGGCCAGGGCAAGTTCCTCGGCGAAGGTCGCGACCTGGCCGAGCTGACCGCGCGTTTTGCCGAGGCCAGCCAGGCCGCGTTGGCCGTGCCGCAAACCGCGAAAAGCCAGCAACCGGTGCAAGCCAAGGTGTTTGCGGCGGTGGCCGAGAAGACCCAGCAAAAAATCGCCGGGCTGTCGATGACGGTCTACCCGGCGCTGGTTGAAGAGAATGGCACGGTCAAGGAAGGGCGGTTCTCGACGGCCGCTGAGGCGGAGTTCCAGCATCGTCGCGCGTTGCAGCGCCTGCTGCTGCAGCAATTGGCCGAGCCGGCGAAATTCCTGCGCGGCAAACTGCCCGGCCTGACCGAATTGGGCCTTATGTACCGCGAACTGGGGCGCATCGACGCACTGGTGGAAGACATTCTGTTGGCCAGCCTCGACACCTGCGTACTGGAAGGCGAAGCCAGCTTGCCGCGTGACGGTGCAGGTTTGGCGGCACTGGCCGAACGCAAGCGCGGCAGCTGGACCGAGCACGCCGAGCGCCTCGCGCGCCTGACGCTGGAGGTATTGAAGCTCTGGCACGGTTTGCAGAAGCGCTTCAAAGGCAAGATCGACTTGGCCCAAGCGGTGGCGTTGAACGATATCAAGCAGCAGTTGAGCAACCTGGTGTATCCGGGCTTTGTGCGGGAAACCCCGGCGCAGTGGTTCAAGGAATTGCCGCGTTTCCTCAAGGCCATTGAGCTGCGCCTGGAGAAACTGCCCAGCCAGGTGCAAAAAGACCGGGTGTGGAGCACTGAGCTGAGCGGCCTGTGGGCCCAATACCAGAACCGCCAGAACAAACACGCCCAGGAAGGCAAGCGCGACCCTCAGCTGGAGCTGTATCGCTGGTGGTTGGAGGAATATCGCGTGTCGTTGTTTGCCCAGCAGTTGGGCACCAAAGTGCCGATTTCCGATAAGCGTTTGAGCAAGCAGTGGAGCCAGGTGGAAGCCTGAGGCTTTCTTGGCTTCCAGAGCAAAACCGATCTCATGTGGGAGCTGGCTTGCCTGCGATGCAGCCACCGCGGTGTATCAGTCAAAACACTGGGATGTCATCGCAGGCAAGCCAGCGCCCACAGTCAGCACCGGGTTTATCCGGGAAATGGCGCCAAATCCCCGAAGTTGTGGCAAACTTCGCGGTCATAAATGCCGGGATCGTCGTGATGGGCTGGTGTGCAGCCGCGGCGCGATGGAATAAAGCGTTGCCAGTTTGATGCCCGCTGGACGGAATCGAACGACTTAAAGTTTGGTACGACGGTACCAATATCTTCTGCCTGACAGATTTAGAGGAACGACCGTGCATAACGTCGTCATCAGCGGCACTGGCCTGTACACCCCGGCCAACAGCATTTCCAACGAAGAGCTGGTGCAGTCTTTCAATGCCTATGTTCAGCAGTTCAACACTGACAACGCCGCCGCCATCGAGCGCGGTGAGGTCCAGGCACTGACTGAGTCCAGCGCGGCCTTTATCGAGAAAGCATCGGGCATCAAGAGCCGTTTTGTTATGGACAAGGACGGTATTCTCGACCCGCAGCGCATGGCCCCGCGTTTGCCTGAGCGCAGCAATGACGAGTGGTCGGTGCTTTGCCAGATGGCGGTTGGCGCGGCCGAACAGGCCCTGCAGCGCGCCGGCAAGACTGCCGCCGACATCGACGGCGTGATCGTCGCCTGCTCCAACCTGCAGCGCGCCTACCCGGCCATCGCCATCGAAGTCCAGGAAGCGCTGGGTATCGAAGGTTTCGGTTTCGACATGAACGTGGCGTGCTCGTCGGCGACCTTTGGTATCCAGAACGCCGCCAACAGCATCCAGCTGGGCCAGGCGCGGGCGATCCTGATGGTCAATCCGGAAGTCTGCACCGGCCACCTGAATTTCCGTGATCGCGACAGCCACTTCATCTTCGGTGATGCGGCTACGGCCGTGATTCTCGAGCGCGCCGACCTGGCGACTTCCGAGCACCAGTTCGACGTGGTGAGCACCAAACTGCTGACCAAGTTTTCCAACAACATCCGCAACAACTTCGGCTTCCTCAACCGCACGGCGGAAGAGGGCATCGGCGCGCCGGACAAGCTGTTCGTACAGGAAGGTCGCAAGGTCTTCCGTGATGTCTGCCCGATGGTTGCCGAACTGATCGGTGTGCATCTGGACGAAAACCAGCTGAATGTGACCGATGTGAAGCGTTTCTGGCTGCACCAGGCCAACCTGAGCATGAACCACCTGATCGTGAAAAAGCTGCTGGGCCGCGAAGCCTCGGTGGAAGAAGCGCCGGTGATTCTCGACACCTACGCCAACACCAGTTCGGCAGGTTCGGTGATCGCGTTTCACACCTACCAGGACGACTTGCCAAAAGGAGCCGTGGCGGTGCTCAGTTCGTTCGGTGCGGGTTACTCGATCGGCAGCGTGATCCTGCGTAAACGCTAATCGTTGGATTTGGCCAGATTTAATGTGGGAGCTGGCTTGTCTGCGATGACGATAGTGGAGCCACCGTCGCTATCGCAGGCAAGCCAGCTCCCACAGGTATCGGATTTCCACAGCAGGATTGAGGTAAACGATGGCAGCCGCCGACGACGCGCACCTGCTGGAAAGGCTGCTCAAGGGCGAGCAGCGCGCCTATAAGGAATTGGTCACCACCTACCAGAGCGCCATGCGCGCAGTGGCCTATGCCATTGTCGGCCAGCGCCACGCCGACGAAGTGGTGCAGGACGCGTGGTTGTCGGTGGTGCGCAACCTGGCCAAGTTCGAAGGGCGTTCCAGCCTCAAGACCTGGCTGCTGACCATCACCGCCAACTCCGCCAAGGGCCGCTACAAACAAAATCGCCGGGAAGTGTTGCTCGACGATTTGCCCTCGCCTCACGGCACCATCGGTGACGATCGCTTCGTCCCCGACGATGGCCACTGGGCCGTCGCCCCGTACGCCTGGCACCAGGACACCCCGGAGGCGTTGCTGACCGAGGATGAATTGCGCAAGTGCCTGGAGCATACGTTGCTGAGTTTGTCGGAGCTGCAAAGCAGCGTGTTGGTGCTGCGTGAGCGCCAAGGCCTGGAGTTGGAAGAGATTTGTAATCTTCTGACGCTCTCGCTCTCCAATGTCCGTGTGCTGTTGCATCGGGCACGGCTTAAAGTCTTCGCCACGGTGGAGCATTTTGAGGAAACGGGCGAATGTTGACCTGCAAAGAACAAGTGGCACGTTCCAGTGACTACCTCGATGGGCAATTGACCTTTCGCGAACGTCTGCTGGTGCGTCATCACTTGATGTTTTGCCCTAACTGCCGGCGATTTATCCGTCAGATGCGCCTGATGCAGGCGACGTTGAAAATCATGCCGGAAGAACCGGTAAAGGACGTGGATGCATTGGCTGATCGGCTGGTGGCCGAGCGGCTGAAAGATCAGTAAAAGCGCGAATAATGCAGACTCGCGTGGGCGGGGCGAACGGATGATGAGGGGCGATCCACCCACGCAAGGCTGTTGAAACCACCTCGGGCCGTCCTGGCCCAAGGTTTATTGCACACTCATTAGAACTTGGCTTCAGCATCCAACTGCAGGGTGTTGGTGTTGGCATCACGCTGCGTGCGGCTGGCGTAGTCAGCCTTGGTCAGGAAGTACGTGGCGCCGAGGGCGAAGTTCTTGTCGATGTCGTAGCTGACCTTCATCTTGTGACCGCGCGAGCCGGTGGTGCCGTTGGCGAAGTCCGAGTCGGTGAAGGCACCCACCACGGCGTTACGCTGGATATCGCGGTAGTTGTAGTCCAGGTTCAAGCCGAACACTTTGGATTTGGCACCGATCAACCAGGCAGTGTCCTGGTCGGTCACGGCGTCGTTGTTTTTCACGTACTGGCCATAGAACGCCAACGGCACTGCCAGGCCGCCGATGTCGGCCTGGGCGAAGCCTTCGTACAGCCGGAACTGGTTGTCGGCCGAGTTGCCGTTGACCGCCAATGCGCAAGGCGTGGTGGTGGTCGTGCAGCGGCTGTCCTTGTCGTTCTGGTAGGCGTAGACGCTGCCGCCCAGGGTCATTTTCAAGTTGTCAGTCACCGAGAACCGCGTGCCCAGCTGGCCGGACGTCAGGCGCAGGTCGTGACGAAATTGCACGCCGTCGCCGTCGACGTTGTCCTTGAGGTTGTAGTTGCCGATGCTGCCGAACAACTCGGCGCTGCTGCCCAATGGGTATTTGTAGGTCAGGGCCAGGCCTTCCGGGTTGATGTCGCTGTCCCAGATCACGTCGCCCATGTTGACCCACGGTTGCAACATCTTGCCGCCGATCACGTGCAGGTTTTTGATCTGGTCCGGGTGGTAGTCGATGTAGCCCAGGTCCAGCCAGATCGACTTCTTGTCGAAGTAGTTGTCCTGGTCCTGGTTGGTGGAGCGCGCGTCGTCGCTGCTGCCGGTGGCAATGCGAATGCCGGTGTCGACCTGCGAGTTGACTTCGGTGTAGGCGCCCAGGCGCGCACGGATGCGCTGACGGTCCTTGTCACGCCCGCCGTTGTTGGATTCGCCCTGGATCTTCACGGTTTCCTGACGGAAGCGCACGTCACCCTTGAGTTGAGTGCGCGCGGCCCAGGCCAGTTTCTGGTCGAACACGCTCAGGTCATTGGTTTTTTTCGCGGTGGCCGCGATCTGCTCGTTGGTCTCTTGTTGAGCTTGCTGTGCGATCTGCTTTTCTTTCTGGTCCTTGGCCAATTCCGCTTGCAGTTCGGTGTACTGCGCAGCGGTGATCTGGCCGTTGGCCTTGAGCATGTCGAGCAATTTAGCGTCGACTGCAGCGCTGGCCGGAACGCTCAGGGCCAGCAACAGGCCGCCACACAGGGCCGCCGCAGTTTTAGTGGAAGCAAGACGCATATCAATCTCCGAAAGTGAGGAGGGATGGCAAACCACCCAGGACACAACCGACCGATGACGGACGGAAAATAGCCGCCTGCTAGAACCAGGCGCTCTAAAAACAGGCGTCAGTATCACGATCACTTATGACGGGGCAGTGGCTAAGTGATGTCATGTAGATGACAAAATATTTAAGAAGGAACTATTTGAGTTGGCCTTTGTCGTGCCATTTGAGCGTGTGCGAAGGCTAGCGATAAGCGATACTCGCCAGGCTTTCACGCCCTGAAGTAGTGAGGATGCCGATGCCGTTGCAACGCCTGGACGCCCTGTCCGAAATCGCCCCGCAGGTGTGGGATGCCCTCGTGCCGCAGGCTCAACCCTTTGTGCGGCATGCATTCCTGAGTGCGCTGGAAGACAGCGCCAGCCTGGGCCCGCAATCGGGCTGGCAGCCTGAGCATTTGCTGCACTGGGAAGGCGATCGCCTGGTGGCAGCAATGCCCAGCTACCGCAAATGGCATTCCTACGGCGAATACGTGTTTGATCACGGTTGGGCCGATGCGTGTGAGCGTGCGGGCATTGATTACTACCCAAAGTTGCTGACCGCAGTACCCTTCAGCCCGGTCAGCGGGCCGCGCTTGCTGGCCAGGAGCGCCGAAGATGGCTTCGAGCTGCTGAACAGCCTGCCGGGCTACCTGGAAATCGAAGGGCTCTCCAGCGCCCACATCAACTTCACTGACCCTTTGGCCGACCAAGCCTTGGCGCAGCATCCAGGTTGGTTACAGCGCTTGGGCTGCCAGTTTCATTGGCAAAACCGCGGTTATCGCGACTTTCAGGATTTCCTTGACGCCTTGAGTTCGCGCAAGCGCAAACAAATGCGCAAAGAGCGCGAGCAAGTGGCGGGGCAGGGCATCGAGTTCGAATGGCTGCAAGGCCATGAGTTGAGCGAAGCGCAGTGGGATTTTGTCTACGCCTGCTACGCCAACACCTACGCCGTGCGCCGCCAGTCGCCGTACCTGACGCGGGCGTTTTTCAGCCTGCTGGCCGAGCGCATGCCCGAAGCGATTCGCGTGGTGCTGGCTAAACAGGGCGCGCGCCCGGTTGCGATGGCCTTCAGTCTGATCGGTGGCGACAGCTTCTACGGGCGTTATTGGGGCTGCCTGGCGGAATTCGATCGTCTGCATTTCGAAACCTGCTTCTACCAGGGCATGGATTACGCCATTGCTCACGGCTTGCAGCGCTTCGACGCCGGCGCCCAAGGCGAGCACAAATTGATTCGCGGGTTTGAACCAGTGATCACCCGGTCGTGGCACTACCTGCGCCATCCGGGCCTGAAGAATGCCGTGGAAGATTTCCTCGAGCGCGAGCGCGTGGGGATTCTGGCGTATGCCGAAGAAGCGAGGACAGCCCTGCCATATCGGCAGGGCTGAACCCCTTGACCTCAGGCTGGGTCCTCCTCGCCCAGCCATCGATAGGTCGCGCCGCCGATCACCGCACCCAAAATGGGCGCCAGCCAGAACATCCACAACTGCTGAAGCGCCCACCCGCCGACAATCAGCGCCGGGCCGGTACTGCGGGCCGGGTTGACCGAGGTGTTGGTCACGGGGATGGAGATCAAGTGGATCAGGGTCAAGGCCAGGCCAATGGCGATGGGCGCGAGGCCCGCTGGGGCACGACGGTCAGTGGCGCCAAGGATGATCAGCACGAACATCGCCGTCATCACCAGCTCACAGACAAACCCCGTTGCCATTGAGTAACTGCCCGGCGAATGCTCGCCATAGCCATTGGCAGCCAGGCCCGATGCCAGTTCGAACCCGGGTTTGCCGCTGGCAATGAAGTACAACAGCGCAGCGGCGACCGTGCCGCCGATAACCTGCGAGAGGATATAAGCCGGTAACTCCCTGGCCGGGAACCTCCCGCCCACTACCAAGCCTACTGATACGGCAGGGTTGAGATGGCAGCCGCTGATGTGCCCGATGGCAAACGCCATGGTCAACACCGTGAGCCCGAACGCCAGGGCCACACCCAACAGCCCGATCCCGACGGCGGGAAACGCTGCGGCCAACACCGCACTCCCGCAACCGCCCAACACCAGCCAAAACGTACCCAACCCCTCTGTGATTGAACGTTTGAACAAAGACATGCAACACGTCCTTGATAGATCGCTCTACCCAATCAGTAAATCAATGATGCTCCCTGCAGATTTACTTCAGCGCCCGTCTGGGCACTGCTTTGATTGAAGCAGGGTTTGTGGGCAAGTCCAGGCCATAAAAAAGCGCCAGGGCCTGAAGAATAGGCTGCCTGACGCTGTTAAGTGTGGGAGCTGGCTTGCCTGCGATTGCAGTGTGCCAGGCAGCCAATTTGGTACTGACACTGCGCTATCGCAGGCAAGCCAGCTCCCACAGGGGCCAGGGTTGTCAGCCTCAGTCGATGCCGACAAACCCGCCGGTCTGGTGCTGCCACAACCGCGCATACAACCCGCCATGGGCGAGCAGCTCGGCATGGCTGCCAGTCTCGGCGATTTGGCCTTTCTCCAGCACCACCAATCGGTCCATTCGCGCGATGGTCGACAACCGGTGCGCAATCGCTATCACCGTCTTGCCTTGCATCAAGGTTTCCAGGCTTTCCTGGATCGCCGCTTCCACTTCCGAGTCCAGCGCCGAGGTGGCCTCGTCCATGATCAGAATCGGCGCGTCCTTGAGCAGCACCCGCGCAATGGCGATGCGCTGGCGTTGCCCACCCGAGAGTTTGACCCCGCGCTCACCCACATGGGCGTCCAGCCCGGTACGCCCTTCGGCGTCCGACAGCAGCGGAATGAATTCATCGGCGCGGGCCTTGTGGATGGCGGCCGTCAGTTCTTCATCGGTCGCGTCCGGCTTGCCGTACAGCAGGTTGTCACGGATCGAACGGTGCAGCAGCGAAGTGTCCTGGGTGATCATGCCGATCTGCGCGCGCAGGCTTTCCTGGGCAACCTCGGCGATGTTCTGCCCGTCGATCAGGATGCGCCCGCCTTGCAGGTCGTACAGGCGCAGCAGCAGGTTGACCAGGGTCGACTTGCCCGCGCCGGACGGGCCGATCAGGCCGATCTTTTCCCCGGCCTTGATCGTCAGGTTCAAGCCGCCAATGATTCCGCTCTTTTTGCCGTAGTGAAAATCCACCTGCTCAAAGCGCACTTCGCCATGGGGCACGTTCAGGCGCGGGGCATTCTCGCGGTCGGTGACCGCCAGCGGCGCTGCGATGGTTTTCAGCCCGTCCTGCACCATGCCGATGTTTTCGAAAATGCCGTTGACCACCCACATGATCCAGCCGGACATGTTGACGATACGAATCACCAGGCCGGTGGCCAGGGCAATCGCGCCCACGGAAATCAGCGACTGGGTCCACAGCCACAGAGCCAGGCCGGTGGTGGTGACAATCAGCAGGCCGTTCAAGATGGCAATCGTCACGTCCATGCTGGTCAGCACGCGGGCGGCCAACTGGGTTTTTTCGGTCTGTTCGATGATCGCTTCCTTGGCGTATTCCTGCTCATTCTGCGTATGGGCGAACAGCTTCAAGGTGGTGATGTTGGTGTAGCCGTCGACGATGCGGCCCATCAGTTTGGAGCGCGCTTCAGAGGAGATCACAGAGCGCTCTTTCACGCGCGGCACGAAGTAACGCAAGGCCAGGCTGTAGCAGATGATCCAGGTGATCAGCGGGATCATCAGCCGCCAGTCGGCCTCGGCAAACAGCACCAGGGCGCTGACTGCATAGATCGACACGTGCCAGATGGCTTCCGCCGTCGCCACCGCCGAGTCACGCAATGAATTGCCGGTTTGCATGATGCGCTGGGCAATACGCCCGGCGAAATCGTTTTGAAAGAAATTCAGGCTCTGCTTGAGCACGTAGCTGTGGTTCTGCCAGCGAATCAGGCTGGTCATGCCGGGGTTGATGGTCTGGTGCACCAGCAAGTCATGCAAGCCGTTGAAGATCGGGCGCAATAGCAGGGCGACCACGGCCATCCAGATCAGCTCGGCGCTGTGAACCTGGAAGAAGTTGGCGGGCGGTGTGCCTTGGGCCAGATCGATGATGCGGCTCAGGTAGCTGAACAACGCCACTTCGATCAACGCACCGATCAGGCCTACCACCAGCAAGGCGGCAAAGCTTGGCCAGACCTGGCGCAGGTAGTAGAGGTAGAAGGGCAGGACTTTGTCGGGCGGGGCGTCGCTGGGGGCAGCGCGGAAAATATCGATCAGTTGTTCAAAACGACGATAGAGCATTAGGTTGACGCCCGCCTGGCGGGCTCTCCTGTTCAAATGCGCGCGTGGCCTTGTGGGCCATGCGCGGAGCTACCTGCAGACCTCAGTCGATGCGCTTGGCCGACTTGATCAGAACAGGATCGATAGGCACGTTCTGCATGCCCTGCTTGGTGGTGGTCTGCGAGTTGACGATGATATCGACCACGTCCATGCCTTTGACCACTTTGGCGAACACGGCGTAACCGGCGTCACGGCCCGGATCGAGGAAAGCATTGTCGGCCACGTTGATGAAGAACTGGCTGGTGGCCGAGTTCGGGTCATTGGTGCGGGCCATCGACAGGGTGCCGCGTACGTTATGCAGGCCGTTGCTGGCTTCGTTCTTGATCGGTGCTTCGGTTGGTTTTTGCGACATCTGCGCGGTGAATCCGCCGCCCTGGACCATGAAGCCCGGGATCACGCGGTGGAAAATCGTGTTGGTGTAGAAGCCTTTGTCGACATAGGCCAGGAAGTTCTTGGTGCTGATCGGCGCCTTGACCGGGTCCAGTTCGATTTCAATGTCGCCATTGGTAGTGGTGATCAGGACGTGAGGCGCCTTGGCGGGCTCGGCGGCCATCAGGTTGGCGGCGAACAAAACAGAACCGGCAAAGAAGGCGATTTTTTTCAACATGGGTCAGTGATCCTGGGTAGTGGTTTCGACTGTCTTTAGAAAATCGAGCAGGGTAGCGTTAAAGACTTCGGGTTGATCCAAAGGCGTGGCATGGCGGGAATCTTCAATCACCACCAGTCGCGCATCGGGCAGCAGTTTTACATAGATTTCTTTTTGCGCCACGGGTGTGTAGTCGTGGTCGGCGCTGATGACCAGGGTTGGACAGGTGATCCTGGAAAGTTGTTCCTGTACGCCCCAGCCCACAATCGCGTCGAAACTGGCGAGATAAGCACGTTTGTCGTTTTTTGCCCAGCGTTCGGCCATCTTGCGCCGCAGGTCGCCCTGGTGCGGTTTGGGGAACAGCCGATCACCCAGGGCCTTGCCGATGGTGGCCAGGCTGAGCACTCGCGCCAGGCTCCAGCGCTTGGCCCACTGCCAATAATCATCGGCGCTGCGCACTTTGACCTCGGGCGCACTGTTGACGATACACAGGCTCTTGATCCGGGCAGGCTCGTCCACCGCCAGCTGGAAGGCAATCATGCCGCCCATGGACAGGCCCACGACATGAGCGGGCGGCAGGTTCAGGTGTTCGATCAAGGCGAGCAGGTCGACGGTGAAACCCTTGATGCTGTAGCGCTCGCGAGGTTTGTCGGAGCGCCCGTGACCGCGCACATCCACCACGATCAGGCGGTAATGCCGGGCCAGCACCGGAATCTGCAGTTCCCAATCCTGGCTGCTGGAGCCCAGGCCGTGGATCAGGATCAACGGGCTGCCGTGACCGTATTCCTCGTAATGCAGGCTGCAGCCTTCATGGTCGAACCAGGCCATGCATGAACTCCGTTTCAGGCTTGCTGGGGAGCGGCGTAAGGCGCGTCCAGGGGGGCGGTGTCAAAGGTGCGCAGCAATTCCACGAGGATCTGTGTGGCTGGGCCCAGGGGTTTGTCCTTGTTCGCGTACAGATAAAACGTCGGGTTGCGGCTGCCGCCTTTTTCCAAGGGTAGCTGCTTGAGCAGGCCATCGTTGAGTTCGCGTTCAATCATGTGCCGGGGCAGCCAGGCAAAGCCCAGGCCGCTGCTGACGAATGTCGCGGCGGTGGGCAGGCTGCCGACGGTCCAGCGCTGTTCGGCGCCAAGCCAGCCCACGTCTCGCGGCTGCTGGCGGCCGGAGTCGCGGATCACCACCTGCATCTGGCTTTCCAGGTCCTGGAAGCTCAGCTCACGGTTCAAGCGATGCAGCGAATGGTCCGGGTGGGCCACGGCGATAAATTCCACATCGCTCATTTCCGTGCCCAGGTAGCCGGGGATAATGAACCCGCTGATCGCCAGGTCGGCCATGCCATCCATCAGCAACTCTTCAACGCCCGACAGCACTTCTTCACGCAGGCGCACGCGGCAGCCACGGCTTTGCGGCATAAAGGCGGTGAGGGCGCGCACCAGGCGTGCATTGGGGTAGGCGGCGTCCACGACCAACCGCACTTCAGCCTCCCAACCCTGTTCCATGTGGTGGGCAAGGTCTTCCAGTTGGCTGGCGTTTTTCACCAGTTGCCGCGAGCGGCGCAACAACACTTCACCGGCGTCGGTGAGCACCGCCTTGCGTCCGTCGATGCGCAGCAGCGGCACGCCGAGTTGGTCTTGCATACGAGCAACGGTGTAACTCACCGAAGACTGCGAACGGTGCAACGCTTCAGCCGCCTGGGCGAAGCCGCCGTGGTCGACCACGGCTTGCAGCGTGCGCCATTGATCGAGGGTAACGCGGGGCGCTTTCAAGATGAGCTCCTCTTGTCCTAAGCTGGCGGTCCTTATTGGAGACTGCCGAATGAGAAAATTCTGTTGTGTGTTGCTGGCGCTGCTGCCGATGAGCGCATTTGCCTACCCCATCGACGTCACGAAAAAGATCGACGGCGTGCAAGTGGACTACACCGCGACCGACGTGGACGGCGACATCAGTTCGATCCGGCTAAACAACTACGGCACCAATGACGCGGTGTGTTCGGTAACCTTCACCAACGGCCCGGAATCGCCGCGTAATCGCAAGGTCACGGTGGCGGCGGGCAAAAGCACCAACACCACGGTCAAGTTCAGTCGCGCCATTATCAAGATGCGTATCGCGCTGGCATGTGCCCCAAAATAAAGCAGCAGCGGAGCATGCTCACAGCAATACTCCGCTTATAAACAAATTTCTAGATGGGTTGTAGCAGTTTTTTGCGCTTTTTTATCGAATGAGTCCTGGTTAATCTTTTCTCCATCGCCTTACAGCATTTACAGATGGAGCCTACCCAGCCATGTCCAATGTTCTGATCATCGAAAGCAGTGCACGCCAACAGGATTCGATCTCCCGTCAGCTGACCCAGCAATTCATCAGCCAATGGAAGGTCGCTCATCCGACGGATCAGATCACCCTGCGTGACGTGGCGCTTAACCCGGTTCCGCACCTGGACGCCAACCTGCTCGGCGGCTGGATGAAACCCGCCGAACAGCGCAGCGGCATCGAACAGGCCTCCCTGGACCGCTCCAACGAATTGACCGACGAACTGCTCGCCGCCGATGTGCTGGTGATGGCTGCGCCGATGTACAACTTCGCGATCCCCAGCACCCTCAAAGCCTGGCTGGACCACGTGTTGCGCGCCGGTGTGACCTTCAAGTACACCGCCACCGGCCCTCAGGGTTTGCTCATTGGCAAGCGCGCGATTGTGTTGACCGCGCGCGGCGGCATCCACACCGGCGCCAGCTCCGATCATCAGGAACCGTACCTGCGTCAGGTCATGGCCTTTATCGGTATTCACGACGTGACCTTCATTCATGCTGAAGGGGTGAACCTGAGCGGGGACTTCCAGGAAAAAGGCATTAACCACGCCAAGGCGCTGCTGGCACAGGTGGCTTGATCGTTTAATCGTCACATAATCGCGCGGTGTTTATATCGCTCCACGCAAACCCTTCAAGTACGCGTATCGAACCTCCCTTTGCACTTGTTGCTCCTGATTGCTCCTGCCCGACTGCCGCTTTAGCGAGGTCGGGTTTTTTTTGCCTCGAGTTTCTTCAAACACCGAAAACCCTTAAAGTCGCGCCCATTCGAAACGAGGCGCGCATGGGCTATTTACTGGTTGTCACCCTGATTCAGGCTTTTTCCTTCAGCTTGATCGGCGAATACCTCGCCGGTCACGTCGACAGCTATTTCGCCGTGCTGGTGCGCGTGGTGCTGGCCGGGCTGGTGTTCATCCCGCTGACCCGCTGGCGCTCGGTAGAGCCAAGGTTCATGCGCGGCATGCTGGTGATCGGCGCGCTGCAGTTTGGTGTGACCTACGTGTGCCTGTACCTGAGCTTTCGGGTGCTCACGGTGCCGGAGGTGTTGCTGTTCACCATCCTCACGCCGTTGCACGTGACGCTGATCGAAGACGCGCTTAACCGTCGCTTCAATCCTTGGGCGCTGATCGCGGCGCTGGTGGCGGTGGGCGGCGCGGCAGTGATTCGCTTTGACCAGATCACGCCGCACTTCCTCGGCGGCTTTTTGCTGTTGCAACTGGCCAACTTCACCTACGCCGCCGGGCAGGTGATGTACAAACATCTGGTAGCGCGTTATCCAAGCGACCTGCCGCATTACCGACGTTTCGGCTACTTCTACCTGGGCGCCTTGATCGTGGTGTTGCCGGCATTCCTGCTGTTCGGCAAGGCCGACTTCCTGCCGCAGGCGCCCCTGCAATGGGGCGTGCTGGTGTTCCTCGGGTTGGTCAGCACCGCGTTGGGCATGTACTGGTGGAACAAGGGCGCTTGCCTGGTCAACGGCGGCACCCTGGCGGTGATGAACAACCTGCATGTGCCGGTGGGGTTGCTGCTGAACTTGCTGATCTGGAACCAGCATGAACCGCTGGGGCGGCTGGCCTTGGGCGGGTTGGTGATTTTGGCGGCGGTGTGGATCAGCCGGTTGGGCGTACGTAAAGAGTTAGCCCAATCTTGAATCCCTTTGTGGGAGCGGGCTTGCTCGCGAAGGCGGTAGGTCAGTCAGTGATCGGTTGACTGATTCTCCGCGTTCGCGAGCAAGCCCGCTCCCACAGAAGATCGTTGGTGTTATACCGCCCTGTGTTCCAGGGGCGGTAAATGACTGGCCCCCAATACCGCCGGCAACACACCCGCGCGCAAGTCATTGCCACTTGGCTGCTGATACAGGCTCAAACCGAACTCCGGCAGCACCGCCAGCAGGTAATCAAAAATATCCCCCTGGATGCGCTCGTAATCCGCCCACGCCGTGGTGCGCGTGAAGCAGTAGATTTCCAGCGGCACGCCCTGAGCGGTGGTTTGCATCTGGCGCACCATGCAGGTCATGTTCGGCTGAATGTCCGGGTGGCTTTTCAGGTAGGCCAGGGCATAGGCGCGGAAGGTGCCCAGGTTGGTCATGCGGCGGCGGTTGGCAGAGAGTTGCGCGCTATTGCCCTGGGCCTCGTTCCACGCCTTGAGCTCAGCCTGCTTGCGGCTGATGTAGTCGGTGAGCAAGTGCACCTGGGTCATGCGCACTTCTTCATCGTCACGCAAAAAACGCACGCCGCTGGCGTCGAGGTACAGGCTGCGCTTGATGCGGCGACCGCCGGACGCCTGCATGCCGCGCCAGTTCTTGAACGACTCTGACATCAAGCGCCAGGTAGGAATGGAGACGATGGTTTTGTCGAAATTCTGCACCTTGACCGTGTGCAGCGTGATGTCCACTACATCACCGTCGGCGCCGACCTGAGGCATCTCGATCCAGTCGCCGACCCGCAGCATGTCGTTGCTGGTCAATTGCACACTGGCGACGAACGAGAGCAGCGTGTCCTTGTACACCAACAGAATCACCGCCGACATCGCACCCAACCCCGACAGCAGCAACAGCGGCGAACGGTCGATCAACGTGGCGACAATAATGATTGCGGCGAACACGAACAGCACCATTTTCGCCAATTGCACATAGCCCTTGATCGAGCGGGTGCGGGCATGTTCGGTACGTGCGTAGATATCCAGCAGCGCATTGAGCAGGGCGCTCACGGCCAGTGTCATGAACAGGATGGTGAATGCCAGGGCGACGTTGCCGATAAACAGCGTGGCGGTTTTGCTCAGGTCCGGCACCAGATACAGGCCGAACTGAATCACCAGGGACGGCGTCATCTGTGCCAGGCGGTGGAAGACTTTGTTGTGCCGCAGATCATTAAGCCAGTGCAGCGCCGGTTGCCGGCCGAGCAATTTGACGGCGTGGAGGATGAGGTAGCGCGCGACCCGGCCGAGCAGCAGGGCGACTACCAGCAACACCAGCAAACCCAGGCTCGCATGCAGCAGCGGGTGTTGATCGAGGGCGCCCCAAAGGTCTTGGACGTTGAGCCAGAACTGTTTGATATCCATGGGTGAAACCGATTCTTCTGTAAGACAACACGGGCCGATTAGAGCATTTAAGTGCGACAAAGTTGACGTTGTAGACAAATGAGCTGACAAAAAAGCAGCTGATTAGCCCCGTTCGCGTAAAGAAACTCGGTTTGGACGCCCGAAACCGTTACCCTATGCAGCTGATATTTTGTATTTCTTCGAGGTAGCACCCGTGTTTTCCCAATTCGCCCTGCACGAACGCCTGCTCAAAGCCGTGGCCGAGCTTAAATTTGTCGAGCCTACGCCTGTGCAAGCAGCGGCCATCCCGCTCGCGCTCCAAGGGCGTGACCTGCGGGTGACGGCTCAAACCGGGAGTGGCAAAACCGCCGCTTTCGTCCTGCCGATTCTGCACCGACTGATTGGCCCGGCCAAAGTCCGCGTCAGCATCAAAACCCTGATCCTGCTGCCGACCCGCGAGCTGGCCCAGCAGACCTTGAAAGAAGTCGAGCGCTTTTCGCAGTTCACCTTCATCAAATCCGGCCTGATCACCGGTGGCGAAGACTTCAAGGTTCAGGCCGCCATGCTGCGCAAGGTTCCGGACATTCTGATCGGCACCCCAGGCCGCATGATCGAGCAACTCAACGCCGGCAACCTCGACCTCAAGGAAGTTGAAGTGCTGGTGCTCGACGAAGCCGACCGTATGCTCGACATGGGCTTTGCCGATGACGTGCAGCGCCTGGTGGCCGAATGCGTCAATCGCCAGCAGACCATGCTGTTCTCCGCCACCACCGGCGGCTCGACCCTGCGTGACATGGTCGCCAAGGTCTTGAACAACCCTGAGCACTTGCAGGTCAACAACGTCAGCGACCTGAACGCCACCACGCGTCAGCAGATCGTTACCGCCGACCACAACGTGCACAAAGAACAGATCCTCAACTGGCTGTTGGCCAACGAGACCTATCAGAAGGCCATCGTGTTCACCAACACCCGGGCTGCGGCGGACCGTATCTACGGTCGCCTGGTGGCACAGGATTACAAAGCGTTCGTACTGCACGGTGAGAAAGACCAGAAGGACCGCAAGCTGGCCATCGACCGCCTGAAGGCTGGCGGCGTGAAGATCCTGGTGGCCACCGACGTGGCTGCGCGCGGTCTGGACGTGGACGGCCTGGACATGGTCATCAACTTCGACATGCCGCGCAGCGGCGACGAATACGTGCACCGTATCGGTCGTACCGGGCGTGCCGGCAATGATGGCCTGGCAATCTCGCTGATCTGCCATGGCGACTGGAACCTGATGTCGAGCATCGAGCGCTACCTCAAGCAGTCGTTCGAGCGCCGCACCATCAAGGAAGTCAAAGGCACCTACACCGGGCCGAAGAAGGTCAAGGCGTCGGGCAAAGCGGTTGGCGTGAAGAAGAAAAAAGTCGACGCCAAGGGCGACAAGAAGAAAGCCGGTGCCAAGTCGCCGACCAAGCGCAAAATTGCCAACCGGCCGAAGACCGACAACCTGTCGCTCGTCAGCAAGGACGGCATGGCGCCGCTCAAGCGCCGCAAGCCAGAAGCGCCGGCTGCCGAATAAGGCTGCACCGATATAAAAAAACCGGACGATGTCCGGTTTTTTTTGGGCTTCAGTTTTTTGTCTCGGCGGCTGCTTTATCCAGGTCTTTAAGGCGCTGATCGATCAATTGGCATTTGTCTGGCAGGTCGGCAGAGGTTGTGTCCATATCCATTTTCTGCAGCTCTGCATTCATTTCCTTGGCTTTGGCGGGGTTCTGCTGGGTGAGCCTGGTCACCTCCTGCGCCAGTTGCTCACGTTTTGCCGTGGCTTCTTCAGGTGTACAGGCCCAAGCGGGCAGGGCAGTCAGCAGCGTGGCGGCGATGGCCAGGTTCATCAGGGTTTTCATGGTCGGACCTCCTTGGCAGTGTGTTCAGTTGAGGTGGCGAACGTCTGGAAAGTTCAGAGAAATGACGGCGGTCTATCCAGCTGAACGGCCAGTGACGGGGCATGTCACACCTGTAGACGGGCTACTTTCCTACCGGCCTGCAGGAGGAATCAGGATGACGACTTACAATTGGGATTTGATCGAACGTCTGCTGCATGAAGTGCAGAACGGCGAAGGCAGCTTTGCCCCGCGCAAGTATGCCGAGCAGGAAGCTGCCGAGAAGGCCACGGCGGGTGAAGCCACCGGTAACCTGGACACGCTGAAAAAGACCGCCGCAGATTATGAGGCGCTGCTGTTCAAGCGCGGGTTTATTGAGTCGCGGCCAGAAGAAGAGGGCGGAAACGGTGAGAACTTCATCCTGACCGCGCGCGGCGCGCAACTGCTGGCGCTGATTGACAGCTCTATCCCCGGCAATGACCACCCGCGTCAGGTGCTCGATGACCAGCCGGATGCGCTGGAGCCGGCGACGTTTGATGAAGTGGCGTCGAAGGCGCAAATTGCCTGACAGGCAATCCGCCGATCAATTGAGTGAGGGGGACTTGTCCCCCTTGCCAACCTCAGTTGGCGGTAGCCTTCAGGCATTTGAGGGCTTTGAAATCGCTGCGCACACCGTCAATTTTTTGCGTCAGTTTCATGCGCTGCTGCGGCGTACTTTCCGCCATCAGGTCGACAATCAGACTGCGCGCCGCCGTTTCCGTCCGCGCATAGGCAGCCTTGTATTCCGGGGTCCACAGACTTTCGCGATCCACCAATAATTGCTGCATCTTCTGCGGGAAGTCCGCGCTTTTGCGCTGCTGCACCGCAGCGATGAATTGCGCCTGCCAGCGGGCGCGGTTGCCGATCCATTCCTGATTCTGTTCGCCCAAAGCGGTAGACCAGGCCGTCACACGGTTCTGCTGGCTGGCACTGAGCGGGCCGATCCAGGCGTCCAGGCGTTTGCTCATGCGTTGCGCGCGCTCCTTGATCTGCTGCGCCAAGGGCGGCTTGAGGTATTCGTCCTGGCGCTTGCGCAGGTCCTTGGCCAGGGCGTCGCTCATTTCCTTGACCTGCTGGTCATCCAACCCTTGCAGCAGTTGGATGGCTGACGGCGTGATTTCCCGCGCCACCTCGGCTATCGCCTGTTTGGCCTCGACGGTACGGGTTTGCAGTGCGGCGTCGGTGACCTGATTGTTGTCGACCATCTGTTGCAGGCGATCAAGCCAGTCCAGGTAGCCCGGCAATTGAGTGGTGCAATGCCAGGCCAGGTGGTCCTTGAGTGTGTCGTTGAACCAGCTCTTCTGCCCGGCGTTCATGTCCAGGTAGTCGTTGAGGGTCCAGGGAATAATGACGTCCAGATTGCGGTAGGCAAGGCCCACGCGATTGCAGCCGGCGAGCACCAGGCTCAGGGTCAGCAATACCACCAGTAATTTAAGCCGACGCAGCATGGGCGAGTCCTTGCGCAGAGAAGGTTAATGCATGTGAACCTGAGCGAGGTGCGACAGTTCAGCCCGTCAATAAAACGACCGCGCCGCCTTCAAGGTCAACAGGCCGTCGCATTGCGAATTGTGTCCGGAGTAGGCTGAGCAGTCGCCACCGCTGAGGCTCGAATCGCTGTAGATCAGGTCCAGGTCGATGCCTTTCCACGCACGGGAGAACTGCACCGACCAATCGCTGAAGCTGCTGATCGAGCCGCCTTCCACCGAGGCAGGGGTGCCCAACTGATGGGTGGTGTACTTCACGCTGACGCCGATGCCGAAAGGCTGCGTGCCGCCGAGGTCGGCGAACAACGTGCTGTCCTGGCGATCAGGGTCGTTGCTGAAGGAGACGCCGAAGCGATTGCCCAGCAGGTTCAGGCCGCCGTAGAACTCCTGGCTGTCCAGAGGGCTGAGCTTGGGGTAGCTGTAGTGAATCAAGCCGACTTCGTAACCCAGCGTTTTGTCGAAGGGACGTTTGAAACCCAGGTAGGAATCGACTTCAAGGTTATTGGCCGACGACAGCCCCATATTCGGTGAGAACTGGCCGATATACAGGCCGCTGTCATGGCTCAGGTCCAGCCCGCCGTGAAATGAGTCGCTGCCGGGGGCAGTCGGCTTTACCAGGCCTTGGGCCATGCTGCGGCTTGGCGTCGTGCCCAGTTTCAGGTCGAAATCGCCCAGTTCACGCTGGAAAACCTGCGCTTGCGCTAAAGGGGTTGCCGCAAGGGCAGTTATCAGAAAAAAGCAGGGCTTGAGCATGCTTCACTCCATGAAAAGCGAGGAGCAGTGACAGAGGAAATCGGGCAGATGCCCGTACTAGACGTGTGCAAGCATACCGGCGAACGCCTGAAGGTGAGGCCCGTTCGTCGATTAGCGCACTGCAGGGTGATGCACAGAGGGTATTTCGAGCTCTAGTCCTGGCGCCTTGAGGGCAAGACGCTTAGGGACTAGGTGCAACGCGGGCGGATGTTGCGCGGGTTTTACTTTTTGCCCAGGCTGATTTGCTTGGACGGGCCGAAAGTCTGGCCGCTGACGCCCTTGGCAATTTGCTGGATTTCGCCGCCGGACTTGAGGAACGCAGCAATCTGGCTGTTGATCGATTCGCTGGTTTCAACGGCTGGAGCTGGCTTTGCTTTGCTGTTGGATGCTTTTACGCGCATGGCGGCCACTAACCTGTAGAAAATTAACTTGGCCAGGCATCGTACAGGAAATACTTGACAATTGCTTGGCAAATATCCCCTGGGAATTGTTGGGTCAGGCGGTAATTATCGAAGTTTGTCGGTGAAATAGTCGCCTAACTTACTGTTTTAATTCGAAACCACTTGAGGGATCAGTGCCTGGCTGGCGGCAAAATTCAAGGATTTGATCTGACGAGTGGGGCGGTGCCACTGGAACGCCAAGCCAGCCCGCGATTTTTCAGGTGCGCGCGCGTGCCGGGCGCAACTCGGGTAGAATGCCGCCCACGTAACGAGGGTATTTGGAAATGGCTTTAGTCGGGCGCTACAACAGCTTGCAAGTGGTAAAACACACTAACTTTGGTTTGTACCTGGACGGTGCGCAAGATGGCGAAATCCTCTTGCCTAATCGGTATATCCCGAAAGATATTCCCAGTGAAGATGAAGACTGGCTTAACGTTTTCATTTACTTGGACAGCGACGACAAACTTATCGCAACGACTGAAAAGCCGAAAGTTCAAGTCGGCGAATTCGCCAGTTTGAAAGTCGTCGAAGTCAACAGCATTGGTGTATTCCTCGATTGGGGTTTGCCCAAGGATCTGTTACTTCCGTATTCAGAAGAAAAACGTCAGCTGACCGCCGGCGAATACTGCGTGGTGCACGTCTACCTCGACAAGCACACTAAGCGCATCACCGCCACCGCGCGGCTGGATCGCTACCTGGACAAGACGCCGGCCAACTACCAGGTGGGCCAGGAAGTCGACTTGCTGGTGGCCGAAGCCACCGACATGGGCTTCAAGGCAATCATCAACAACAAGCACTGGGGCCTTATCCACAAAAACGAAGTGTTCAAGTTCCTGCGCCCGGGCAAGGAAGAGAAAGGCTTTATCAAAGAGATTCGCGCCGATGGCAACATCAGCCTGAGCCTGCAGCCGGTTGGGCAGGAAGCGGCCTCCAGCCTGAACTCGAAGATTCTTGCCAAGTTGCGTGAAAACAACGGCACTCTGCCGGTCAGCGACAAAAGCGACCCGGCGGTGATCAGCAACTTGTTCGGTGTCAGCAAAGGCAACTTCAAAAAGGCCATTGGTGCGCTCTACAAGCAAGGTCAGATTGTGATTCACGCGGATCGCATTGAACTAAGCTGAGTGCGCTTTGTTCTTCTGTAGGAGCCGGCTCGCCGGCGACGAGGCCAGTGGTTTTCGTGGTGTCCTGAGGGATGCCAGCGCTGGCAAGCCAGCTCCAGCAGAGGTCGCTTCAATGTCCAAGAAAACCCTGTTCGCTTACCTCGGCACCTTGCTTGCGTTTCTGGTGCTCGACGGCCTCTGGCTCGGCGTCCTCATGGGCCCGACCTACAAATCCCTGCTTGGCTCGCTGATGCTCGATCAGCCGCGCCTGTTCCCCGCCGTGGTGTTCTACCTGCTGTATGCCATCGGGTGTGTGGTGTTTGTGGTCCTGCCGAGCGGCAGTTGGCAGCGCGCAGCGCGGTTGGGAGCCCTGCTTGGTCTGGTGGCCTACGGCACGTATGACCTGAGCAATTGGGCGACGCTGCAGGGCTGGTCCGCTGAATTGGCGCTCATGGATATGGCTTGGGGTACCGTCCTGACTGCCATTTGCTGCACGGTCGGGTACCTGTGTGCACATCGGGTGCAACGCTGATTGTGTACAGGATCCACGTGCACCGTTGCTGAGCGAAGCCCCATCCTTTAGCGCTTCCTGAATCCCTTTGGAGCACCGTTCCAGAGGGATTGTGTGCCATTGGCACGCATTCTGCTGAACACCTCGTATACAAACCAGGCCGCCTCCCGTATGCACACCGTTACGGCAGCGCAGGCCGGTATTTCGAGGAGCCAAGCGATGACCGAACAATTGCCCAAAGGCTACAGCCCGCGCCTGTACAACCAGGACCTGGGCCCGCTGCCGCAAAAGTGGACCTGGTACAACATCTTCGCCTTCTGGATGAGTGACGTGCACAGCGTCGGCGGCTACGTGTTTGCCGCCAGCTTGTTCGCGCTTGGGCTGGCCAGTTGGCAGGTGCTGATCGCCTTGCTGGCGGGTATTTGTATCGTGCAGTTGATTGCCAACCTTGTCGCCAAGCCGAGCCAGCAAGCGGCGGTGCCGTATCCGGTCATCTGCCGGCTGGCCTTTGGCGTGTTCGGAGCAAATATTCCGGCGGTGATTCGCGGCCTGATCGCGGTGGCCTGGTACGGGATTCAAACGTATCTGGCCTCAAGTGCCCTGATCATCGTGGTGCTGCGTTTTTTCCCGCAGATTGCGGTATATGCAGAGCCGCATTTTGCAGGCCTGTCCTACTTGGGCTGGTTCAGTTTCCTCAGCTTATGGGTATTGCAAGCCGCCGTATTTTGGGCGGGCATGGAATCCATCCGGCGCTTTATCGACTGGGCGGGGCCGGTGGTCTACGCGGTGATGTTTGCCCTGGCCGGCTGGATTGTGTGGAAGGCCGGCTGGGCGAATATCAGCTTTACCCTGGCGGAAAAATCCCTCTCGGGCTGGCAGACTTTTGGGCAGGTGATCGTGGCGACGGCGCTGGTAGTGTCCTACTTCTCCGGGCCAACGCTGAATTTCGGCGATTTCAGCCGCTACTGCCGCAGCATGCACGACGTGCGTCGCGGTAATTTCTGGGGGCTGCCGGTGAATTTCCTGGCGTTCTCACTGGTCACCGTCGTTATCGTTTCGGGCACCTTGCCGGTGTTTGGCGAAATGCTGCATGACCCGATTGCCACCGTTTCGCGTATCGACAACAGCATGGCCGTGCTGCTCGGCGCGTTTGCCTTCGTGACCGCCACCATCGGCATCAATATCGTCGCCAACTTCGTCTCGCCGGCGTTTGATTTTGCCAACGTCGCGCCGAGCAAAATCAGCTGGCGCGCCGGTGGGATGATTGCGGCGGTGGCGTCGATCTTCATCACCCCGTGGAACCTGTTCAACAACCCGCTGATGATTCACTACACGCTGGACATCCTCGCGGCGTGTATCGGGCCGTTGTTCGGCATCCTGTTGGTGGACTTCTACCTGATCAAAAAACAGAAGATCGATGTGGACGCGTTGTTCGATGACAGCCCCAGCGGGCGCTATTACTTCGACGGCGGCGTGAACTGGACCGCGGTCAAAGCCTTGGTGCCCGCGACGCTGGCGGGCGTTGCGATCACCTTCACCCCGGCGTTGCAGGGCATGGCCAACTTCGCCTGGTTTACCGGGTGCTTGCTGGGTGGGCTGTTTTTCCTGGTGCTGGCGCGCCGAGAACAGGTTCGCGTACCGGCGCCACTGGTGGCTGGCTGAGTGAGACAGTAGGGCGCAGCAGCAGCGCGCCGGCCACCAGCAGGCCTGCGCCGGCAATCACCAGAGCCGGTTGCAGGCCGCCACTCAGGTGGCTGCTCACCGAGGCCAGCAGCGGGCCGCTCAATTGACCGATGGCGAAGCTGGCGGTCAGCAGCCCGGTGCTGCGCTGATAGCCGTGGGGCGCGACCTCACGCAGGCGTTGCATCACCAGCATCATGCACGCCAGGAACGGCGTACCGCACAGCAAAACGCCCAGCGCCAGGCCCCAGCCGTTGCCCAGCAAGCAGGCAAACACGCCGGTCGCTTGCAGCCACAAGGTGGTCATCAGCCAGCGGCGGGTGGTGTGCGTGTTATTGCGGCGCAAGCTCACCCCGACCACGCCAACGGCAGCCGCCAGACCAAAGCATGGCCAGAACAGATCCGCCTGCCAGGCGCCGTTGAATTGCGCGCTGGCCATCTGCGACAGAAAGGTCGCCGGGATGATGTAGCCCAGACCGTACAGAAAGTAGATCCAGCACAGGTGCGCAATGCTTTGATTGCTGCCTGCACTGGCAGTGTGTGCGACGGCGGGCATCGGCTGAGGCAAGAACGGCAGGATTGCCAGCAGCATGACCAACGCCACCACGCCATACACCAGCCACAGCGTGGCCGAGCTTTGTCCCAGCAGGTTAGAGCCCAAAGCCAGCAGACCGGTGAGCAAAATCCCCAGCCCTGGCCCGGCGAATACCAGGGCTCCCAAGCGTGGACGGCCGGCGGCAATTGCCAGCGGTTGGCTCAAACTGGTGATCATCACCAACGCCCAGGCACTCGCGACACCCGTGCCGAAGCGCAGCAGCAGGTGCGGCCAAAACCCTTGCGCCCAATACGACGCCAGCGTCAGCAGTACGCACAGCCACAACCCGCCGTACATCCGCCCCCGCACGTGGTGGTGGCTGCGGGCGAAGATCGAATCCACCGCGCCAACGAAGTAGCCCAGGTAATTGGCGGCGGCGATCAGGCCTGCGCCGGTCAGGTCGATCTGCCCTTCGCTCAGCAGATGCGGCATCTGCGGTGTGAGGGCGAAGCGTCCAATGCCCATGGCCATCATCAGGGCGACAAAGCTGGCGAGTAAGCGAATCAGCGGCGACATGTTCTGGTTTCCTGCAAGCACGCGAAGACCTTCAGGCTAAAGCGAATTGACTTTCTGTAAAAATGAATAATAGTGAGTAACTTGTTCAGTTTTGGAGAAAGGTATGGAGTTCAGTCAATTGCGGATTTTCCAGGCCGTGGCAGAAGAGGGCTCCATCACCCGCGCGGCCGAGCGCCTGCACCGTGTGCCGTCGAACCTGTCGACACGGCTCAAGCAAATGGAAGAGCAGCTGGGCGTGGAGCTGTTTGTGCGCGAGCGTCAACGCTTGCAGCTTTCTCCCGCCGGCAAAGTGCTGCTGGACTACAGCACTCGCCTGATTGCGTTACACGATGAAGCCCACGGCGCCGTCCAGGGCGGGCAACCGGCCGGCGATTTTGTGTTGGGCAGCATGTACAGCACTGCCGCGATTCATTTGCCGAGGTTGTTGGCGCGCTATCACAAGGCTTATCCGATGGTGAACCTGCAGGTGCAGTCGGCGCCCAGCGGTGAACTGTTGGAAGGCCTGATCACTGGGCGTCTGGATGCGGCATTGGTCGATGGCCCGCTGACCATCGCCACCTTGGACGGTGTGCCACTGTGCGAAGAGCGCCTGGTGTTGATCTGCGAGGCTGATCACCCGCCCGTGCGTGGGCCGCAGGATGTAGCGGGGCGCTCGGTGTTCACCTTTCGCCGCAGTTGCGCGTACCGCACGCGGCTGGAGACCTGGTTTTCCCACGAGCGCGTGGCCATGGGCCGGGCCATCGAGATTGAGTCCTATCAGGGTATGCTCGCCTGCGTGATTGCCGGTTCCGGTGTGGCATTGATGTCTGAATCCATGCTGGAAAGCCTGCCAGGCAAGGACAGCGTGTCCGTTCATCCCCTGACGGGGCCTTTTGCTACTGCAACGACCTGGCTGATGTGGCGAAAGGGTATGCTCGGCGCTAACCTCAATGCATGGATTGACCTGCAGCAGGAAGGCAAAGCCGAGTTATTGCAGGACACGCGCGCGATTGCTTGAACGATCCGTCAGGATTTGAATCAATTCAGTAATAGTTCGTTGTGGTTTCGTTCAAGCATTACGTAGGACTTAGTACTACTATCACTGTAGGAAAAGGCGACAAAACTCGCGCCGACCCGCATTACCCGCAAAGGGGGCAACCATGAAAGAGAAAATCCAAAACTGGCTCCATGACGTTGGCGTCGCGCTCGGACTGATTGAGCCTCCGCTGCAACCGGTGCCGATTCGCACGGATGACGAGCAGCGCCGGCCCCGTCGCAGATAAGCCCGGGTTCCAACAGGATTCAACAGGTGGGAGCGAGCTTGCTCGCGAAGGCGGTCTGTCAGTCAACGCAAATGTTGGCTGATACACCACCTTCGTAAGCAAGCTCGCTCCCACAGTTGTGTGTGGCAGGCAAAAAAAAACGGGTGCGACATCCGACGTCGCACCCGCTGAAGAAACCGCTCTGATGCCTGTGCTGCCTTAAATTGCCCTGGCCGCCGCAGCCTGCGGGCGCCGCGACAACAGACTCACGCCTACAAAACTCACCAATCCAACCGCCAGGCTGTAGTAGATCGGCGTGTTCGCGTCCAAGCCATCCTTGAACATGAACACCAGTGCCGTCACAAAGCCCAGGGCCATGGACGCGATCGCCCCCGAGGTCGTCGCCCGCTTCCAGAAAATCGCCCCCATCAGCGGGATCAGCATGCCACCCACCAACAAGTTGTAGGCGAGGGTCAGGGCGCTGATCACATCGTTGACCACCAGGGCGATACCCAGCACGGCAATGCCCGTCAGCATCGTGAACAAGCGGTTGATGTTCAGGCTCGATTGCTTGCCACCGCGCAAACGCGGCAGCAGGTCTTCGGTCAATACGGTGGAGGCGGCGAGCAAACCGGCGCTGGCGGTAGACATCATCGCGGCCAGTGCCGCGGCGATCACCAGCCCGCGAATGCCGTCCGGCAACGACGCTTTGACGATCGCGGCGAAGGCATTGTTGACGTTATCCAGATTCGGCAACAGCACATGAGCGGCCATGCCGATCAGCGCGCAGGCCAGGCCGTAAAGAATGCAGTAGAAGCCGGCGAACGTGCCTGCGTACTGCGCGACCTTTTCGTCGCGGGCAGTGAACACCCGTTGCCAGATGTCCTGACCGATGAGGATGCCGAAAAAGTAGATCATGAAGTAGGTGATGATCGTGTCCCAGCCGATTTCGGTGAAGCTGAAGTTCGACGCCGGCAGCTTGGCCACCAGTTGGTCCCAGCCGCCGACGCGGTACAGGCAGATCGGCAGCAGGATAAACATCAGGCCGACGGTCTTGATCACAAATTGCACAATGTCGGTAAGCGTCAGCGACCACATGCCGCCGATGGTCGAATACACCACCACCACGCCACCGCCCAGCAGCACCGAGACCCAGAACGGCAGGCCGAACAGCACTTGCAGCACGGTGCCGATGGCCAGAATCGAGGTCACGCCGATCATTAACGCGTAGGCCAGCATGATCACCGCGCTCGCTTGGCGGGCCATGGGGTTGTAGCGTTTTTCCAAGACCTGGGTGACGGTGAAGATCTTAAGCTTGAGCAGCGGTTTGGCCAGGAACAGGTTCAACGCGATGATCCCGGCGCCCAGCGCAGCACACAGCCAGAAGCCCGAGATGCCGTGCACATAACCCAGGCGCACGGTGCCGACGGTGGATGCACCGCCCAATACCGTGGCGGCCATGGTGCCCATGTACAGCGATGGGCCCAGATTGCGGCCTGCTACGAGGTAGTCTTCGTGGGTCTTGGCGCGGCGCATGCCGTAATAGCCGAGCACGAGCATGCCGGCGGCGTAGATGAGTACGACGAATAAATCCAAAGCCATGACGGCGGGTCTCCGATTATTTTTTTAGGCTATTGAGGCGCTTTTTGTGGCGAGGGAACTTGTTCCCGTTGGGCTGCGAAGCGGCCCCTGGGGGCCATAAACAGCCGCTGGTTCCGGGAACAGGCGAAGCAAACTCAGGTACACCACCGAGGCCAGCCCCAGCGTCACCGGCAGGCTGATATCGATGCCGTCGGCCAGGTTGCCCAGCGGCCCGACAAACTGCCCCGGCAAATTGACGAAGCACAAACCCACCAGCGCACTCGGGATCCAGGCCCCCAGCCCGCGCCAGTTCCAGCCATGGCTGAACCAGTAGCGCCCGCCGGTTTCACCGCGAGTGAATACCTGCAAGTCGTCCGGGCAGTAGAAGCCGCGGCGCACAATCAGGCCGATGATCATCATCACCATCCAGGGCGTGGTGCAGGTGATGATCAGCACGGCGAAAGTCGACACGCTCTGCACCAGGTTGGCGGCGAAACGTCCGATAAAGATGAAGGCAATCGACATCACGCCGATCAGCAGCGTGGCCTTGACCCGTGACAGCAGGCGCGGAAACACGCTGGACATGTCCAGGCCGGTGCCATACAGCGAGGTGGTGCCAGTGGACATGCCGCCGATCACCGCGATCAGGCACACCGGCAGGAAGAACCAGGTGGGCGCCACCGCCAGCAAACCGCCGACGTAGTTGTTCGCCGCAATGTAGTCCGGTGCCTTGATCGCCACGATGGTCGCGGTGGCCAGGCCGAACAGAAACGGGATCAACGTAGCGATCTGAGCCAGTACGACCGCCAGCATGATGCGCATTTTCGGCGTCTCACGCGGGATGTAGCGCGACCAGTCACCGAGGAATGCGCCGAAGGAAATCGGATTGCTCATGGCCACCAGCGCAGCACCGATAAAGGCCGCCCAAAAGCCGGTCTGGCCGAGGCCGACGGTGCCGGCGAAGTGGCTGTCGAAGGCCGGGGCAAACGCGAAGATGCCCAGCAGGAACAGCAGGCTCGCCGCCCACACCGCGATGCGGTTGACCCACAGCATGAAGCGAAAGCCATAGATGCACACGGTGAGCACAAGCAGGGCGAACAGGCCGTAGGCCAGGCCCAGCGTCAGGTCGGTTTCCGGCAGGCCGATCAGCCGTTTCGCACCGCCGACCAACGCATCGCCTGAACTCCACACCGACAGTGAGAAGAAGGCAATCGCCGTCAGCAGCGACAGAAACGAGCCGACAATCCGCCCGTGCACACCAAAGTGCGCACCGGACGACACGGCATTGTTGGTGCCATTGATCGGCCCGAACAGGCCCATCGGCGCCAGGATCAGCGCGCCCACCAGCACGCCCAGCACAATCGCCCAGACGCCGGCCTGGAACGACAAACCGAACAGCACCGGAAACGAACCCAGCACGGCGGTGGCAAAGGTGTTGGCACCGCCGAAGATCAGTCGGAACAGATCCTTGGGCCCGGCAGTACGTTCGTGGTCCGGGATCTGCTCGACCCCGTTGGTTTCTATCGTTCGAATACTTTTATCGTTGTTTTTATTATTCATGATCAGCTCCGATCACATTGGCTAAGGGGGCGGCAGCCCTTCCGGCATAGCGGACAAATGTTCGTGACAGGCCAGCCACAGGCCTTGTTTTTGTTGTGTGCCAGACCCTTGTCGTGTGAAGACAATGGTCTCGCGTTCCTGGCTAAAAAATTGCTCCCCGTTCATGCGCAGCTCGGTGGCCACGTCATGCATAAAAATCGCCACATCACCTTGCAGGCTGACAAAGGCGTTGCTTGAAGTGCAGGACAGCACCTCAAACCCCTCGTCCTGGCGCCAGCTGTCCCACAACGCCTGGTAGGCATCGCGGCTGAGCAGCGGCTGGGGGAGGGTGTAGAACACAAAGCTGGCTTCGGCCGTGAACGCGCCGAAGTAGGCGGCGCGGTCATTGCGGGCGAAGGCCGAGACCAGGTCGGCCGCGGCCTGCAGCACCTCGTGCGTGCTCATCAGCGATGCGCCACGCCGGGCAGTACACACAGCATCTCGTACAGCAGGTTGGCGCCGAGCAGCGAGGTGTTGCCGGTGGTGTCGTAAGGCGGCGAAACTTCTACCAGATCGCAACCAATCAGGTCGAGGCCCTGGCAACCACGGATGATCTCGATCGCCTGGATAGTGGTCAGCCCGCCGATTTCCGGCGTGCCGGTGCCCGGTGCCCAGGCCGGGTCGATGCCGTCGATGTCGAAGCTCAGGTACACCGGGCCGCCGCCGACTTTTTCACGCACTTCGGCCATCAATGGCGCGAGCGAGTGGTGCCAGCATTCTTCAGCCTGGACCACACGGAAGCCCTGTTTGCGGCTCCAGTTGAAGTCTTCGGCGGTGTAGCCCTGGGCGCGCAGGCCGATTTGTACGACGCGATCGCAATCGAGCAGGCCTTCTTCCACCGCGCGGCGGAAGGTGGTGCCGTGGGCGATTTTCTCGCCGAACATGTGATCGTTGACGTCAGCGTGGGCATCGATGTGCACCAGCCCGACCTTGCCGTGTTTCTTGTGGATCGCCCGCAGGATCGGCAGGGTGATGGTGTGGTCGCCGCCCAGGGTCATCGGGATCACGTTGTGCTCGAGGATCTCATCGTAGGCTTCTTCGATGATGCGCACAGCGTCGAGCAGGTTGAAGGTGTTGATCGCCACGTCGCCGATGTCGGCAACCGACAGGGAGTCGAACGGTGCGGCGCCGGTGGCCATGTTGTAAGGGCGGATCATCACCGATTCGGCGCGGATTTCCCGCGGCCCGAAACGGGTGCCGGCGCGCAGCGAGGTGCCGATGTCCAGGGGCACGCCGACAAAGGCGGCATCCAGGCCTTTGGCCGTTTGCAGGTGGGGAAGTCGCATCATGGTGGCGATGCCGGCGAAGCGCGGCATTTCGTTGCCGCCCAGTGGTTGGTGAAAAATCTTGTCCACGGGATTGCCTCATCGTTGTTTTGTTTATTAGGGGCCGATTCTGCGAAAAGCCCAGGGCGGGAAGAATCGGCAGGGGCAAATACTTAGTTCAGATTTTTCTAAACTAATGCCTGGGGTAAACTCGGTTCAAATGTGGGAGCGGGCTTGCTCGCGAATACGGTGTGTCAGTCACGGATGGTTCGACTGATCCACCGCATTCGCGAGCAAGCCCGCTCCCACAGGTTTTATGTTTGCTTCTGGAGAACCCATGGCCAACGCCTTGCCCGACCTGAAACTCCTGCGCATCTTCGTCAGCGTCGTGCGCCACCAGGGGTTTGCCAACGCCCAGCACGAACTCAACCTGTCGACGTCGGCCATCAGCACTTATATGAGCCAGCTGGAGTCGGCGTTGGGCCTGGTGCTGTGCCATCGCGGGCGCGGCGGGTTCAGCCTGACCAGCAAGGGCGAGCTGTTCCATCAGGAAACCCTGCGCCTCTTGGGCGAATTGGAAGGCTTCGAGCAATACGCAGCAGCGCTCAAAGGCGAGTTGCGCGGCACACTGAAGCTGGGCGTGCTCGACTCCACCGTCAGCGACAAGGCGCTGCCGTTCGCTGAGGTGATCGGCGCCTACAGCCAGGAACACCCGGCCGTGCACTTGCACCTCTCGGTGATGAGCCCTTACGAACTGCAACTGGGTGTGCAGGACAATCGTCTGGATTTGGCCATTGGCGCCTTTTCCAACCGCATGAGCGGGCTGATCTACATGCCGCTGTACCGCGAGCAACACTGGTTGTATTGCAGCACCCGCCATCCGTTGTTCAACGAACGGCGCATCCCCGAACAAGTGATCACCCAGCAGCGCATGGTCGGGCGCGGCTACTGGAGCCAGGCTGAACTGGCGCGCCACGGCTTCAAACACAGCGCGGCAACGGTGGAAAGTATGGAAGCTCAGTTGATTCTGGTGCTGTCCGGCGCCTACATCGGCTACCTGCCCGAGCATTACGCCCAGGCCTGGGCCGACAAGGGCGACCTGCGCGTATTGCTGCCGGCGACCTTCGGCTATCAGGCGCCATTTTCGATGATCATGCGCCGGGGCCGTAGCCGCGAGCCGCTGATCCAGACCTTCCGCGATTTACTCAAAGCACAGCTCAACCAGGCCTGAAACCATGTCCCGACCCCAATGCTCCCGCTGCCTGCGGCCTGTCACCCATTGCCTGTGCGCGCTGATCCCCAGCCTCGACAGCCGCACCCGCGTGTTGCTGTTGCAGCACCCGAGTGAGGTCAACCATGCGCTCAATACCGCGCGGCTGGCAGCGTTGGGGTTGAACAATGCGCAATTGGTGGTGGGCGAGGTGTTTGAGGGTTTGCCGACCTTATTGAACCCGCCCGGCTACCAGGCGCGGTTGTTGTTTCCCGCTGAGGATGCGCAGCCTTTACAGGCCTATACCCCGACTGACGAACCCATGCTGCTGGTGGTGCCTGACGGTACCTGGCGCAAGGCGCGCAAATTGTTGCACCTCAATCCGCTACTGGCGGCCTTGCCTCGAGTGACCCTGGCCGAGGGCGCGGTGTCCCGCTACCGGCTGCGCAAGGCGCCCGGGCCAGGTGCGTTGTCGACGGTGGAGGCGATTGTGCAGGCATTGCAGGTGCTGGAGGCGCCGGCGTCTTTTGATGCATTGCTCAAACCGTTTGAGGCGCTTATTGAGGGGCAGATTGCTGCGATGGGAGAAGAGGTGTTTCGTAAAAATCATGGCGACGGGCAGTTGGGGTAGCCGGTTCATCGAGGTGCGGCCTTCGCAGGCAAGCCCGCTCCCACAATGATCGCGGATACCTGTGGGAGCGGGCTTGCCCGCGATAGCGCCCTTACAGGCCACACACCACTCGCTTATTCCTATAAGCCATAAGCACCATACTTTGCGTGATATGGCCCGCCAGCCTTTCCCGGTATGATGTTCGCCCCCGCAGTCTGGATTGCGAATACGCCATGACCTTGCAGTACCCTACAATCGCCGATTGCGTCGGCAACACGCCCCTGGTCCGCTTGCAACGCATGGCGGGTGAAACCAGCAATACCCTGTTGCTCAAGCTCGAAGGAAACAACCCGGCCGGGTCCGTCAAGGACCGCCCGGCGCTGTCGATGATTGCCCGCGCTGAACTGCGCGGGCAGATCAAGCCCGGCGACACCCTGATCGAAGCCACCTCGGGTAACACCGGCATCGCCCTGGCCATGGCCGCGGCCATCAAGGGTTACAAGATGGTATTGATCATGCCCGACAACGGCAGCGCCGAACGCAAGGCGGCAATGACCGCCTACGGCGCCCAGTTGATCCTGGTCACCCAGGAAGAAGGCATGGAAGGCGCCCGCGACCTCGCCGAGCGCATGGCCGCCGAAGGCAGTGGCGTAGTGCTCGACCAATTTGCCAACGGTGATAACCCGGAGGCGCACTACACCACCACCGGTCCGGAAATCTGGCGTCAGACCCAGGGCACCATCACCCATTTCGTCAGCTCGATGGGCACCACCGGCACCATCATGGGCAACTCGCGCTACCTCAAGGAGCAGAACCCGGCGATCCAGATCGTTGGCCTGCAGCCGATGGAAGGCGCGGCTATCCCAGGCATTCGCCGTTGGCCCGAAGAGTACCTGCCGAAGATCTACAACGCGACGCGTGTGGACCGCATCATCGATATGGCCCAGCGCGAAGCCGAAGACACCACCCGCCGCCTTGCGCGTGAAGAAGGCATTTTCTGCGGCGTGTCCTCCGGCGGCGCCGTGGCCGGTATGTTGCGTTTGTCCAAGGAAGTGGAAAACGCAGTGATCGTCGCGATCATCTGTGACCGAGGCGACCGTTACTTGTCGACCGGCATTTTCGACGAACCCAACTGATGGCCAAGCACGAGAGAGGCCTGCGCTTTCAACCGACGGGCGGCAGCCGGGCCCCGCAAATTCCGGTAGGCAAGAAGCAGCGCCTGACCATTGAGCGCCTGGCCAACGACGGCCGCGGCATTGTGTTTTTTGAAGGCCGCACCTGGTTTGTAAATGGCGCGCTCGCCGGCGAAGAGGTCGAAGCACGTGTATTGGGCGCCCACGGCAAAGTGGTCGAGGCCCGCACCGAGCGCGTGTTCACGGCCAGCGAACTGCGCCGTCCGGCACCCTGCGCCCATTTTGGCCGCTGCGGCGGTTGCAGCGTGCAGCACTTGCCCCACGTCGAACAACTTGCCCTGAAACAGCGCATGCTCGCCGAACAACTGTCTCGCGTCGCCGGTGTCGAACCGCAGGTGTGGGCCGAACCTTTGAGTGGCCCGGAGTTCGGCTACCGCCGACGCGCCCGCGTGGCGGTACGCTGGGATGCCAAGGCGAAAAAACTTGAAGTGGGTTTTCGCGCGGTGGCCAGCCAGGACATCGTCGCCATCGATGATTGCCCCGTGCTGGTACAAGCCTTGCAACCGATCATGCAGCGTTTGCCGAACATGCTGCGCCGCCTGAGCAAACCGCAGGCGCTGGGGCATGTGGAGTTGTTCAGCGGCTCGTCGATTGCCGTGCTGCTGCGGCATATGGCGCCGTTGTCCGAGGCAGACCTGCTGATCCTGCAAGAATTTTGCACCTTCCATGACGCGCAGTTGTGGCTGCATGGCGAGGGTCAGCCGGAGCCGGTCGAGACGGATTCGGCGTTGGGTTATCCGTTGGGACAATGGGATTTGGAGCTGGCTTATCGGCCCGGGGATTTTGTGCAGGTCAACGCCGGCGTCAACGCCGCGATGGTCGCCCAGGCCCTGGAATGGCTGGCGCCACAGCCCGACGAGCGGGTACTGGATTTGTTCTGCGGGCTGGGCAACTTCGCTTTGCCGCTGGCCCGGCAGGTGCGTGAAGTGGTCGCGGTAGAAGGCGTGCAGACCATGGTGGACCGGGCGGCGCAGAATGCCGTCAGCAACAATTTGCATAATGTGCAGTTTTTTCAGGCCGATTTATCCCAGCCTTTGACTGACGCGGAGTGGGCCAAACAGGGCTTTTCTGCGGTACTCTTGGACCCACCCCGTGATGGTGCCCTGGAGGTTGTGCGCAAGCTCGCGACCCTTGAGGCCAAGCGTCTGGTGTATGTGTCCTGCAACCCGGCCACGCTGGCGCGGGACACGGTTGAGTTGGTCAAGCAGGGCTACCGGCTAAAACGTGCCGGGATCCTCGACATGTTTCCGCAAACCGCGCATGTCGAGGCCATGGCGTTATTTGAAGCGGGCTAGGATGCCCGTTTAATCCGACTGGCCTGCATTCTCCAAGGCCGTGACCTGCCAGGGAGTGTGTAAGCTTTATTCAGGTAAAGCAGGTCAGCGATGATTTTTGGCGCATTAAAGGTGCGTCGTAGGGAAGGTAAGCAAGATGGTACAGGTGAGAGCACACCAGCCGATCAACACCGACGGCAGTATCAATCTCGAGGCATGGCTGGATCATGCCGTCAGTGTCGACCCGGCACTGGACCGTGAAGCCTTGAAAGCAGCCTGCGAGTTCGCTCGTGAGTCTGAACAACAAGACAATGCGGCCAAAAACCTCTGGGCGGAGGGCACGTCAAGCTTTCGCACCGGGTTGGAAATCGCCGAGATCCTCGCCGATCTCAAGCTCGACCAGGATTCGCTGATCGCCGCCGTGCTCTATCGCGGCGTGCGTGAAGGGCACATCCCGTTGCCGACGGTCAGCCAGCGTTTCGGCGCGGTCGTGGCCAAACTGATCGACGGCGTGCTTCGCATGGCGGCTATCAGTGCCAGCCTCAGCCCGCGCCAGTCGATGGTGCTGGGCACCCAGGGCCAGGTCGAGAACCTGCGCAAAATGCTGGTGGCGATGGTCGACGACGTACGCGTTGCGCTGATCAAGCTGGCTGAACGCACCTGCGCGATCCGTGCGGTGAAGACCGCCGACGACGAAAAGCGCAACCGGGTGGCCCGCGAAGTCTTCGACATCTACGCGCCGCTGGCGCATCGCTTGGGCATCGGCCATATCAAGTGGGAGCTGGAGGACTTGTCCTTTCGCTACCTCGAGCCCGATCAATACAAACAGATTGCGACGCTGCTGCATGAGCGGCGGCTCGACCGTGAGCGCTTTATCACCGACGTGATGGGCCAGCTGCGTTCCGAGTTGCAGGCCACCGGCGTTGACGCCGACATCAGCGGCCGCGCCAAACACATCTATTCGATCTGGCGCAAAATGCAGCGCAAGGGCCTGGCCTTCAGCCAGATCTACGACGTGCGCGCCGTGCGTGTGCTGGTGCCGGAAATGCGCGACTGCTACACCGCGCTGGGCATCGTCCACACCTTGTGGCGGCACATTCCCAAGGAGTTCGACGACTACATCGCCAACCCCAAGGAAAACGGCTATCGCTCGCTGCACACTGCGGTGATCGGCCCTGAGGGCAAGGTGCTGGAGGTGCAGATCCGCACCCACGCCATGCACGAAGAGGCTGAACTTGGGGTGTGCGCGCACTGGCGCTACAAGGGCACCGACGTCAAGGCCGGGTCCAACCAGTACGAAGAGAAAATCTCCTGGCTGCGCCAAGTGCTCGAGTGGCACGAAGAACTCGGCGACATCGGCGGCCTTGCCGAACAGCTGCGGGTGGATATCGAGCCCGACCGCGTTTATATCTTCACCCCCGACGGCCACGCCATCGACTTGCCCAAGGGCGCCACGCCGTTGGACTTTGCCTACCGCGTGCACACCGAAATCGGTCACAACTGCCGGGGCGCCAAGATCAACGGGCGCATCGTGCCGCTCAACTACAGCTTGCAGACCGGTGAACAGGTCGAGATCATCACCAGCAAGCACGGTACGCCGAGCCGCGACTGGCTGAACCCGAACCTGGGCTACATCACCACATCGCGGGCACGGGCGAAGATCGTCCACTGGTTCAAATTGCAGGCGCGCGACCAGAACGTCGCGGCCGGTAAAACCTTGCTCGAACGCGAGCTGGCGCGCCTGGGCCTGCCGCAGGTGGACTTCGACAAGTTGGCCGAAAAAGCCAACATGAAGATTGCCGAGGACATGTTCGCAGCCCTTGGCGCCGGCGACTTGCGCCTGGCGCAACTGGTCAATCTGGCGCAGCAACTGGTCGAGCCAGAGCGCGGCAGCGAGCAGCTGGAACTGATCCCGCGCAAAGCCACCGGCTACAAACCGGGCAAGCGCGGCGATATCCAGATTCAGGGCGTGGGCAACCTGATGACGCAAATGGCCGGCTGCTGCCAGCCGTTGCCGGGCGACGCCATCGTCGGTTACATCACCCAGGGCCGTGGCGTAAGCATTCACCGCCAGGATTGCGCCTCGGTGCTGCAACTGGGCGGGCGCGAGCCGGAACGGATCATCCAGGTCAGCTGGGGCCCGGTGCCGGTGCTCACTTACCCGGTGGACATCATCATTCGCGCCTACGACCGTTCCGGCTTGCTGCGTGACGTGTCGCAAGTGCTGCTCAATGAGCGGATCAACGTGCTGGCGGTCAATACCCGCTCGAACAAAGAGGACAACACGGCGTTGATGTCCCTGACCATCGAGATTCCGGGCCTGGACGCGTTGGGTCGGTTGCTGGGGCGGATTTCCCAGTTGCCGAACATCATTGAAACGCGGCGTAATCGCACACCATGAGCAGCTGGATGAGCGCGGACTGAAAATGTGGGGCAGTTTTATGTGGGAGCTGGCTTGCCTGCGATAGCATCGCCTGGGTCTGCCAGCTACACCCAGTCGCCTGCATCGCAGGCAAGCCAGCTCCCACTGAACGCGGACAGAGATTGACTGATGTATTCACTTGAAGACCTGCTGCACCTGATGAACCGCCTGCGAGACCCAAAGTACGGGTGCCCGTGGGACATCAAGCAAACCTACGCAACCATCGTCCCGCACACCCTGGAAGAAGCCTACGAAGTCGCTGATGCGATTGAGCGCGGCGACTTTGATCACCTGCAAGGCGAACTGGGCGACCTGTTGTTCCAGGTGGTGTATTACAGCCAGTTGGCGAAGGAAGAAGGGCGCTTTGAATTTGCTGGGGTGATCGACAGCATTACCCGCAAGTTGATTCGTCGCCATCCTCACGTGTTCCCGACGGGTGATCTGTATGCGCCGCTGGATATTCCTCAGCTGAGCGAAGAGCAGGTCAAGGAGCGTTGGGAGCAGATCAAGGCTGAGGAGCGCGCGGAAAAGTCCGACGCGCCACTGCAGCTGTCCCTGCTCGATGACGTGCCCACGGCGTTGCCGTCGCTGTCGCGCGCCGCCAAATTGCAAAAGCGCGCCAGCCAGGTCGGCTTTGACTGGCCCGCCGCCTTGCCGGTGGTGGACAACGTGCGCGAAGAGCTGGATGAAGTGCTCGAAGCCATGGCCGATAACGACCCGGTGGCGATTGCCGATGAAGTCGGTGACCTGCTGTTTGCAGCGGTCAACCTGGCCCGGCATCTGAAGGTTGACCCGGAAGCTGCGTTGCGTGGCGCCAATGCCAAGTTCGAACGACGTTTCCGATTTATCGAACAGGCATTGCGCGATACGCATCAATCCATAGAAGATTGCACCCTCGAAGAGTTGGATGCCCTGTGGGGTGAAGCCAAACGCCAGGAAAAGAATCTGTCCAGCTGCGGTTAAGCAGTTGCCTAAGTGAGTAAGCACCATGAGCCTTTCCCTTCGCGACCAGTTGCTTAAAGCAGGTCTGGTCAACCAAAAGCAGGCCAAGCAGGTCGGCAAAGAGAAACAGAAGCAGCAGCGCCTGGTCCACAAGGGTCAAGCCGAAGTGGACGACACCCAGGCACGCCTGGCCGCCGAGGCGCACGCCGAGAAGGTCAAGCGCGACCAGGAGCTGAACCGCCAGCAGCAGGAAAAAGCCGAGGCCAAGGCCCGTACGGCCCAGGTCAAACAATTGATCGAGACCTCGCGCCTGCCCAAGCTGACCACCGAGGACTACTACAACTTCGTGGATGACAAGAAGGTCAAGCGCCTGTCGGTCAACACGCTGATGCGCAACAAGCTGAGCAACGGCTCCCTGGCAATCGTGCACCATGGCGGCGGTTACGAGGTGATCCCGCGTGAAGCGGCGCTGAAGATTCAGGAGCGTGCGCCGGAGCGTATCGTGCAGCTCAATATCCTCACCGAAAGCCAGGTGCCGGATGAGGATGATCCTTACGCCGCCTACCAGATCCCGGATGATCTGATGTGGTAAGGCGTTAAAACAATCGGGCGTGCCAGGCGCGCCCAACGCCAAAGCCTATAAACACAAACCCCGCTCAAAAGGCGGGGTTTGTGTTTATAGGCACCCTGGCTGCGTGGGGCTGGGGGCCTAGCGGATTTCAGTATTCAGGAGCTTTGTGCCTGGCGTTTCATCTCTAGAGATTCGAGCTCGTTTTTATAATTGTGGGCTTCGTTCTCGTTGTGGAACATGCCGACCAGTTGGTCTTGTTGATGGACATCCCAGATGTGAATCCCATGGCCCAGTGCTTCGTGAGACATGTGTGCATCGTCGCGTTCAGTTACTTTTACAGTCATCTGCTTGCTCCAATCTCTGGTTGATCTGCGGCAAGTCGTCGCAGGCCTCTTTTATATGTTTTGTTAGCTTGCTAAGTAAACCGATTTTGCACGCAACAATTCATTGCACAAACTGCAACTGTCCCGCAGGCCCCGTAATCCGCGACATTGCGTCGCAGGGGCCTGGGTTTTATGACAAAAGTTTCATGTTCTTCTTGGTCTTTAGCCTTGTTCTGCCGGCTCCAAAGCCATCGCAGGCAAGCCAGCGCCCACCGTTGAAATGCATTCCAGTGTGGGAGCTGGCTTGCCTGCGATAGCGGTAGACGCTCCAACACACAACCTGCAGGCGAAAAAAAGCCCCGCATTCAGCGAGGCTCGTTTTTCAGCTCATCAGCCGATCAGCTCCCTTTGACAGCCTTGCCGTCAACGGTGCCGTCCAGCAGCATGATGTTGTATTCCTTGCCGTCGGTTTCCACCTGACGCAGGGCAACCAGGATGCCGCCCCAGTCCTTGGCAAACCACATCTGGGTGATGCGCTTGCTCTGGGAAGGGTCGCGCACGCGCTCAACCTTGATCGCATCGATGGCGCCGGCTTTGGTCTGGACCTTTTCCGGGCCGATCACGCGAAAGTCATAAGTATCGACGTCGGTGCCTTCGACCACGCGGTAGCTCATGCTTTTCTTGCCGGCGGCGACGTCGCGCTGCAGGGCAAGCTGATAAGTCGATTTGTCGAGCATGCCACTTTCGAGCGTGACGTTGACCGGGTCCTTGTTTTCGAAGCCGGTGACCTTGTTGGCCGCGTGGTCGAAATCCAGGTTGATCTTCTTCGCCTTGCCCAGGCCGCCGCGTTCGAAGCTGTAGCTCTTGGGTTGCAGTGCGTCCTTGTCGAACAGGATCACGCTGGTTTCGGTGAGGCTGGCGATCATCATGGAAGCCTTGAAGTTCAAGGTCCAGGTGCCATTGTCATTCTTGGTCAGGCTGCGTTCGGCCGAACCACTCATGGGCAACTGTTTCCAGTCGGCGGTGTAGCTGGCGGAGAAAGGGTGAAGGTCTGCTGCTTGCACGGCAGGCAAGGCGAACAGCGCAAAAGCGAAGAGCAAGGCGCGACGCATAAAATCTCCTAGGTTCGAATCAAGTGGCCGCTGGCCGCAAGTAATTGGCCGTCCAATAATGCACCGTGATCGCCAAGAATCAACCGCCCCTCGGCAAACCAGCGAACAGCCAGCGGGTAAATCCTGTGTTCCTGGGTGTGAACCCGTTGCGCAAGTGTCTGCGCTGAATCTGCAGACTCTACCGGAACCACTGCCTGTACGACCAGAGGGCCGCCATCGAGTTCCTCGGTCACAAAGTGCACGCTGCAGCCGTGCTCGCTGTCGCCAGCCTCAAGCGCACGCTGGTGCGTGTGCATGCCTTTGTACTTGGGGAGCAGGGAAGGGTGGATATTGAGCAGGCGCCCTTCGTAGTGCCGCACGAAACTGGCGCTCAGAATGCGCATGAATCCGGCGAGGACCACGAGTTTGGGGTTGAAGGCGTCGATCAGTTCGATCAAGGCGCTGTCGAAGGCCTCGCGGCCTTCGAAAGCCTTGTGATCCAAGGATCGGGTTTCAATGCCCGCGTCCCTGGCGCGTTGCAGGCCGTAGGCGTCGCTGCGATTGGAGATCACCGCAGCGATGCGCACTGGGCTGTCGCCGGTGCGCGTGCTGTCGATCAGGGCCTGCAAGTTACTGCCGGTGCCGGAAAGCAGCACCACGACATCACAGGTCTGAGACATCAATGAGCCTTGAGGTTCTTCAGTTCAACCTGAGCTGCGCCTTCCGGGGCAGTCGCGATCTGGCCGATGACCCATGGCTGCTCGCCCGCTTCACGCAGAACGTTCAGCGCCGCTTCAACATGCTCTTGAGCCACGCAGATGACCATGCCGACGCCGCAGTTCAGCACGCGGTGCATCTCGGTCTCGTTGACGTTGCCTTTCTCTTGCAGCCAGTCGAATACCGCTGGACGCTGCCAGCTGGCCACGTCGACAATCGCCTGGGCGCCTTTTGGCAGGACGCGCGGGATGTTGTCCAGCAGGCCGCCGCCAGTGATGTGGGCCATGGCTTTGACGGCGCCAGTGTCCTTGATCAGCTTGAGCAGTGGTTTGACGTAGATGCGTGTCGGGGCCATCAGCAGGTCGGTCAGCGGCTTGCCGTCGAGTTGGATGTTCTCGATGTCGGCGCCGGACACTTCGATGATCTTGCGGATCAGCGAGTAGCCGTTGGAGTGCGGGCCCGAGGATGGCAGCGCGAGCAGGGCGTCACCGGCAGCGACTTTGGAACCGTCGATGATTTCGGATTTTTCGACAACGCCGACGCAGAAACCGGCCAGGTCGTAGTCTTCGCCTTCGTACATGCCTGGCATTTCAGCGGTTTCGCCGCCGACCAGGGAGCAACCCGACAGTTCGCAGCCCGCGCCAATGCCGGTCACGACCTGGGTCGCGGTCTCGACATTGAGCTTGCCGGTGGCGTAGTAGTCGAGAAAGAACAGTGGCTCGGCGCCGCACACCACCAAGTCGTTGACGCACATGGCAACCAGGTCAATGCCGATGCTGTCGTGCTTGTTCAGGTTCAAGGCCAGGCGCAGCTTGGTGCCCACGCCGTCGGTGCCGGAGACCAGCACAGGCTGCTTGTAGCCGGCCGGGATTTCGCAGAGGGCGCCAAAACCGCCCAGGCCGCCCATGACTTCGGGGCGCGCAGTGCGCTTGGCGACGCTCTTGATGCGTTCGACCAATGCTTCACCGGCGTCGATGTCTACACCGGCGTCCTTGTAGCTCAGGGAGGGTTGCTTGCTCATGATCCAGGCCTTTAGGGGGGATTTCTGGGTAACGACCGAGCTGGCGAAGGCTTTCGTGAAGAGGCCCAGCCGTTGACGGTCTGCGAAGGCGCGCGATTTTATCAGGCTTGAGGGGCAGCGGCCATCCTCGGGCCGACGGGCAGGGCCATAAAGGTTAAAAAGCGCGGTTAAAAAATTGCTAATCGTCTCTGTGATGGCGCGTATTAAGGTATAGCCTTTAACCCGCTATCGTTATGACAGTACGAAAACTTACCGCGACCCTGTGAATGTTTTACCGGCTGCTGTGGTCACAGCCTGGCAAGCCGGGTTCACGCGGTCTGTTCCAGCCGCTAAATTTGTCGTTCGGGAATCTTCCATGCGTCTGTGTAAATTCTTCTTTGTAGGCTGCTTGTCGTTGGTCAGCCTGGCGAGTCATGCCGAAACCCTCAATGGCCTGTATCAAGTGCTTGAACCGGTCAGCAGCCAGTCGCCCCAAGAGCGCGACCAAGCGACCCAGCGAGCCGTGCAAACCCTGGTGATCCGCCTGACCGGCGACGCCAAAGCCGTCGAAGGCCCGGGCCTGGCGGCAATTCGCAAAGATCCGCAGCAAATCATCAGCCAGTATGGCTACGACGCTGGCCCACCCGAGAGCCTGCAGGTGGATTTCGACCCGGTGAGCACCGATCGCGCCCTGCGTGCAGCGGGCCTGTCGATCTGGGGCAGTAATCGGCCGTCGATTCTCGGCTGGTGGCTGAACGACTCCACCGAAGGCAGCAGCCTGGTGGGTGATGGTCAAGCCATTGCCGGTGCCCTGCGCCGTGCGGCGCAACACCGGGGTTTGCCGTTGCGCCTGCCGTTGGGTGATCTGGATGAACAGGTCGTCGCCACTGCGCCGAATCTGGAAAGCGCCGATGCCACGCCACTGCGTGCAGCCTCTGAGCGCTACGGTGCCGACGCGTTGCTCGCGGTGCACGCCCGTCAGGAAGGCAATCAGTGGCAGGCCAAATGGCGCCTGTGGCTGGGCGACAAAACTGAGCAGGGCACCGCCCAAGGCGCCGACACCGCTGCCGTGGCCGACGCCGTATTGCTCGCTGTCAGCCAAAAGCTGGCGCCACGTTTTGCGGTCAAGCCCGGTGTGAGCAGTGAGCAATTGCTCGAAGTGCAGGGCATGAATCTGGAACGCTACGCTGCACTGGGCCATCTGCTCGAACCTTTTGGTGGTCAGCCGCAGTTGGTCGACGGCACTCGCATTGTGTACCGCGTCAACGGCAGTGCTGATCAGTTGCGTACTCAGTTGAGCCTGGCCAAGTTGCAGGAAGTGCCTGCGGGCGAAGCTGCTGTTCAGCCGCCGGTGGCAGAGGGTGCCCAGGCACCCGCAGCACCTGAACCTCAGGCTCAGCTGCGTTTTCGGTGGTAAGTGTTCTTCCTCTATAGATAGAAGCAAATAATGGAGTGGTTTATGGCGGATACGCGTCGTTGGGTGTGGCTTGGCGGGATTGTCCTGCTGTGCGTTTTTGTGTTCTTGCTGCATTCGATCCTGACGCCGTTCCTGGTCGCGCTGCTGCTGGCTTACCTGTTCGATCCCGTGGTGGATCGTCTGGAGAAGGCCGGCCTGTCGCGCACCTTGGGTGTGGTAGCGGTGTTTGCCTTGTTCACGTTGATCATCACCGCGCTGGTATTGGTGCTGGTGCCGATGCTGGCCAAGCAGCTGTTTCGCCTGTATGAACTGGCGCCGCAGATGCTTGACTGGCTGCAGCACACGGCAATGCCGTGGGCGCAGGCCAAGCTGGGGCTGGCGGACGGCTTCTGGAAGTTCGACAAGGTCAAGGCGGCGATCAGTGAGCACATGGGGCAGACCACCGATATTGTCGGTGTCGTGCTCAGTCAGGCCACGGCGTCCAGTTTGGCGTTGATCGGTTGGTTGACCAACCTGGTGCTGATCCCGGTGGTGGCGTTTTACCTGCTGCGTGACTGGGACATCATGATGGCCAAGATCCGCGGCCTGCTGCCGCGCAACAACGAGGAGCGCATCGTCTCCCTGGCGGAAGAGTGCCATGAGGTGCTGGGCGCGTTTGTGCGGGGCCAGTTGCTGGTGATGCTCGCGCTGGGGATCATCTACGCCGCGGGGTTGATGGCGATCGGCCTGGAGCTGGGCCTGTTGATCGGCTTGATTGCCGGTCTGGCTGCCATCGTGCCGTACATGGGCTTTGTGATCGGGATTGGCGCGGCGCTGGTGGCGGGGTTGTTCCAGTTTGGCGGCGACCTGTACCCGATGCTCGGGATTGTTGCGGTGTTTATGGTCGGCCAGGCCCTTGAAGGGATGGTGTTGACGCCCTTGCTGGTGGGCGACCGGATCGGCCTGCACCCGGTGGCGGTGATCTTCGCGATCCTGGCAGGCGGTGAGCTGTTTGGCTTTACGGGTATCCTGTTGGCGCTGCCGGTGGCGGCGGTGATCATGGTGCTGGTGCGCCATGTGCATGATCTGTACAAGGATTCGGATGTGTACACCGGGGTTGAAGACCCCGACCTGTAACCGCTTCGTCACAAACCCGGCCGAGGCCGGGTTTGTTGTTTCTGCGGGCAGGGTGTCAAACAATTTGCGCAAATCGCCCAAGTTAACGCAAACCTTTGATTTTGCTTGTGGTCTGCTGCATTGTGCGCCCGGCGTCACGGGTATAAACTTTGCAAACTTTACACAGAGGCCACTAACGGTTCGTTTGGAGCCGTTCAGTCAGCATGAAACCGATTCAGCTGCCCTTGGGTGTGCGTCTGCGTGACGACGCCACCTTTATCAATTACTACCCAGGCGCCAATGCCGCTGCACTCGGCTATGTCGAGCGGCTTTGCGAAGCCGACGCCGGGTGGACTGAAAGCCTGATCTATCTGTGGGGCAAGCACGGCGTGGGGCGTACCCACCTGTTACAGGCGGCGTGCCTGCGCTTCGAGCAAATGGGCGAACCGGCGGTTTACCTGCCGTTGGCGGAGTTGATGGACCGTGGTATCGGCATCTTCGACCACCTGGAGCAATACGAACTGGTGTGCCTGGATGATCTGCAGGCGATTGCCGGCAAGGCGGATTGGGAAGAGGCGCTGTTCCACCTGTTCAATCGGCTGCGTGACAGTGGCCGGCGCCTGTTGATCGCCGCGTCTACCTCGCCGCGTGAATTGCCGGTGAAGCTGGCCGACCTCAAGTCGCGCCTGACCCTGGCGCTGATTTTCCAGATGCGCCCATTGTCCGACGAGGACAAATTGCGTGCCCTGCAATTGCGTGCATCCCGTCGCGGCCTGCACCTTACCGACGAAGTCGGGCATTTTATTCTCACTCGCGGCACCCGCAGCATGAGTGCATTGTTCGATTTGCTCGAACAGCTCGATCAGGCCTCGTTGCAGGCCCAGCGCAAGCTGACCATCCCCTTCCTCAAGGAAACCCTCGGCTGGTAGCCAGCCCTTGTAGTGCGCGGCTTTCGGCAAATTTCAGGCGCCAGAAAACCTGCGTTTGGGCCGCTTTGGCCACGCAAAAGGCGTGTAATGGGTGTTAAGCGGTTAGATGTCATCGTTCAAACAAGAAGTCACATAGATCACGATTGAATTTGCAAATCGATGTGATAGTGGGCATAGTCTCGACTTCTTTACATACCAGCCACGGTCGTGCCCATGCTAAATCGCTTCGCACCCCTCGTGCCTCTCGCACTCGTTACCCTGTTGTTTGGTTGCGCCACCCACACTCAAAACGTGGCTGAGCAGCAAAAACCAGCACAACAGTCCCAGGCAAAATTCGTTGCAACGCAGTCTTCCACTGTTTACGAGGAAGAAGTTGCGACTGAAAAAGAACTCGCCGACTTCGCCGGCAGCAAGCCTTACCAGCTTCCAGTTCTGGCCGACAGCATTCTTGAACGCGGCATGTCCCTGATCGGTACCCGTTACCGTTTCGGCGGTACCTCTGAGGCCGGTTTCGACTGCAGCGGCTTCATCGGCTACCTGTTTCGTGAAGAAGCCGGCATGAACCTGCCTCGCTCGACCCGCGAAATGATCAACGTGGATGCACCGTTGGTCGCACGCAATAACCTCAAGCCCGGTGATCTGCTTTTCTTTAGTACGGCGGGCCGTGGTCGTGTGAGTCACGCCGGTATCTACTTGGGCGATAACCAGTTTATTCACTCCAGCAGCCGTCGCAGTGGTGGTGTGCGCGTCGACAACCTGGGTGACAGCTACTGGAGCAAAACCTTCATCGAAGCCAAGCGCGCACTCGCCATGGCACCGACGACGGTTACCGCTAGTAAGTAAAGTTAAAGTGATACTTGAAGTTTGACGTGTAAGCGCTAGAATCCCTGGATATTGTTGTAATCCGTTCGCGCGAGCTTTGCTTGCGCGTTCTGGTTTTCAGCGTTCGGCAGCGAAAAGCCGCATCCAGACCAGGATTGTTCTGCCCATGTCGACCTCAGCCCGCCTCATTCTTCTTGTTTGCGCCGCGCTCCTCAGCGCCTGCGCAAGCCGTCCACCGCCGCCCGCTCCTGTAGCGGTCAAGCCCAAGCCGGTGTTCAATTACTCCACGCAGAATTTCTCGCCGGCAGCCGAAGACGTGCTCTTTCGTGCGCTGGGTCTGGTCGGCACGCCCTATCGCTGGGGCGGCAATACGCCGGACTCCGGGTTTGATTGCAGCGGCCTGATCGGGTTTGTCTACCGTGACGCCGCGGGCATTAGCCTGCCGCGCACCACCCGTGAATTGATCGTGATGCGTGCCCAGGACGTGAGCGAAAATAACCTGCAGACCGGCGACCTGATCTTCTTCGCCACTGGCGGCGGCTCAAAGGTGAGCCACGCGGGCATCTACGTGGGCGAAGGGCGATTCGTGCATGCACCGCAGACCGGCGGCACGGTGAAGCTGGATACGCTGTCCAAAGCCTATTGGCAAAATGCCTACCTGAGCGCCAAGCGCGTGTTGCCGGCGAGTCTGGCGCGTAACCCGTAAGGCGAGTGCAGATCCCAATGTGGGAGCGGGCAAACCCGCTCCCACATTGGTTTTAGGCTGTACCCGGGATCGGCTATTTGGCTGCCGACACCCGCCACACCTTATTCCCCACGTCATCGGCCACCAGCAAATCTCCCTGCTGATCAATCACCACGCCGACCGGTCGGCCCATGGCTTTCTCATCGCTGTTGAGAAACCCGGTCAGCACATCCACCGGCTGGCCTTTGGGTTGGCCGCCTTCGAATGGCACGAAAATCACTTTGTAGCCACTGTGCGGTTTGCGGTTCCACGACCCGTGCTGGCCGATAAACGCGCCGTTGCTGAACTGCGCCGGCAGTTTGCTGCCCTCGGCGAAGGTCAGGCCCAATGATGCGGTGTGCGGCCCCACGGCATAGTCCGGAGCGATGGCCTTGGCGACCAGGTCCAGGTTCTGCGGTGTGACGCGCACATCCACGTGTTGCCCGTAGTAGCTGAATGGCCAGCCATAAAACGCGCCATCCTTGACCGACGTGATGTAGTCCGGCACCAGGTCGCTGCCGATCTCGTCGCGCTCATTCACCGCCGTCCACAGCTTGCCGCTCTGCGGTTCCCAGGCCATGCCGTTGGGGTTGCGCAGGCCGGAGGCGAAAATCCGGTGCTGGCCTGTGGCGCGGTCGACTTCCCAGATCGCCGCGCGGCCTTCCTCGGCTGCCAGGCCGTTTTCGCCGACGTTGCTGTTGGAGCCAACACTCACGTACAGCTTGCTGCCGTCCTTGCTGGCCACCACGTTTTTCGTCCAGTGGTGGTTGATGCTGCCGCCCGGCAGGTCAACCACCGTGGTGCCGGCGGCCTTGATCGCGGTTTCGCCCGGTTGATAGGGGAAGCGCAGCAGTTTGTCCGAGTCCGCCACGTACAGGTCGTTGCCGACCAGGGTCATGCCGAACGGCGAGTTGAGGTTCTCCAGGAACACGGTGCGGGTCTCGGCCACGCCATCGTGATCGGCATCGCGCAGCAGGGTGATGCGGTTCGGGCTCGGCACGGCTGCACCGGCGCGCCCCATGACCTTCTCCATCACCCAGCCGCGAATGCCCTTGGCATCATCCGGCTTGGGCGGCGCGTTGGTTTCTGCCACCAGCACGTCGCCGTTGGGCAATACATACAACCAGCGCGGGTGATCCAGGCCTTCTGCAAACGCCGCGACCTGAGTGCCGGCGGCGGCCGTAGGCTTCGCGCCATCTGGCCAGCCAATCGCCGGGGCAATGTTTACGGTGGGGATCAGGGTTTTGTTCGGCTCCGGCAGCTTGGGCGAAGGCCCGGTGCCGTCGGACACCTGCAGGGTAGAGCTTTCGCCGCAGGCGGCGAGGGTGCCTGCGAGCATGATCAGTAAGGCAAGTCTGGTTTTATGCATGGTTTTCTCCTTGATACCTGTAAGGGTAGAGGCGTTTGCCGGTCCGATCGTTCAAGTGCAAGGCCGGCTTTAATTGACGCTCCACCCCCAACCCACTAACCTTCGCGGCTTGTTCCAGGTGCTCTGTGACCTGTGGGTCGACAGAGTGAAACAGGGAAGCCGGTGAGTGAGCGCACTTGTACACAGTGCTGCCGCGATTCCGGCGCTGCCCCCGCAACGGTAAATGAGTCAAAACGGTGCCTTTTGCCACTGTATCCGCGTGATATGGGAAGGCGCGCCGTCGGCCTGCTCGCTCGCTGAGCAAGCGCCACTCATGAGTCCGGAGACCGGCCTGGATCATCCAACAGCATCACGGTGGGCGATGCTTGGCTGTCTGTTTGTCTATTTTCCTGCCCGCCGTTTTTTGTCCAGCCCCAACGGAGAGCTGCCATGACCGATTCCCCCGACCGCGACGAACGCCACCTGGCGCGCATGCTGCGCAAAAAAGCCGTGATCGACGAGCGCATCGCCAACTCCCCGAACGAATGCGGCTTGCTGCTGGTATTGACCGGCAACGGCAAAGGCAAAAGCAGCTCGGCGTTTGGCATGCTTGCCCGCGCCATGGGCCACGGCATGCAGTGCGGCGTGGTGCAGTTCATCAAGGGGCGCAACAGCACCGGCGAGGAGCTGTTCTTCCGCCGCTTCCCCGAGCAAGTGCGCTTTCACGTGATGGGCGAAGGCTTTACCTGGGAAACCCAGGACCGTCAGCGCGACATCGCCGCCGCCGAAGCCGCCTGGGCGGTGTCCCGCGCAATGCTGCAAGACCCTTCCATCGGCCTTGTGGTGCTGGATGAACTGAACATCGCCCTCAAGCACGGCTACCTCGACCTGGACCAGGTACTCAGCGACCTGCAAGCCCGCTCGCCCATGCAGCACGTGGTGGTCACTGGCCGTGGCGCCAAGCCTGAGTTGATCGAAATGGGCGACACCGTCACCGAAATGGGCATGCTCAAGCACGCGTTCCAGGCCGGTATCAAGGCACAGAAGGGCGTCGAACTTTGAATCAGCCCCGTCATTGCCCGGCCGTACTGATCGCCGCACCGGCATCCGGCCAGGGCAAAACCACCGTCACCGCCGCGCTCGCCCGTTTGCACCGCAACCTGGGGCGCAAGGTGCGCGTGTTCAAGTGCGGGCCGGACTTTCTCGACCCGATGATTCACGAGCGCGCCAGCGGTGCGCCGGTGTACCAGTTGGACATGTGGATGGTCGGCGAGCAGGAAAGTCGCCGTTTGCTGTGGGAAGCGGCGGGCGAGGCTGACCTGATCCTGATCGAAGGCGTGATGGGCCTGTTCGACGGCACGCCCTCCAGCGCCGACCTGGCGCGGCACTTTGGTGTGCCGGTGCTGGGCGTGATCGACGGCACCGCCATGGCCCAGACCTTTGGCGCGCTGGCCTTGGGCCTGGCGCGTTATCAGCCAGACCTGCCGTTCGCCGGCGTGCTGGCCAACCGCGTTGGCACCCTGCGCCATGCGCAATTGCTTGAAGGCAGCCTCACTGAAGGCCTGCGCTGGTACGGCGCGTTGTCGCGTGAAACCGGCATCGAGTTGCCCAGCCGCCACCTGGGCCTGGTGCAAGCCAGCGAATTGAATGACCTCGATATGCGCCTGGACGCCGCCGCCCAAGCCCTGGGCAGCAGCTGCGAAGTCGCCGTGCCGCCACCGGTGACGTTTGCCGCGCCCGAAGTGATCGAGGCCGAGCCGCTGCTGGCGGGCGTGCGTATCGCCGTGGCCCGCGACGAAGCCTTTGCGTTTACGTACGGTGCAAGCCTTGACCTGCTGCGTGCGATGGGCGCCGAGTTGCGCTTCTTTTCGCCGATTCACGATAGCCAATTGCCTGAGGCCGACAGCCTCTATCTGCCCGGTGGTTATCCGGAATTGCACCACCAGGCGCTGTCGGAAAATACCCCGATGCTTAACGCCATTCGCGCGCATCACGCGGCGGGCAAACCCTTGCTCGCCGAGTGCGGCGGCATGCTCTACCTGCTGGACTCGCTGACCGATGTCGACGGCAACCGTGCCGAATTGGTTGGCCTGCTGCAGGGCGACGCGGTGATGCAAAAGAAGCTGGCGGCGCTGGCTTTGCAAAGTGTCGAGTTGCCGGAAGGCGTGCTGCGCGGCCATACCTATCACCATTCGCTGACCAGCACCGAGTGGCAGCCGATCGCCCGAGGCTTGAGCCCTAACGGCGGGCGTGGTGCCGAAGCGGTTTACAGGCAGGGGCGGATGACGGCTTCCTACGTGCACTTTTACTTCCCCTCCAATCCGGCGGCGGTGGCTGCATTGTTTGCGCCTGGCCCTGAGACCGCTATCGCGGGCAAGCCCGCTCCCACAACTGACCGAGTTGAAACTCAATCCAATGTGGGAGCGGGCTTGCCCGCGATAGGGCCATGACTGACAACGCCTTCCCCGAAGCCGAACGCCAGGCCGTCTACCGCGCCATCGCCGAACGCCGTGACATGCGCCACTTCACCGGCGGCAGCGTGGCCCGCGAGTTGCTGCAACGCCTGCTCCAGGCCGCACACCAGGCGCCCAGCGTCGGCTTGATGCAACCGTGGCGATTCATCCGCATCAGCGACCGCAGTCTGCGCGGCCAAATCCAGCAACTGGTGGAGGAAGAGCGCGTGCGCACCGCCGAGGCCCTGGGCCAGCGCTCCGACGAATTCATGAAGCTCAAGGTCGAAGGCATCCACGACTGCGCCGAAGTGCTGGTGGCTGCGCTGATGGATGATCGCGAGCGCCACATCTTTGGCCGGCGCACCTTGCCGGAAATGGACATGGCCTCGTTATCCTGTGCAATCCAGAACCTGTGGCTGGCCGCCCGCGTCGAAGGCCTTGGGATGGGCTGGGTTTCGTTGTTCGAACCCCAGGCCCTGGCCGACCTGCTGGGGTTGCCGGCGGGTGCAAAGCCCTTGGCCGTGTTGTGCCTGGGCCCGGTGGCCGAGTTCTACCCGGCACCGATGTTGCAACTCGAAGGCTGGACCGAACCACGGCCGCTGAGTGACATGGTGTATGAGAATGTGTGGGGAGTGAGTCAATGAGTGTGGCCTTGCTGTGTGTCGCTGCGGTGGCGCTGGATGCGCTGCTGGGCGAGCCCAGGCGCTGGCATCCGCTGGTGGCGTTCGGCAACTTTGCCGGGCGCATCGAAAAACGTTTCAACAGTGGCGGCCGCGGGTGGCGCAGCCACGGCGTGACCGCATGGTTTATCGCGGTGGTGCCGCTGACGTTGCTGGCCACCGCGCTGTCGTGGGCGCCGTATATCGGCTGGGTGCTGGAGATTCTGGCGCTGTACATGGCGCTGGGCATGCGCAGCCTTGGCGAGCACGTGATTCCCGTCGCCCATGCGTTGCGCAGCGGTGACCTGGATGAAGCGCGTAAACGCGTGAGCTACCTCGTCAGCCGTCAGACCAGCGAACTGGACAGCACCGAAGTCGCGCGCGCCGCGACTGAATCGGTGCTCGAGAACGGCAGCGATGCGGTGTTCGCCGCGCTGTTCTGGTTTGTTGTGGCCGGCGTGCCCGGCGTGGTGCTTTATCGCCTGAGCAATACCCTCGATGCCATGTGGGGTTATCGCAACGAGCGCTTTGAGCGTTTCGGCTGGGCGGCGGCAAAAATCGACGATGCGCTCAACTACATTCCAGCGCGTCTGGTGGCGTTGACCTACGCAGTACTCGGCAAAACCCGCCTGGCGCTTAAATGCTGGCGCACCCAGGCGCCGACTTGGGACAGCCCCAACGCCGGGCCGGTGATGGCGGCGGGTGCGGGCGCTTTGGGTGTTGAATTGGGCGGCGCGGCGATTTATCACGGCGAGCTGCATCAGCGTGCGCAGTTGGGCGAAGGCCCGGCGGCCGATGCCGACGCCATCGACCGTGGCTGGCAACTGGTGCAGCGCGGCGTATGGTTATGGCTGTTGATCCTGTGCGCGGGGGCGCAATTTTATGCTTGAGCACGGTGGCCGGCTGCGCAGGGCAGTGATTCAGTACGGGATTGCCGAGGCGGACTGGCTCGACCTGTCCAGCGGCTTGGCGCCCTGGCCGTGGCCGATTCCCGAGATCCCGCTGCGGGCCTGGGCGCGATTGCCGGAAACCGACGACGGCCTGGAAAAGGCCGCCAGCGAGTACTACGGCGCCGCCCACGTGTTGCCGGTGGCGGGTTCCCAGGCGGCGATCCAGTTGCTGCCGCGCTTGCGCCGCTCCGGCAAGGTCGGCGTGTTGTCGCCGTGTTATGCCGAACACGCCGAAGCCTGGCGCCGCGCCGGTTACGTGGTGCGCGAAGTGCAGGAGCAGGAAGTCGACTTTTTTCTCGACGGCCTCGACGTGCTGGTGGTGGTCAATCCAAATAACCCCACCGGCCTGAGTCTGCCGCCGCAGCGCCTGCTCGACTGGCACTCACGGTTGGCCCAGCGCGGCGGCTGGCTGGTGGTGGACGAAGCGTTTATGGACGTGACCCCGCAATTGAGCCTCGCCAGCCAGGCCCATCAAGTCGGCCTGATTGTGTTGCGCTCATTCGGCAAGTTCTTCGGCCTGGCCGGTGTGCGCCTGGGCTTTGTGCTGGCGGAACGCAAGCTGCTCAAGTTGTTGGCCGAACAGCTCGGCCCGTGGGCAGTCAGTGGGCCGACACGGGTGCTTGGCCAGGTGTGCCTGCGCGATACGGCCGGGCATGCCGAACAGCGTCATCGCTGTATCGAGGCTGGCCAGCGCTTGTTTGCGCTGCTTGAACGCCACGGCTTTGAGCCTAAGGGCGGTTGCGCGTTGTTCCAATGGCTGATCACCCCACACGCCGAACGCCTGCACGAATTCATGGCCCAGCGCGGCATCCTGGTGCGCCTGTTTGTCCACGACAGCAGCCTGCGCTTCGGTCTGCCCGACACGGAGGCCGATTGGTTGCGACTCGATGAGGCCCTGGCCGCTTACAAGGACGCCGCATGAGTACGTTGATGGTGCAAGGCACCACGTCTGACGCCGGTAAAAGTACGCTGGTGACCGCGCTGTGCCGTTGGCTGGTACGCCAAGGCATTGGCGTGGTGCCGTTCAAACCGCAGAACATGGCGCTCAACAGCGCCGTCACCGCTGAGGGCGGCGAGATCGGCCGCGCCCAGGCCGTGCAGGCCCAGGCCGCGAATCTGGCGCCGCACACCGACATGAACCCGGTGCTGCTCAAGCCCAACAGTGACACCGGCTCCCAAGTGATTATCCATGGCCGTGCCGTGACCAGCATGAACGCCGTGGCCTATCACGACTACAAGGCCATCGCGATGCAGGCGGTGCTCGCCTCCCATGCTCGGTTGTGCGAGGCCTACCCGGTGGTGATGGTGGAAGGCGCGGGCTCCCCGGCGGAGATCAACCTGCGCGCCAATGACATTGCCAATATGGGCTTCGCCGAGGCTGTGGATTGCCCGGTGCTGCTGATCGCCGATATCAATCGCGGCGGCGTGTTTGCGCATCTGGTCGGCACCCTCCAATTGCTGTCGCCGACCGAGCAGGCACGGGTCAAAGGCTTCATTATCAATCGCTTTCGCGGTGATATCGCGCTGTTGCAGCCGGGGCTCGATTGGCTCGAAGCGCACACTGGCAAGCCGGTGGTGGGCGTGCTGCCCTACGTGATGGACCTGCACCTGGAAGCCGAAGACGGCATCGACCAGCGCCAGATCGACAAGGCCGCCCAAGTACTCAAAGTGGTGGTGCCGGTGTTGCCGCGCATCAGCAACCACACGGATTTTGACCCGCTGCGTTTGCATCCCCAGGTGGATTTACAGTTTATCGGCCCTGGCCAGGCCATTCCGGCTGCCGACCTGATCATCCTGCCGGGCTCCAAAAGCGTGCGCAGCGATCTGGCCTATTTGCGCGCCAACGGCTGGGACACTGCCGTTGCGCGGCACTTGCGCTATGGCGGCAAGGTGCTGGGGATTTGCGGCGGGTTGCAGATGCTCGGCGAGCAGGTGCATGACCCGCTCGGCCTGGAAGGGTTGGCCGGTTCCAGCGAGGCCCTGGGGTTGCTGGCGTTCAGCACGACGCTGGAACAAGAGAAACAATTGCGCAATGTGCGCGGACGGTTGCTGCTGGAAGATGCCGAAGTCAGTGGTTATGAAATCCATGCGGGCGTGACCGCCGGCAGTGCCCTGTCGAACGCCGCCGTGCTGTTGGATGACGGCCGCAGTGACGGCGCCCTGAGTGAAGACGGTCAGATTCTTGGCACGTATCTGCACGGCGTGTTTGAGACCCCGGCGGCGTGCAGTGCGTTACTGCGCTGGGCCGGGCTGCAGGATGTGCAAGAGGTGGATTACCACGCCCTGCGCGAGCGCGATATTGAGCGCCTGGCGGACCTGGTGGAGCACCACCTGGACACCGAACTGTTGCGCAAGCTATGCGGGATCTGACGGTGTACACCCAATCCCCCAGCAGGCGCCGGCTTGCCTGCGAGGGCGCCCGGCCAGCCAGCCTCGGTTCAGCTGATGCACCTCACCTCAGAAGTATTAGCGGGCTTGCTCGCGAATGGGGTGCTTCAGTGACAAATCGGCCGACTGACACACCGCGTTCACGAGCGAGCCCGCTCCCACACGGGGCAGTGCCCGCCTCACCCTATCAGCCGGCCGACACAGGTGCCTTCCCATGTATCAACTGATCCTCGGTGGCGCCCGTTCCGGCAAGAGCCGCCTCGCCGAAAAGCTGGCGAGTGAGTGTGGCTTGCTTGTCACCTACATCGCCACCAGCCAGCCGCTGGACGGCGAGATGAACGAGCGTGTCGCACTGCATCGCCAGCGCCGTCCCGATCATTGGGGGCTGATCGAAGAACCCATCGAGCTGGCGCGTGTACTGCGCGAAAGCGCCGCCGCCGACCGCTGCCTGCTGGTGGATTGCCTGACCCTGTGGCTCACCAACTTGCTGATGCTGGAGAACCCCGCACGCCTGGCGTTCGAGCGCGATCAACTGCTGCAAACCCTGGCCTCGCTGCCAGGTGAAATCATTTTTGTCAGCAACGAAACCGGAATGGGTGTCGTGCCGCTGGGCGAATTGACTCGCCGCTATGTGGATGAAGCCGGTTGGCTGCATCAAGCCTTGGCCGAGCGGTGTCAGCGTGTGGTCCTGACCGTCGCCGGCCTGTCCCTGACTTTGAAAGGTACTGCGTTATGACTGACTCCTGGTGGCTCAACCCCTGCAAGGCCGTCGACACTTCGGCGCATGAACACGCGCTGGCTCGCCAGCAGCAACTGACCAAGCCAGCCGGCTCGCTCGGCCAGCTCGAAGCCATCGCGGTGCAATTGGCTGGCTTGCAAGGCCAGGTCAAACCAGCGGTGGATCAGGTGTGGATCGCTATCTTCGCCGGTGACCACGGCGTGGTTGCAGAAGGCGTATCGGCATTTCCACAGGAAGTGACCGGCCAGATGTTGCACAACTTTGTCACCGGTGGCGCGGCCATCAGCGTATTGGCGCGGCAGTTGAATGCGCAGCTGGAAGTGGTCGACCTCGGCACCGTCACGCCGTCGTTGGATCTGCCGGGTGTGCGTCATCTGAATATCGGCGCCGGCACGGCCAATTTCGTCAACGGCCCGGCGATGACCGCAGCGCAAGGGCGACTTGCCCTGCAAGCCGGGCGTGACAGTGCGCACCGTGCGTTGCAAAACGGCGCACAGCTGTTTATCGGCGGCGAGATGGGCATCGGCAATACCACCGCCGCCAGCGCCTTGGCGTGCGCGTTGCTCGATTGCCAGGTGAGCGACCTGACCGGCCCGGGCACCGGCTTGAACGCCCAGGGCGTCAGCCACAAAGTGGCGGTGATTGAACGCGCGCTGGCCTTGCATGCGGCGCAACGTGACGACGCGCTGAACACGTTGTTCAACCTGGGTGGTTTCGAAATTGCCGCGTTGGTGGGGGCTTATCTGGCCTGCGCCCAGGAAGGCATCGTGGTGCTGGTGGACGGGTTTATCTGCACGGTCGCGGCGCTGGTGGCTACACGCCTGAATCCGGCGTGCCGTGAGTGGTTGGTGTTCGGCCACCGCGGCGCTGAGCCCGGTCATCGTCATGTGCTGCACAGCCTCGACGCGCAACCGCTGCTGGAACTGGGTCTGCGTCTGGGTGAGGGCAGCGGTGCGGCGCTGGCGGTGCCGTTGTTGCGCCTGGCGTGCGCGCTGCACGGGCAGATGGCGACGTTCGCCGAAGCCGCCGTGGCAGACCGCCCGGCATGACCTTGCACCTGGACCTGCTGCGCCACGGCGAAACCGAGCTGGGCGGCGGCCTGCGCGGCAGCCTGGACGACGCGCTCACCGCCAAAGGCTGGGAGCAGATGCGCGCCGCCGTGGCGGAGCAGGGGCCGTGGGACCGGTTGGTCAGTTCGCCACTGCAACGCTGCGCGCTGTTCGCCCACGAGCTGGGCGCACGGCTTGGGGTGCCGGTGAGCCTGGAAAAGGATCTGCAGGAGCTGCACTTCGGCGCCTGGGAAGGGCAGAGCGCAGCGGCGCTGATGCAAACCGATGCCGAAGGATTGGGCCGGTTCTGGGCCGATCCCTACAGCTTTACACCGCCTGAAGGCGAGCGCGTCAGCGACTTTTCTGCACGCGTTCTCGGCGCCGTCTCACGTTTGCATCAGGCATATGCCGCACAGCGCGTGCTGTTGATCAGCCACGGTGGCGTGATGCGGCTGCTGCTGGCGCAGGCGCGCGGTTTGCCGCGTGAGCAGCTACTGAATGTCGAAGTCGGCCACGGTGGGCTGTTCAGCCTGCAGGTGACGGCCGACGGTCTGCTGAAGGAAGGAGTCTGAGGATGCTGGCGTTCTGGATCGCCCTGCAATTTCTCAGCAGCCTGCCGATTCGTCTGCCCGGCATGCCGCAGCCTCAGGAATTGGGGCGTTCGTTGCTGTTTTACCCGGTGGTAGGGTTGCTGTTCGGGCTGCTGTTGTGGGCCCTGAACACCGCCCTGATGGGCGCACCGTTATTGCTGCATGCGGCGCTGGTGCTGACAGCCTGGGTGTTGCTCAGTGGCGGCTTGCATCTGGACGGGCTGGCGGACAGCGCCGATGCCTGGCTCGGCGGCTTTGGCGACCGCGAGCGCACGCTGACTATCATGAAAGACCCGCGCAGCGGGCCGATTGCCGTGGTCACCCTGGGGCTGGTGTTGTTGCTCAAATTCACCGCACTGGTGGCCTTGATCGAGCAGCACAACGGCGCGGCGCTGATTCTGGCGCCGCTGATCGGGCGCGCTTCGATGCTGGCGCTGTTCCTTACCACGCGCTACGTGCGTGCAGGCGGTTTGGGCCAGGCACTGTCGGATCATTTACCCAGGATCGTCGGCCAACAGGTACTGGTCCTCAGCGGTCTGGCCTGTGTGCTGATCGGCGGTTTCAGTGGCGGGATCGCTGTTTTACTCGCTGCGCTGTGCTTTATCGGGCTGCGTCAGTTGATGGTCAACCGGCTGGGTGGCACCACGGGTGACACGGCCGGCGCATTGTTGGAGTTGCTGGAAGTCGCGGTTTTGGTCGGCCTGGCGCTGTAACGCTTTCTTGCATTTTCATAATCGCGGGTATATACACGCTCCATGCTTGCCTCCCAATGTTTATGCACCAACCTGCGACGTGCCGCCCGTGGCGTCAGCAGGCATTACGACGGCGCTCTCGACGGCTTCGGGATCAACGTTGCCCAGTATTCTTTGCTGTGTAACCTGCAGCGCCTCGATCAACCGAGCATTTCCAGCCTGGCCGAAGCCATGGGCCTGGACCGCAGTACCCTGGGGCGCAACCTGCGGGTATTGGAGGGCGAGGGTTTGGTGCAGTTGGTCGAGGGCGATGACCTGCGTAACCGCTTGGTGGTGTTGACCGTCGCCGGCGAAGAACGCCTGGCTGCCGCGTTGCCGGCTTGGGAGGCGGCGCAGCAGAAATTGATAGATCAGTTGGGCGCCGAAAAGCGCGAAACCTTGTTGGCCTTGCTGGACGAACTCGCCTGAGCGCGGGTTTGTTCGACTACAAGCGGGTATATACCCGCGAGCGGAGAATAAGAAATGACCTCGATGTGGCGCACCAGTGGCTGGGTTCTTGTGGGGAGTGCGCTGATCCTGGCGTTGTCGCTGGGCGTGCGGCACGGCTTTGGTCTGTTCCTGTCGCCGATGAGCATGGAATTTGGCTGGGGCCGTGAAACCTTTGCCTTCGCCATTGCCCTGCAAAACCTGATCTGGGGCCTGGCGCAACCGTTTACCGGCGCCTTGGCCGACCGCTTTGGCGCGACCAAGGCGGTGTTTGTCGGTGGGGTGCTGTACGCCGCAGGGCTGGTGTTGATGGGCATGTCGGATTCGGCGTGGTCGCTGTCGCTCAGCGCGGGTTTGCTGATTGGGATCGGCCTGTCGGGCACTTCGTTCTCGGTGATTCTCGGTGTGGTCGGCCGCGCCGTGCCGCCGGAAAAACGCAGCATGGCCATGGGCATTGCCAGCGCCGCAGGTTCGTTCGGCCAGTTTGCGATGGTGCCGGGCACCCTGGGCCTGATCAGCTGGCTGGGCTGGTCGGCCGCCTTGTTGGCGTTGGGCCTGATGGTGGCGCTGATTCTGCCGTTGGTGGCGATGCTCAAGGACAAACCGCTGCCGGCGATGGTCGGCCAGCAAACCCTGCGTGAAGCCCTGAAAGAGGCCTGCTCGCACTCCGGCTTCTGGCTGCTGGCGTTCGGTTTTTTTGTCTGCGGTTTCCAGGTGGTGTTTATCGGCGTGCACTTGCCGGCGTACCTGGTGGACCAGCATCTGCCGGCCACGGTGGGTACCACGGTATTGGCGTTGATCGGCCTGTTTAACGTGTTTGGCACTTATACCGCTGGCTGGCTCGGCGGGCGCATGTCCAAGCCGCGTTTGCTCACCGGCCTGTACCTGTTGCGCGCGGTGGTGATCGTGCTGTTCCTGTGGGCGCCGGTGACCGAAGTGACGGCCTACCTGTTCGGCATGGCCATGGGCTTTCTGTGGCTGTCCACCGTGCCGCTGACCAATGGCACTGTCGCGACGCTGTTTGGCGTGCGAAACCTCTCGATGCTCGGTGGGATTGTGTTTCTGTTCCACCAGCTTGGTTCGTTCCTCGGCGGCTGGTTGGGCGGGGTGGTCTATGATCGAACCGGCAACTACGATTTGATCTGGCAGGTGGCGATTCTTTTGAGCCTGCTCGCTGCGGCCCTCAACTGGCCGGTGCGCGAGCGGCCGGTGGCGCGCTTGCTGGCGCAGATGGAGGCGGCATGAGTTTAACGGCAAGAGGGTTGCTGATCTCGGCAGGCCTGGTTCTGTTGCTGCTGGCCTGGTGGGGCTGGCAGCACGGCGGGCTGGCATTGATGCAACTGGGGATGGCGATCTGTTAAGTTCTGTGTCTGATCTGACTCAAGGACTTTCGACATGCTGATGCGCTGGCTCGCTGTACCCGTCCTGATGGCTGTAGGCAGTCTGGCCATGGCCGCCAACTGTCCGCCGTTGCTGGAGGGGCAATTGCCCAAGTTGCGGGCCAAGGAATCCATCGATTTGTGCCAGCGCTTTGCCGGCAAACCCCTGATCATCGTCAATACCGCCAGCTTTTGTGGTTTCGCGCCGCAATTCAAAGGCCTCGAAGCGTTGTATCAGCGCTACAAGGGCCAGGGGCTGGAAGTGATCGGCGTGCCGTCCGACGACTTCAAGCAGGAAGCCAAGACCGGTGAAGAGACCGCCAAAGTTTGCTACGTGAATTACGGCGTGACCTTCACGATGACCGAGCCGCAGACGGTCAAGGGGCCGGATGCGGTGCACCTGTTCAAAATTCTGGCGCAGCAGACCAGCGCGCCGAAGTGGAATTTCTATAAGTACGTGGTGGATCGCCAGGGCAAGGTGATTGCCAACTTTTCCAGTTTGACCAAGCCGGACAGCCCGGACCTGATCAAGGCGGTGGAGGCAGCCCTGGCCTCGAAGCCCTGATCGCCGGCCATTAAAAAGCCCCGCCTCCTGTGCAGGAGGGCGGGGCTTTTTTATACGCGTTGGATCAGAACTTGTACGTCACACCCAGGCCGAAGCCGTTGGCGCTGTTTTCGTACTTGGCGCTGTAGGACGAACCCAGTGCGTTGGTCTTGTTGACCTTGACTGGCTCTTCCTTCAGGTAGGAGTAAGCCACGTCGACGATCATGTTCGGCATTACTTCGTAGCCCAGGCCAACACTGAAAATGGTCCGGTCGCCGGTAGGGATGCGTGGCGAACGGTCGGTGTTGTTGGTTGGCGACTGGTCGAAAGTCAGGCCGGTACGCAGTACCACTTGTTTGGTGACTTGGTACGAAGTACCCAAGGCATAGGCCCAGGTGTCATGCCAGTTCTGTGGCTCGGTGATGGTACCCACGATCTGCGGAGCGACCAGGCCGCCAGCTCGGGTAACGCCCTGGTTGTCGACAGTGATGTCTTTCAGGCGGCTCCAGCGAGTCCAGGTGGAACCGGCGTAGAGTTTCCAGGCATCGCTCAGGTCCTGTGTCACGGACAGGTCGTAAGACTCAGGCGTATCAATGCTCAAAGACGCATCGTAGCGGCCGCTTGCCAGCAGTGGAGCCGTCGGTGTCGGTGCCGATACTTCGGTGTGGCCTTCAAGCTTGTAGCTGACTTTGGAGTGGTAAGTCAGGCCCACGCGCGTGGTATCGGTGGCTTGTACCAGCACGCCGACGTTGAAGCCGACAGCCGTATCGTCACCTTTGATCGTGACGTTGGTATTCGGGACGGCAGGGTTTGTCGACAAAGCCAACTCAGATTCCAGCTTGCCGGAAATACGGTTGATGGTCGGGCCAAAACCGATGGAAACCCGGTCGTTGAAGGCGTAGCTGACGGTTGGCTGCAAGGTGATGACCGACACTTTGCTGTAGCTGCCGAACGAGCGACCCTGGAAGCCCCTCTCATAATCGGTAACCAGGCCGAAAGGTGCATAAACACCAACGCCGACGGCCCACTGATCATTGAGTTTGTTGGTGTAGAAACCAAACGGGACCGCCGTGAATGGCACCATGTCGCCTTTGTTACTGCCGAAAGAACGGCCGCTGGCGTTTTTGATGTCAGTCGAGGCATCGATAGCGGCTACACCACCGGTAATCTGCTGGCCTTCGAGGCGAGCCATACCGGCAGGGTTACCGTACACGGTGCTGGCGTTATCGGCGGAAGAAGAGCGGCCTGCGAAACCCGTACCCATACCGGCGACGTCTTGTTCGTTCAGGGCAAAGCCGCTTGCGAACAGTTGGGAGGATGCCATGGCAACGGTGAGGCTAAGTGTGGTCTTGAGCATTACTTTTTTCATTATTAGAACTCCGTGGTGATCACCGCTGCGGAAAGTATCAATAATTTTAAGTTAGCGCTATAGGCCGTAATGTCGGAGATAGAGCGGTTTTGTAGGACAATCCGACCAGATTCGAAGGTTTTAGCCGAATCTTGCAAAACGCCTGATCAACAAATGGCCTGATTCATGGGTAAAACACAGGTTTGCCAGGCTTGGGTGAAATCCCGCAGCCGACCTTGAGGGTGAAATATTTCTTTCCAGATACGTGCCATGGCCAATACGTCACCCGGTGGCGGCAGGGCAGGACGATGCTGTTCTACCAGCAGCCAGGCGATGGCGGTGGCGTAGCGCAGGTTGACGGTCAGCTCAAGCTGGGGCGCGCTGAGGAATGCATGTTGACTGGCCAGCCCACGTACCAGGCTGGCGCGCTCGGGGTCTTGGGCAAGGTAGTTGTCCCACAGGGCGCGATGACGAGGTTCGGTGATGCTGTACAGGCCGTGGCCGCGCCGATCATGCAGGGCGGAGCCGAGTTCCGATTGGCTGGCGGCAATGCCCAGCAGCAGGGATTCAGCTGTCGGGTTATGGCGGCCGAGATAAATCAACGTCGGCCTGATCACATAACGACACAATTCGCTGGCGGCGATACCCATACGAGCCTCAATCCATGGAAGTGGTCGACGAAGCCTGAGAGGGGAGCTTGGCAGCAGTGAATCGGACCTCAGGCTCGTCGCAAGCGGATCATGCCGCTTGAGTTGAAGTGTAGTGTCATATTTGTGATGTAAAGGACTGTTTTTAAAACATCTTCTTCATTTAGTTATAAGGTTTATATCTATTCGAACTTAGTGCAAGTACTCAAAAGCCGAATTTCGGGCAATAAAAAACCCTGCGTTTCAAGCAGGGTCTTTTGGGTTTCAGCGACTCGGGTCGATCAGGCAATCAATGCCTGACGGGTACGCTCGATCACGGCCTGCAGCGGCTCTGCGCTGGAGTATTGATCGGGGTACAGGCGTTCGCTGTGACGAGCGATGCCGTGTTCGTTGACCAGGGTGAAGCTGAAGCAGCCTTTGCGAGCGGCCATGATCAGGCAGTTCATTGGTGCAAAAGCGTTGGTGAGGGTGCGAATGGCATCCTGAGTGTGGATTTGAGCGGACATATTATTGGTGTTCCTACAAATGACACGGTTAAGAACCGTGCAACGTTAAAACGTTCCAGTAACGTTGATCACCATTGATCAAACGAAGAACCCGACTGGAACAAAGCAGCCAGTTTGAAGCGCTAATAAGTTAGGCGCGCTTGGGCTGGCAGGTAGGTACTTAGGAGGGCAGGCAACACAACAGGGGCAAAGGTTCTGGGCCCGGGGTGAAGATCCTGATCAATTTGCAGGCTGGTTCGTTCAGAGTATTGAAACTTCGCGGCACCCTTTGCTTGTTCAAAGGCAGTGTCGTCGCAAGGAATACCTGGAAACCATCGAGGTGGTCGATCCCGTGTTGTTCAGGGGAGTTGTTCGACCAGAATTGACTTTCAGCTTGGTACTAACGCCGCGGATAGTAACGGATTGAAACACGGAAGGGAAGTGTGCTAGCCAAAAAAGCTTAATTCAGCCGCCCAACAACCCGCGATAGACCAGCACGGTGGCCGCCGCGGCCAATGAGCAGCCGAGTCCGTAGGCCGCCAGGGTCAAGCGCCAGGACCGGCCGGTCTCGATCACATTCATCACCTCGCGCATGTCGTTGATTCGGCCTTCACTCAACTCTATGCACAGCATTACGGCAGTAAACGCCGCTGATACCAGGATGGCGATGGCAAACAGCGCGCCGTCGGGGGAGGGCAGCGCGGCATTGACCGCCAATGAGGTTACACAGATGGCCAGCAGCAACACGGCGAATAAGAGGATTCCTTTCATCGAGCCTTGGTAGGTTGCGTGTGGGAGTGGGCCAGTGTGGCGAGCCGGCGAGGATTTGAAAAGTGCCTGGTTTGGCCTGTCGGTAACATTTTTAGGACGTGTCGAAGCAAAAAACCGGCGCCATATAGCCAGTGGGTGGGTACTTGTGCACATTAGTTGCGAGGTATGTAACCCGTCTGTCAACGGCCTGGAAGCGCCGCCATTTGCCTGCAATGAAAATTTAAGTCAATGAAAAATATCGCTTTTTTTTATTGGTGAAAAAATCGTCAGTTTGACTGCGGCCCCCGTTCCATGGGCCTTTGCGCGCGTTAAAGGTGGGTTGTCCACTGAGTTATCCACAGCTTCTGTGGATTGTCCCAAGCGCTTGCTCTAGAACGGGCGTGCAGGGATTTTTCAGCTTTACCTGTAGGAAAAAAAGAGTAGAGTGGCGCGCCTTCCGTTCTGTCCCGCAGTGCTTTATGAAGTTTCGCTCAGTATCACCATCTGTTACCGACACCCCTCAGACTGTTACCGCACCCAAGCGTTTCTCCTTGAAAGTCGCCTTGTGGCTGCTCGACAGCCCGCGCCTGGGGCACAGCACCAACGTCAAGCACTTCGCCGGGCGCTTGCTCAAGCAGCCGGCCCGTGAAGGTGTGGTTGCCGCGCAGAGCCGCCTGGGCCAGCTGATGTGCCGTGAGTGCGGCAACGCCCGCGACCGCCGCATCGGCCATGACCTGTTGCGCCTGGCTGCCCGTGCCGGCGACCGCCGCGCCCAGCGCGAACTGGGGCAGGTCGAAGACTGAGCTGTCCTCAAGCCCCACGCTTGGTTAACCTTGCTCTTTTTCGGTGATGGCAGAAATGGCGATGGCTTTTGACTGGACCAGTATTGCCTTGGGCCTGGCTGGCGCTGCAGTGCCTTTATTGGCCCTGTGCTGGCAGCTCCAACGGCGGCTGAGCGCGCGCATGACCGGCTGGGAACTGCTCGAAGAGCGCCTGGCCACCGCGCAACTGGCCCAGGAAGGGCTGGCCGCGCAACTCGACGCCAGCCGCGACGAGATCAGTGACCTGAGCCAGGCCAACGCCGCCAAACAAGCTGACCTGGCGGCCGTTCGCCGTGAAGTCGAATTGCTCCAGATCGACCGCGATAACGCCCGCGACGCCGCCCACGCCTGGAACCTCGACCGCAGCGCCAAGGAAACCGAGCTGCGCCGCCTCGATGCGCTGTCCTCGGCGTTGCGCGCCGAACTGCGCGAACAACAGGAAAGCCATCAACAACGCCTTGCTGACCTGCAAGGCTCGCGGGACGAGCTGCGTGCGCAGTTCGCCGAGCTTGCCGGCAAGATCTTCGACGAACGTGAGCAACGGTTTGCCGAAACCAGCCAGGAACGCCTGGGCCAGTTGCTCGACCCGCTCAAGGAACGCATCCAGTCGTTTGAAAAGCGCGTGGAAGAAAGCTACCAGAATGAGGCGCGCGAGCGCTTTTCCCTGGCCAAGGAGCTTGAACGCCTGCAACAACTGAACCTGCGACTGTCGGACGAGGCCACCAACCTCACGCGCGCGCTCAAGGGCCAGAAAACCCAGGGCAACTGGGGCGAGCTGATTCTTGAGCGCGTGCTTGAACATGCCGGGCTGGAGAAGGGCCGCGAGTATCAGACCCAGGTCAGCCTCAAAGGCCCGGACGGCGAGCGCTTCCAGCCGGACGTGTTGATCATGCTGCCCGGCGACAAGCAGGTGGTGGTCGATTCCAAGGTCAGCCTCACCGCCTATCAGCAGTACGTTGCAGCGGATGACGATGTGATCGGCCAGGCGGCGCTGAAACAGCACGTGCTGTCCCTGCGCAATCACGTCAAAGGCTTGGCCGGCAAGGATTACAAGCGCCTCGAAGGTCTGCACAGCCTGGATTTCGTGCTGTTGTTCGTGCCGATAGAAGCCGCGTTTTCCGCCGCGTTGCAGGCTGAGCCGAACCTGTTCCAGGAAGCGTTCGACCGCCATATCGTGATTGTCAGCCCCACCACCTTGCTGGCCACCCTGCGGGTGATCGACAGCCTGTGGAAGCAGGAACGCCAGAGCCAGAACGCGCGGGAAATTGCCGAGCGCGCCGGCTGGCTGTATGACAAGTTCGTACTGTTTATTCAGGATCTGGATGAAGTCGGCAACCGCCTGCAGCAGCTGGATAAGGCCTACAGCGCGGCGCGAAACAAGCTGACAGATGGCCGTGGAAATCTGGTCAGCCGAACCGAGCAGCTAAGGTTGCTGGGTGCGCGTGCGAGCAAGAGCCTGCCGGCGGATTTGCTCGAACGGGCGATGACCGACTCCGATGGCGTCGCACACTTACCGGAGTAGCACACGGTCAATGTGGGAGCTGGCTCGCCTGCGATAGCGGTGGTGACTGCTCCACTGCTATCGCAGGCAAGCCAGCTCCCACAAGGGGATTGAGTTCAGTCATTCCTACAATGGCAAATGCCGACTCAACAACGCGCGCAACGCCGCAGGCTTCACCGGCTTGGCCAAATAATCCAACCCTGCGGCATGCACCTCGGCCACCATTTCCGGGCGCCCATCGGCGCTGATCACCACCCCGGGAATCGGCTCCGCCAATTGCGCACGCAGCCAGCCCATCAACTCCGTGCCTGTCTCGCCGTGGTCCAGGTGGTAGTCCACCAGCGCCAGTTGCGGGCGCACGCCCTCGGCCAGCAACGCCGCACATTGCGCCTGATCGGTAGCGGTCCACACCTCGCAACCCCAGCGCGTGAGCAGGCTGCGCATGCCGATCAGGATGCTCTCTTCATTGTCCACACACAGCACCTGGGCACCGCTCAACGGCAGCCCGTTATCCTGCGTGGTCTTGACCTTGGGGCTGGCCTGGTTACGCGCCAACGGCACACGCACGCTGAACACGCTGCCTTTGCCCGGCCACGAACGCACGCTCAAACGATGGCCGAGCACTCGGCACAGGCCGTCGGCGATTGCCAGGCCCAGGCCCAGGCCCTTTTCGGCGCGGGTCTGGTGGCTGTCCAGGCGCTTGAACTCTTCGAAGATCACCTGTTGTTTATCCAGCGGGATGCCAGGGCCGCGATCCCACACTTCCAGGCACAGTTCGCCCTTGCGTCGGCGTACGCCAAGTAGCACCGGGCCGTCGGCGTAGCGGAATGCGTTAGTAAGAAAGTTCTGCAGGATTCGCCGCAGTAACTTGATGTCGCTGTCCACCCGCAAACGGCTGCCGCGCAGGCGAAAACGCAGGCCTTGCTCGTGGGCCAGTGCCTTGAATTCTGCTCCCAGGGTGTCGAACAACTCGTTGAGGACGAAGGGCTGTCGCTGGGGATTGATCTTGCCGTTTTCCAGACGCGAGATATCCAGCAGGTCGCTGATCAGGTCTTCGGCAGAGCGCAGCGAGCTGTCCAGGTGCTGCACCAACTGGCGGGCTTCGGCAGACAGGCCGTCGTTCTGGTGGGAGAGGGCGGCGGAGAACAATCGTGCCGCGTTCAACGGCTGCATCAGGTCGTGGCTCACTGCCGCCAGAAAGCGCGTCTTCGATTGGCTGGCGGATTCGGCCACGCCTTTGGCGTCGGTGAGCGCCACATTCAGTTGCGACAGTTCATGGGTGCGTTCGGTCACCCGTTGTTCCAGGCCCTCGTTGGCCTCGGTCAGGGCTTGTTCGGCTTCACGGAACGCGGTGATGTCGGTGAAGCTCATGACGAACCCGCCGCCGGGCATCGGGTTGCCGATCAGCTCGATCACGCGCCCATTCGGAAACAAGCGCTCGGAGGTGTGCGCACGGCCCTGGCGCATCCAGTGCAGGCGTCGCGCCACGTGCACTTCGGCTTCCCCTGGCCCGCACAGGCCGCGCTCGGCGTTGTAGCGAATGATGTCGGCAATCGGCCGGCCCACACTGATCAAACCGTCGGGGTAGTTGAACAGCTCCAGATAGCGCCGGTTCCAGGCCACCAACTTCAGCGACTGGTCGACCACGCTGATGCCCTGGGTGATGTTTTCGATGGCGCCCTGCAGCAGCGCGCGGTTAAACTGCAGCACTTCGGAGGCTTCGTCGGCGATGCGTACGACGTCCTCCAGTTGCATTTCCCGCCCTTCAATTGCGGCTTTTACGACGGCGCGTGTCGAAGAGGCGCCGAGCACGCCCGCCAACAGGCGTTCGGTATGGGCAATCCAATCGTTGTCGGCATTCTGGTTGGGGTTGAAACCTTTGCCCTGGCGATAGGCGAAGCGGATAAAACTCTGCTGGGCACGTTCTTCACCGACAAAGCGCGCCGCCAGGCTCAGCAGGTCGCTGATCTGCACCGACAACATCGAGCGCGCGCTGGCGCGTTGGCTGATTTCCTGGCCGATAAAGCGTCCGGCCTGCCAGTGCTCCGAGACCCGTGTGCGCGACAGCATCGAGACCCACACAAACAGCGTGAAGTTACCCGCCAGCGAGAACACGGTACCCAAGGTCAGCGAGGTCACGGAGAAGCCAAACGGGTGTGAATGCATCCACGTCAGCCCGGGGAAAAGGCTCAGCGACCAGCCCAGACTTTTCGCCGTGACCGGTAGGACCAAGGTGTAGAACCACAAAAACGTGCCCGCCGCCAACCCAGCGAACACGCCGCGCCGGTTCGCCTGCTTCCAATACAGCGCGCCCAGCATCGCCGGGGCCAGTTGGGTGACTGCCGCGAAGGCGATCTGGCCGATGGTCGCCAGGCTCGCGGTGGAGCCGAGCAGCCGGTAACTCACGTAGGCCAGCAGCAGGATGATCACAATGCTGACCCGGCGCACCGAGAGCATCCAGTGGCGGAACACTTCGAACGGCCGCTCGGCACTGGAGCGTCGCAGCAGCCATGGCAGCAACATGTCGTTGGACACCATGGTCGACAGGGCGATGCTGGCTACGATCACCATGCCGGTCGCTGCCGATGCGCCGCCAATAAACGCCAGCACAGCGAGGGCCGGGTGCGCCTCGGCCATGGGCAGGCTGATCACGTAGGAGTCCGGCAATACCGAACCCGGCAGCAGCATTTTGCCGCCAAGGGCGATGGGGATGACGAACAGCGCGGCGAGGATCAGGTAGGCTGGGAACACCCACTTGGCCAGGCGTAAGTCCTGCGGGTCGATGTTTTCCACGACGGTGACGTGGAACTGCCGGGGCAGGCAGATAATCGCCATCATCGCCACGCCGGTTTGCACCACCATTGACGGCCAGTTGATGGTTTCTTTCCAGTATTCCTCAAGGCGCGGCGCCAGCATCGCCTGGCTGAACAGGTCGCCGAATCCGTCGTACAAGCCGTAGGTCACAAACGCGCCGACAGCGAGAAAGGCGAACAGCTTGACCAACGATTCAAAGGCAATCGCCAGCACCATGCCACGGTGGTGCTCGGTGGCGTCGAGGTTGCGCGTACCAAACACGATGGTGAACAGCGCCAGCACCAGTGACACGATAAGGGCCGTGTCCTGGGCGCGTGTGCCGGTGGTGTCGGGGCCGGAGCCGATCAACAGGTTCACGCCCAGCACGATGCCTTTGAGTTGCAAGGCGATGTAGGGCAACACGCCGACCAGGCAAATCAGCGCCACTACCACCGCCAGCGACTGGGATTTGCCGTAGCGCGCGGCGATAAAGTCGGCGATAGAGGTGATGTTTTCCTGCTTGCTGATCAGAATCATCTTCTGCAGCACCCAGGGTGCCAACACCAACAGCAGCACCGGTCCTAGATAGATCGGTAAAAATGCCCACAGCTGTTCGGCGGCCTGGCCTACCGCGCCGAAGAAGGTCCAACTGGTGCAGTAGACGGCCAGCGACAGGCTGTACACCCAGGCGCGCACCTTCGGCGGCAACGGCGCATGGCGGCGGTCACCGTAAAAGGCGATAGCAAACATAATGGCCATATAGGCCAGGGCAACGGCGGCGATCAGCCCGCTGGACAGCGTCATGGTAACTCCGAGCATAAGAACACCCAGGCATTCCAGGCCCGGTGGGACAGTCTCGCATGATGCTTGGGGTTAGTCAGTGTCGACCAAGGTCGTGTGCAGGATCTGGCTTATGTAGCTGCTGGCTGGTGTGGGAGCTGGCTTGCCTGCGATTCAGGCGCTGCGGTGTGAACGTTGCACCGTGGCGATGCTATCGCGGGCAAGCCCGGCTCCCACCCAAGCCCGCGCCTACCGTTCGCGGGGCGGCAGGGTTTTTTGGCGCAGGATATAGATTGTCACCAGCACGGCACTGGTCAGCATGAAACCGCGTGCCCACGGCAGCGGCACCAGGTAGCAGGAGAAACCAATGCTCAACCACATCAGGCCGAGTGCGTAGACCTTGCCCTTGAGCGGAATGCCATTGCCGTCCAGGTAGTCTTTGATCCACGGGCCCAGGCGCGGGTGTTCCACCAGCCAGTGGTAGAAACGCGGGGAGCTTCGAGCGAAGCAGGCGGCGGCGAGTAGCAGGAAGGGCGTGGTCGGCAATACGGGAAGGAAGATGCCGATCACTCCCAGCGCCACGCTCAACCAGCCGATGGCCAGCAGTGCGTAACGCAGGAGCAGCGAGCGATTGCCCATGGGGGACACGGGCAAACGACTCAGTGGTGACGTGGCTTGAGGATCGCCGGTTTTTCGTCAGGGGCGTTGCACAACAGGTACAGGGCGGTCAGGGCTTCCGGGATCTGTACGATCATGTCGTCCATCAGGTTGGCGTCGGAAGCGATGTCGGAGAATTCCGGCTGGTCGTCGAACAGACCCGAACCGACCATGATCGGCAGCAGCATTTCGCTGACTTCTTCCTCGGCGGTTTCGAACCAGGCCGCTTCGCGCAGGAACACACCTTCCATGAAACCGATGCACCAGCCGCGCAGGTCGGAGTCATCCGGGTCTTCGCCCAGGTCCAGCTCGCAAGGCAGCTCGAATTCCTCGTCGGAAGCCAGTTGGCGACCGATGTGGGCCTTGAGAGCCAGCAGGGTGGATTCGATTTCTTCGCGTTGGGCGGCATCGGCGTAGTGCGGCTCTTCGGCGAACAAGGCGTCGATCCACTCACGGTCCGGCACGATGTCGGAAGAGATCGACAGGGCGGTCAGGTAGCCGTGGGCGGCCACGTAGTCCAGCGCCTCGTCATGCAGCTCATCGGCGTCGAGGAAGGCTTGCAGGCGGGTTAGTTGCTCAGCGAAGGACATTACGGCATACCTTGGGAATAAACGATGCGCAATTCTAGGCTTTCTTGAGCCCCCAGGCCAGCTGCAAGGCATATTTGCCAGGTTTAGATAGCAGTCGCTGTTCGTCAGTGGCGCCCTTTGCGGACCGACGCTCGGGTATACTGCCGCGTTTTGTGATGCCCCTGCAGGCCCAGCGCCCACCCGCGAAAACTTCGCTTACGGATTATTTCCCGTGAAGCCGGGGTTTTTCGGCCAGCCTGTACAGAGGGATTTCGGCACCATTTTGGAGTTTTACATGCTCGAGCAGGCTCAACGCGTCCTCAAGGACATCTTCGGCTACGACAGTTTTCGTGGCCGCCAGGGTGCGATCATTGAGCGCGTGGCCAGTGGCGGTGATGCCCTGGTGCTGATGCCTACCGGCGGCGGCAAGTCGTTGTGCTTCCAGGTGCCGGCGCTGTTGCGTAACGGCCTGGCCGTGGTGGTATCGCCGCTGATAGCGTTGATGGACGACCAGGTCGCCACCCTTGAAGAGCTTGGTGTCGCCGCCGCGTCCTTGAACTCCACCCTCAGCGCCGAGCAACAGCGCGACTTGGCCGCGCGCATCAAGCGCGGTGAAGTCAAGATGCTTTACCTGGCCCCTGAGCGTCTGGTGCAGCCGCGCATGCTGGCGTTTTTGCAGAGCCTGGAAATCGCCCTGTTCGCCATCGATGAAGCCCACTGCGTATCGCAATGGGGCCACGATTTCCGTCGCGAATATTTGCAGCTGGGCCAGTTGGCGGAATTGTTCCCCGACGTCCCGCGCATCGCGTTGACGGCCACTGCCGACAAACGCACCCGTGAAGAAATCGTCGAGCGCCTGCATTTGCAGAACGCCGAGCGCTTCCTGTCGAGCTTCGACCGGCCGAACATCTTCTACCGCATCGTGCCCAAGGAGCAGCCGCGCAAGCAGTTGCTGGCGTTCCTGTCCGAGCGGCGCAGCGATGCGGGCATCGTCTATTGCCTGTCGCGCAAGAAGGTCGATGAAGTGGCCGCGTTCCTCTGCGAGCAAGGCTACCCGGCGCTGCCGTACCACGCGGGCCTGCCCAATGAAACGCGCTCTGCCCACCAGAAGCGCTTTCTCAACGAGGAAGGCCTGATCATGGTGGCGACCATCGCGTTCGGCATGGGCATCGACAAATCCAACGTGCGCTTTGTCGCGCACATGGACTTGCCCAAGTCCCTCGAGGCGTATTACCAGGAAACCGGCCGCGCTGGCCGTGATGGCCTGCCGGCGGATGCCTGGATGGTCTACGGCCTGCAAGACGTGGTGATGCTCAAGCAGATGCTGCAGAACTCCGAGGGCGACGAGCGTCACAAGCGTTTGGAGCAACACAAGCTCGACGCGATGCTGTCGCTGTGTGAGGAGACGCGCTGCCGCCGCCAAACGCTGCTGGCGTACTTCGACGAAGACATGCCCGAGCCGTGCGGCCACTGCGACAACTGCGTGGACGGCGTGCAGACCTGGGATGCCACCGAGCCGGCGCGCCAGGCGTTGTCGGCCATCTATCGCACCGGCCAGCGTTATGGCGTGGGCCATCTGGTGGATGTGTTGCTGGGCAAGGACAACGAAAAAGTGCGCAGCTTCGGCCACGAAAAACTCTCGGTCTATGGCGTCGGCAAAGCCCGCGCTGAAGGCGAGTGGCGCTCATTGTTCCGCCAGATGGTCGCCCGCGGCCTGGTGGACATCGACCTCGAAGGCTATGGCGGCCTGCGCCTGAACGACAGTTGCCGGCCATTGCTCAAGGGCGAAGTGAGCCTGGAGCTGCGTCGCGACCTCAAACCGCAGACCACGGCCAAGAGCAGCACCAGCCAGGCCAGCCAGTTGGTCCGTGGCGAAGAGCGCGAGCAATGGGAAGCCTTGCGCACCCTGCGACGCAAACTTGCGCAGGAACACAGTGTGCCGCCTTACGTTATTTTCCCCGACTCCACGTTGCTGGAGATGCTGCGCGAGCAGCCGACCACCATGGCCGAAATGGCCCGGGTCAGCGGCGTCGGCGCGCGCAAGCTGGAACGCTATGGGCAAGCCTTCCTCGAAGTGCTCGGCGGCCAGGCCGAGGCGCCGAAGGAAGTCGCCGATATTCGCCACGAACTGATCAGCCTGGCGCGTGCCGGCATGACCCCGATCCAGATTGCCGGTCAACTGCAATGTTCGGAAAAAAACGTCTATACCCTGCTGGCCGAATCCATCGGCAAGCAGCAGTTGTCGTTGGAGCAAGCCCTTGATTTGCCGGAAGATCTGCTCGGTGAAATCCAGGATGCATTCCTCGACGGAGAGGGCGAATTGCCACCAGTTGCGGAGATCGCGCCGCTGTTTACCGGGCGTGTGCCTGAGGGTGTTTTGTATTGCGTGCGGGCTGCTTTGCAGTCGGAATTCGAAATTTAGTGTGCCAATTGCGCCAATGTAACGAATCAGTACATAGCGGCCCTTGCCTCCTGGCATGGCTCATGCTTAGCTGACTAATAATTAGCCACACTTTATTTTCAGTCTAAACCATGAGTTTTTTATGCCTTTAACCGATCAACACCGCTTTGGCATGCAGTTGGCGCAAATGTCCCGAGGTTGGCGCGCCGAACTGGACCGCCGCTTGGCGGGGCTGGGTTTGTCCCAGGCGCGTTGGCTGGTGCTGTTGCACCTGGCCCGTTTTGCGGAAGCGCCCACTCAGCGCGAGCTGGCTCAAAGTGTTGGCGTCGAAGGGCCGACGCTGGCCCGCCTGCTCGACAGCCTTGAAGGCCAGGGTCTGGTGCAACGCCAGGCGGTGCTTGAAGACCGTCGTGCCAAACGCATATTGCTGTGCGACACCGCCCGCCCATTGATCGACCAGATTGAAACCATTGCCACAGCGTTGCGCCATGAGCTGTTTGTGGGCGTGGATGAAGAGGATTTGCGCGTGTGCATGCGTGTGCATGGGCACATCCTGGCGAATCTGGAAAAGTCCTGATCCGGGATTCACCAGAAATTAAAAAGTGGGAGCTGGCTTGCCAGCTCCCACTTTTTTTGTGCGCTGCCTAGAACGTCTGGCCGAGGTTCAGGTACACCGCCTGCTGATCGTCATCATTGAACCCATAGCTGAAATTCAGCGGCCCCAGCGGCGTATCAAACCCCAGGAAAACACTCGCAGCGTTGATGTAACCGCTGTCGAATTGATTGTCGTTGTTCCACGCCCGGCCGCGTTCCACCGAGGCCCCCAGGTACAGCGGGAAGTCCAGCGGCAGGTACGAGCGCGGCGTCAGGCGGCGGTAGTACACCGCGCGCATCAGGGCGATGTTCTGCCCCGAGATTGCATCTTCGCGAAAGCCCGACAATTGCCGCGCACCGCCCAGCAGGAAGCTGGATACCACCACGTCGGATTTATCCAGCGTGCGCCCGTAACGACCGCCCAGTATGAGCGTGTCCGGGCCGCGGCTCATGGCCTTGTCCAGTTTGAACTCCCACTGACGATAGCGCTGGTCCGAGCCTAACCCTGGCTCGAATTCGCGGAACGCCAGGCCGATGTCTTCGCCGGTGTGCGGGAAGTACACGTTATCGAGCGAGTCGAACGAGTACTTCAGTTCATAGAAGCCCTCGCTGAAGCTCACGCTCGGCAGGTCGCGGTCGCCGATGCGCACGTCCGCCTTGCCCCAGGCTTCGCCGACGCCGAAGCGGATCTCGCCGCTGTTGCCGATCTGGCGGCCGACGTTCAAGCCAAAGCCATAACGCTCCAGGCGGTATTCGGAGATGGGGTCGTTGTCCAGAATCAGTTCAACGTTCTGCGCCTGGGCACTGATATAGGGCGCGACGAAGTAGCGTGAGCCGACATCCAGTGGCTGGTAGAACTCGCTGTACAGCTCTTGGCGATCACCGATCTGCACCCGCGTCAGCCATTCGGCGCCGAGGCGGTTGATGCCATTCATGCGGTAGCTGGCGCCGAGGTTGAAGGCGCTGTCGCCGCGCATGTCATCCGACAGGTTCAGGCCCAGGCGCAAGTAGTCGGTGCCGCTGCGTTTGCCGCGTGCACTGATCACCAGGGTGTTGTCCTGGCCCTTTTTCACTACGCGGTATTGCACCTGCTCGAAGTAGTCCAGGCCGTACAAGGTGCCCATGTCGGTTTGCAGACGGCCCAGGTTCAGCGGCTCGCCCAGGTTTTGGCGGATGTAGTAGCGGATCACGTCATCGCTGACCTTCGAGTCGTTTTCCACCTTGATGGCGGTGATCACGGGGGTGCGCTCGCCGGGTGTGCGGGCGGCGATCAGTTGCGGGTCGACAGGCTCAGCAGGGCGCAGGTGCGCCAGGCGTACATCAAGCGCGCGGGTGGCGCGGTAGCCGGCGTCGATCATGTCCTTGGCGCGGCCGAAGTCCGTCACGCCGTAGGCCGCCAGCGGCGGTTGGATCAGCACATCCTTGGGATGCAGCGCCTTGAGTTGCTCTTCGGAGTTGCGCCGGGTCATCAGGGTGATCGACTGGTTGAGCACATCGACCACAGTGGCAAGTTGCTTGCGCGAACGCAGCGGGGTGCCGATGTCGACCACGATGGCGATGTCGACGCCCATCTCGCGTGCCACGTCCAGCGGGATGTTGTCGGTCATGCCGCCGTCCACCAGCAGGCGGCCGTCGATTTCCACCGGGGCGAACACCGCCGGGATCGACATGCTCGCGCGGATTACCTGGGGCAGGTGGCCTTTGTTGAACACGACTTTTTCGCCGGTGGTGATGTCGGTGGCCACTGCGCGGAACGGGATCGGCAGCTTGTCGAAGTTACGCGTGTTGCTGCTGTGGGCGAACATGCTTTCCAGCAGCAGTGCCAGGTTCTGACCCTGAATCACGCCGAGTGGCAGGCCGAGGCTGCCGTCGTCGCGGAAACTGAGCTTCTGCTTGACCAAAAAGTCGCGGTCATCCTGTTTGCGTCGAAACGGCACGTCTTCGCGTGGCGGTGCGTCGGACAGCGCTTGTTGCCAGTCGATATTCAGCGCGAGCTTTTCCAGCTCATCAATCTTGTAGCCCGAGGCGTACAGCCCGCCAATCACCGCGCCCATGCTGGTGCCGGCAATCGCATCGATCTGGATCCCTTGCTCCTCCAGAGCCTTGAGCACACCAATATGCGCCAGGCCGCGCGCGGCGCCGCCGGACAGCACGAGGCCGATTTTGGGGCGGGGTGTTTCAACGGCGTCGGCGAGCAGTGGAAGCAAACACAGAAACAGGCAAGACAACAGGCGGCGCATCATGAATCTCGAGGCTGGGCGAAAGGCCGGTATTATAGCCACCCGATTCACCCAGCCCGTTATGCCAGGAACCTCTCAAATTATGTCGCTGAGCAAGCCCGAGATCGTCATCACCTATTGCACCCAGTGCCAGTGGCTGTTGCGCGCCGCGTGGCTGGCCCAGGAATTGTTGAGTACGTTTGCCGATGACCTGGGTCGTGTGGCCCTGGAACCGGCCACCGGCGGCGCGTTTCGCATCACCTGTGATGGCGCGCAGATCTGGGAGCGCAAGGCCGACGGTGGCTTCCCCGAAGCCAAGGTGCTCAAGCAGCGCGTGCGTGACCAGATCGACCCGCAGCGGGATCTGGGCCACAACGACCGCAAAGCCTGAACATCAGGCCGTCGCCGCAGGCGCTTTGGCCTGGCTGGTGCTGCCCATCAGCCCGGAAAGCACGATGGCGACGATGATCAGCGCGCCGCCCAGCAGCATGCGCAAGGTCGGGGTTTCGGCAAACAGCACCCAGGCCGCTGTGATGCCGTAGACCGGCTCCATGGCAAACACCACGGAGGCGGTGCGCGCCTTGATCACCGCCAGGCTGGCGACAAACAGGCTGTGGGCCAGGCCGGTACAGAACACCCCGAGCAGTCCGATCCACAACCAGTCAATTGCCCGCACATCCGCCAGCCCGGGTGCCGCCACCGGCAGCAGGCATGCCGCGACTACCAGGTTCTGACACAGCGCCGCCTGCACCGCGGGGATGCGCCCGGAGCTGGCGCGGTTGTTCAGCGACAGCAACGAGAACAGCAAACCCGAGGCAATGCCCCAGAGCAGGCCGCCGGTGGCTGCGCTGGCGAGGTTGAAGTCTGGCGTCACCAGGATCAGGCCGACACTGACCAGTACCACCAGCAGCACTTCATTGGCACGAATGCGCTCGCGGAAGATCAGCCCTTCGAGAATCACGGTAAACGCCGGGAACGCGGTAAACCCAAGCGTGGCGACGGCCACGCCGGCGACTTTGACCGCGATGAAGAAGGTCACCCAATGCGCCGCGAGCAGCACGCCGCTGATCAGCAGGCGGCGCCAGTCGCGCATCTGGAGTGTTTTCCAGGTGGTGTTGCTGGCGAATCGCGCAAACACGGCGAGCGCCACCACGGCGAAGGCCGCCCGGCCGAAGACGATGATGGCGGGCGAGGCCGCCGCCAGCTTGCCGAATACGCCGGTGAGGCCAAACATCAGTGCGCCGATATGCAGGGCGCCGAGGGCTGAGCGGGGAGTCATTGCGATCCTTGAACCAACGGGGTGACAGAATCGCAGTCTAGAGGTTGGAGGTGTGGGCGTCTGTCGTCCGGCTCGCGTTTTTTGTCGCAAGACTATGATGAGCGCCGCAATGCGCCCGGTGATGCGCCAAATTCACGCAACATCGCGGCGGCAAACGCACTTTGCGAGCTGTAGCCGACGCGCTCGGCAATGTCGCCGATGGGCAGCGGCGTGTTGCGCAACAGGTTCAAGGCCATCTGCAGGCGGCGCCCGCGAATGTAGTCCATCGGCGTCTGCCCGCACTCGGCAATAAAGCGCGCGTGCAGGCGCGCGACCGACAGGCCGGCAATGCGCGCAAGGTCCGCGACCTGCAACGGATGCGCAACGTGTCGCTCGATATGCGCATCAAACGCCGCATACGGCAGGCGCCGCCCCGGTACCGGTTGGGCCAGCGGGTGATTGAGGCTGGCCAATAACAGCACCGCGCCTTGCTGCACGATCAACGGGTCATCCACCGGGCTGTGCGCCAGCCATTGCACCAGCTGGCTTTGCCGCGAATCCAGCGTCAGGCGCGCCGGTTGATCGAGCAGGCGGCGGCTGGCGTCGGCATGCTCGCCCAAGGAGTGCAGCACCCAGTGTTCGGTGGGCACATCCAGCACCAGGCACCGGCTGCCATCGCGGCTGCCGCAGGCGTGGTGAGCGGAAAAGGGCAGCACCATCACGCTGCTTTCGCGCACCTGGCTGCCCCGGCCATCGACTTCCAGATCCAGGTGCCCGGACAGGCCGAACACCAACTGCGCATGGTCATGGCTGTGGGCAAGAGGCTCTTCGAGGTAGTGGCGCAGCGTGAGCGTCGGTCTCATCGCGGTCTCCTGAGGGTGCAGGGCGCCAGTCTACAACGCTTCACGGGCGCCAGGCGCTGTCATCAGACTGACGCACCGCTGTCATGGGCTGTTAACCACCAGGGCGCAAGCTCGCTAAAACAGCGTCGAGGGATGCCCATGACCCGTGCCGAATTCGCCAAACCCGGTCCTAAGCAACGGGTTCGTACCTTGTGGATTTCCGACGTGCACCTGGGCACGCGGGACTGCCAGGCCGAACACTTGTCGCGGTTTCTCAAGGGCTACCACGCCGACAAGGTGTACCTGGTGGGCGACATCATTGACGGCTGGAAAATGCGCGGCGGCATGTATTGGCCCCAGGCCCATACCAACGTGATCCGCCGCTTGCTGACCATGGCCAAGCGCGGCACCGAGGTGATCTATGTCACCGGCAACCATGACGAGTTCCTGCGGCGCTATTCCAAGCTGATCCTGGGCAATATCCAACTGGTGGACGAAGCGGTGCACGTCACCGCCGATGGCCGGCACTTGCTGGTGATTCACGGCGACCAGTTTGATGTGATCACCCATTACCACCGCTGGCTGGCGTTTCTCGGCGACTCGGCCTACGAGTTCACGCTCACGCTGAACCGCTGGCTCAATCACTGGCGGGCGCGGTATGGCTACGGCTACTGGTCGCTGTCGGCGTACCTCAAGCACAAGGTTAAGACGGCAGTGAGCTTTATCAGCGACTTTGAGGAGGCGATCGCTCACGAAGTCACCAGGCGCGAACTGCATGGCGTGGTCTGCGGGCATATTCACCACGCGGAAATTCGCAAGGTGGGCGAGGTGGATTACCTCAACTGCGGGGACTGGGTGGAGTCGTGCACGGCGTTGATCGAGCACTGGGACGGGCAGATCGAGTTGTATCGGTTGGCGGATGCGCAGGCGAAAGAGGCGCAGCTGAAAGCCGAGATGGTTGCGGGCTAAAGGCCTCACTCCGTTCAAATGTGGAAGCTGGCTTGCCTGCGATAGCGGTCGTTCAGTCAGCCTGTTCAGTGACTGATACACCGCCATCGCAGGCAAGCCAGCTCCCACAGTTTGATTCGGTTTTTTCAGTTGGAAACGTCGGCGATGGCCTCGGCCAGCAGGGTCAGGCGCGTCGCATCAATCCCGGCCACGTTAGCCCGCCCCGAACTGACCATATACACGCTGTGCTTCTCGCGCAGTTGCTTGACTTGTTCAGCACTCAAGCCGGTGTAGGAAAACATCCCGCGCTGCGCACCGATATGCGCAAAGCGTTCGGCCAGCCCGTGGGGCGCCAGCGCTTCTACCAAGCCGGAACGCAGCTGCGCGATCCGTGAACGCATGGCTTCGACTTCGTCGCTCCAGCGCTTTTTCAGCTCGGCATCCCCAAGGATGGTCGCGACCACGGCGGCGCCATGATCCGGCGGCGTCGACCACAGATTACGCGCGGTGTTTGCCAGCTGGCTGCGCACATCCGTGAGCTTTTCAGCATCCGCCGCGCACACGATCAACGCGCCGACACGGTCGCGGTACAGGCCAAAGTTTTTCGAGCAGGAGCTGGTGATCAGCACTTCCGGCAGCTCGGCGGCAAACAATCGCACGGCCCAGGCGTCTTGCTCCAGACCGTCGCCGAAGCCTTGATAGGCGAAGTCGATCAGCGGCAGCAATTGGCGCTCGCGCACGATCTGCAGCACCTGGCGCCAGTCGTCCTGGGACAGGTCAAAACCAGTCGGGTTGTGGCAGCACGCATGAAGCAACACCACGTCGCCCTCGGGCACCGTGGCAAGTGTTGCCAACATCGCGGCCACATCCAGGCGGTTGTCGGCGCCCACATAGGGGTAGTGACTGACCTTGAGCCCGGCCTTGGCGAAGATGGTTTCGTGGATCGGCCAGGTCGGGTTGCTCAGCCACACGCCACACCCCGGCAGGTTATGGGCGATAAAGTCCGCGCTCAGGCGCAGGGCGCCGGTGCCGCCTGGGGTTTGCGTTGCGCCGGCACGGCGGTCGCGGATCAGGGCCGAGTCGGCGCCGAGCACCAGTTCGCTGATCAGCGCACCAAATGCCGCATCGCCGTGGCCGCCGATGTAGGTCTTGGTGGTCTGGGTGTCTACCAGCCGCTGTTCGGCGAGTTTTACCGAGTGCGGAATCGGCGTGAGGCCCTGGTCGTCTTTATAGACGCCGACACCCAGGTCGAACTTGTTCGGGTTGCTGTCCTGGGCATACAGGTCCATCAGCCCGAGGATCGGGTCGCCAGGCACGCGGCCAATCGCATCGAAATGCATTACTTGCGGCCCTCGGCGTCCTTGGCCACTTCGTCCGTGCGCGCGGCCATGATGAAGTCGTTGCGGTGCAAGCCTTTGATCGAGTGGCTCCACCAGGTCACGGTGACTTTGCCCCACTCGGTGAGCAGGCCTGGGTGGTGGCCTTCGGCTTCAGAGATTTCACCCACGGCGTTGGTAAAGGCCAGGGCAAATTTGAAGTTCTTGAACAGAAAAACCTTTTCCAGCTGCATCACGCCGTCGCGGACTTCGATGTTCCAGTCGGGAATCTGCTTGATCAGTACCGGCAACTCTTCATCGCTGACTTGCGGGGCGTCGGCACGGCAGGCTTCGCAGTGGGCTTGGTTCAAGGTGGTCATGGGAAGTGTCCTGAATTCGAGTGTTTGAAAAACGGTCGTCAGTGGCGTCACCCTAAAGCAACGCGCGGCCAGGGAACAGACTCACCTGGCCTGAAAACATAAGGTTCAAGCCGCTTTGGGTTTGGGCGGAAATTTCGGCGCGTGCAGACCCAGCTGCATACCGCGCTCGACCATGCCCATGATGTCTTCCTGCGCCACGTCGAACAGGCGCTTGAGCTCAGGCAGGACGAAATACAGCGGTTGCAGGATGTCGATCCGATACGGCGTGCGCATCGCTTCGAGCGGATCGAAGGCTTGGTGCTCGGGCTCATCCGACAGGCAGTACACGCTCTCCTTGGGCGACGACAGAATGCCGCCACCGTAGATGCGCCGGCCTTGCGGGGTGTCCACCAGGCCGAACTCGATGGTCATCCAGTACAGGCGCGCCAGGTACACGCGCTGTTCCTTGGTCGCGGCCAGGCCGAGCTTGCCGTAGGTGTGGGTGAATTCGGCGAACCAGGGGTTGGTCAGCAGCGGGCAGTGGCCGAAGATCTCGTGGAAAATATCCGGCTCTTGCAGGTAGTCCAGTTCTTCGCGGGTCCGAATAAAGGTCGCCACCGGAAACTGTTTGCTGGCGAGTAATTCGAAGAAGGTCTGGAAGGGGATCAGTGCCGGCACGCGGGCGACTTGCCAGCCGGTGGTCTCGGCCAGCACCTGGTTGATTTCACCCAGTTGCGGAATACGGTCCAGCGGCAGGCCGAGCTTGTCGATGCCGTCCAGGTATTCCTGGCAGGCGCGGCCCTCGATCACTTTCAACTGGCGCGTGATCAGGGTGTTCCACACCGCGTGTTCTTCCGGCGGGTAGTGGATAAAACCTTGCGCATCGGGCTCGCGGGCCACGTAGTGCGTTTGCTTCATACGGCTCTCCTGCTAGGCATTCGTTCTTGTTATGTCCTGCGATGAGCCTATTGATAACCCTTGAGGCGCCGGATTCCATCGGGCTGCGGCTTAATGCTGTAGGAAATTTTACCGTTTTTTGTAAAGTATTCGTTACGATAGTCCGTCTCATCCTTGTCTTGGGCTGTGAAATGCTCACGGGCTGTCACATAATCTTGACGACTATCTGCGCCCAGCGGCAAAAAGACGCGGCGCCTTCCCACCTTTCGGGCTTTTTCATGCGTATTAAAGTGCACTGCCAGAACCGCATCGGCATCCTGCGGGACATCCTCAACCTGTTGGTGGAGTACGGCGTCAACGTCGCCAAGGGCGAGGTCGGCGGCGAACATGGCAATGCGATTTACCTGTTTTGCCCCAACCTGGTGAACATGCAATTCCAGGCGCTGCGCCCGCAATTTGAAGCCATTGCCGGGGTGTTTGGCGTCAAGCGGGTAGGGCTGATGCCCAGCGAGCGTCGGCATATGGAGCTCAATGCGCTGCTTGGCGCCCTGGAATTTCCGGTGCTGTCGATCGACATGGGCGGCTCCATCGTTGCCGCCAACCGCGCGGCGGCGCAGTTGCTCGGGGTGCGCGTGGACGAGGTGCCGGGCATTCCACTGTCGCGCTACGCCGAAGACTTCGATCTGCCGGAACTGGTGCGGGCGAGCAAGTCGCGGATCAATGGCTTGCGGGTCAAGGTCAAGGGCGACGTATTCCTGGCGGACATCGCGCCGCTGCAATCCTCCGAACACGATGACAGCGAAGCCATGGCGGGTGCCGTGCTGACCCTGCACCGCGCCGACCGCGTCGGGGAGCGCATCTACAACGTGCGCAAGCAGGAACTGCGTGGTTTCGACAGCATCTTCCAGAGCTCCAGGGTCATGGCGGCCGTGGTGCGTGAGGCGCGGCGCATGGCGCCTTTGGATGCGCCTCTATTAATAGAAGGCGAAACCGGCACCGGCAAAGAGCTGTTGGCCCGCGCTTGTCACCTGGCCAGCCCGCGTGGGCAGTCGCCATTGATGGCGCTCAATTGCGCAGGCTTGCCGGAGTCAATGGCCGAGACCGAGCTGTTTGGCTACGGGCCCGGTGCGTTTGAAGGCGCGCGGGCCGAAGGCAAGTTGGGTCTGCTGGAGCTGACGGCAGGCGGTACGTTGTTTCTCGATGGCGTCGGCGAAATGAGCGCGCGTCTTCAGGTGAAATTGCTGCGTTTTCTGCAGGACGGATGCTTTCGCCGGGTGGGCAGTGATGAAGAGGTCTACCTGGATGTACGGGTGATCTGTGCGACGCAGGTGGACTTGTCTGAGCTTTGCGCCCGCGGCGAATTCCGCCAGGACCTTTATCACCGCCTCAATGTGCTGTCGCTGCATATCCCGCCGCTGCGCGAATGCCTGGATGGGTTGGCGCCGTTGGTTGAGCATTTCCTCGATCAAGCCAGCCGGCAGATCGGCTGCCCGCTGCCCAAGCTGGCACCGGCTGCGATGGATCGGCTCAGCCACTATCACTGGCCGGGCAATGTGCGCCAGCTGGAAAACGTGCTGTTTCAGGCGGTGTCGTTGTGCGAGGGCGGGACGGTCAAGGCTGAGCATATTCGCTTGCCGGATTACGGCGTGCGTCAGCCGCTTGGCGATTTCTCCCTGGAGGGCGGGTTGGAGCAGATCGTCGGCCGGTTCGAGAAGGCGGTGCTGGAAGCCTTATATGCCGAGCATTCCAGCAGCCGGCAACTGGGCAAACGCTTGGGCGTGTCGCACACCACCATCGCCAATAAGCTGCGCGATTACGAAATCCTTAAGGCCGACAAGTGAACGCATCCCCTGTGGGAGCTGGCAAGCCAGCTCCCACATTTGTTATTTGTCATCTTCAAGACCTGTGCTTGCCGCAGGCGGCAGTAGTCCGCCGTTTTTTCGACTCTCGTCCAGCCTCATAATCTCCATGCCTCCCCGCAAACCCCCGTCCCGCCTGGACTTTTCCTCGTTTTTAAAAGTTGGTTCGCAAATTGCTTAAGCCTCATCAGTACAGCGGTGGGCGGCAAGCGTCCGTCAGAAAGAGGATAGAGCGTGGACAAGTACCTTTATGTGGCAATGACCGGCGCCAGCCAGAATGCACTGGCGCAGAAGGCCCATGCCAACAATCTGGCGAACATCTCCACCAACGGTTTTCAGCGTGACCTGGAGCAGGCGCGTTCGATGCCGGTGTTTGGTGACAGCTTTCCGGCGCGCGCGTTTGCCATGACCGAGCGTCCGGGCACCGACTTCTCCCCGGGCGCCATGATCGAAACCGGTCGTGACCTCGACGTAGCGGTCAGCGGCGACGGTTGGATGGCTGTGCAAACCCCCGATGGCGGTGAAGCCTACGTGCGCAGCGCCAGTATGAATGTGGATGCGCTGGGCGTGCTGCGGGCCGGCAACGGTATGCCGATCATGGGCAACGGTGGCCCGATTGCGGTGCCGCCGCAGCAGAAAATCGAAGTGGGGGCCGACGGCACCATCAGCATCCGCGCCATGGGCGAAGGCCCGCGGGTCATGGCTGAAGTGGACCGCATCAAGCTGGTCCAGCCGGACCTCAAGAACATGACCAAGGGCCTGGACGGCACCATCCACACCAAGGATGGCCAGCCGGCCCAGGCGAACGCCAACGTCACGCTGACGTCGGGCTTCCTGCAGGCAAGCAACGTCAACGCCGTTGAAGAAATGACCGCGGTGCTGTCGCTTTCCAAGCAGTTCGAGCTGCACATCAAGATGATGAACAGCGCCAAGGAAGACGACCAGGCCATGACCCGCGTTCTGGCGATGAGCTGATTGGCGCGTTACTGATCGACTACTAATTTTGCAGCGCAGCGCCAACAAACAGGCGCACGAAGGAGAACAGCATGCTTCCGGCTCTATGGGTTGCCAAAACCGGTTTGTCCGCCCAGGACACCAACCTGACCACCATTTCCAACAACCTGGCGAACGTGTCGACCACGGGCTTTAAACGTGACCGCGCCGAGTTCCAGGATTTGCTTTATCAGATCAAGAAGCAGCCGGGCGCCCAATCGACCCAGGACAGCGAATTGCCGTCGGGCCTGCAACTGGGTACCGGTGTGCAGATCGTTGGCACGCAGAAGAACTTCAGCGCCGGTAACCTGCAGCAAACCGGTCAGCCATTGGACATGGCCATCAACGGGCGCGGCTTCTTCCAGATCCTGCAACCCGATGGCACCACGTCCTACACCCGTGACGGCACGTTCCACCTCGACTCCAATGGCCAGATCGTCACGGCCAACGGTTTCGCCCTGGAGCCGGCTGTTGTGGTTCCAGCGGATGCCAAGACCTTCACCGTCGGCAACGACGGCACTGTGTCGATCACCGTGGCCGGCAACCCGGCGTCGCAAGTGATCGGCAACCTGCAAACCGCCGACTTCATCAACCCGGCCGGCCTGCAAGCGATGGGTAACAACCTGTTCCTGGAAACCGCCTCCAGCGGCGCGCCGCAAATCGGCACCCCTGGCCTGAACGGTTTTGGCACCACGCTGCAAAGCACCCTGGAAACTTCCAACGTCAGCACGGTTGAGGAGATGGTCAACATGATCACCACTCAGCGCGCCTATGAGATGAACTCCAAGGTGATTTCCACCGCCGACCAGATGCTTTCGTTCGTAACGCAGAATCTGTAATCAAGTCTATGGGGCGCCATCGACGGCGCCTGCAACACCGTGAGGTAAGGGTCATGAATCGCTATGTTTCTGTTCTGGCATTGAGTGGGATCGCCGTGCTCGCGGGCTGTGTCGCCCCGACGCCAAAACCCAATGACCCGTACTACGCGCCGGTATTGCCGCGCACGCCGTTGCCGGCGGCGGCCAACAATGGCTCGATCTACCAGGCCGGTTTCGAACAGAACCTGTACAGCGACCGCAAGGCGTTCCGCGTGGGTGACATCATCACCATCACCCTGAACGAGAAAACCCAGGCCAGCAAAAACGCCAACTCGCAGATCGGCAAGACCAGCAAGACCAGCATTGGTCTGACGTCGCTGTTCGGTGGCGTGCCTAACACCAACAACCCGCTGGGCAGCGGTGACCTGAGCCTGGACGCCGGCTACAGCGGCGACCGCGCCACCAACGGCAAAAGTGCGGCGGGGCAGGGCAACAGCCTGACCGGTTCGATCACCGTGACCGTCGCCGATGTACTGCCCAACGGCATCATCGCCGTACGCGGTGAAAAGTGGATGACCCTCAACACCGGCGACGAACTGGTGCGCATTGCGGGCATGGTCCGCGCCGATGATATTTCTACCGACAACACCGTGCCGTCGACGCGGATTGCCGATGCACGCATTACCTACTCGGGTACGGGTTCGTTTGCTGATGCGAGTCAGCCGGGCTGGTTCGACCGTTTCTTCCTTAGCCCGCTGTTCCCTTTCTAGGTGGCCACTTTGAAACTCAAACAGCTGATGGCTGCCGCGTTGTTGCTGGCCTTGAGCACAGGGGCCTTTGCTGAGCGGTTGAAAGACATCGCCAGTATTTCCGGCGTGCGCTCCAACCAACTGATCGGCTACGGCCTGGTGGTGGGGCTTAACGGCACGGGTGACCAGACCACTCAGACGCCGTTCACCCTGCAGACCTTCAACAACATGCTCTCGCAGTTCGGCATCAAGGTGCCGGCGGGCTCGGGCAACGTGCAGCTGAAAAACGTTGCGGCCGTGTCCATCAGTGCCGACTTGCCGGCGTTCGCCAAGCCGGGTCAGGTGGTGGACATCACCGTCTCGTCCATCGGTAACTCCAAAAGCCTGCGCGGCGGCACGTTGCTGATGACGCCGCTCAAGGGTATCGACGGCAACGTCTACGCCATCGCCCAGGGCAACCTGGTGGTCGGTGGTTTTGACGCCGAGGGCCGTGACGGTTCGAAGATCACCGTTAACGTGCCATCTGCCGGGCGTATCCCGGGCGGCGCCATGGTGGAACGCACCGTGCCGAGCGGCTTCAACCAAGGCAACAGCCTGACCTTGAACCTCAACCGTTCGGACTTCACCACCGCCAAGCGCGTGGTCGACAAGATCAACGACATGCTCGGCCCTGGCGTCGCTCAGGCCATTGACGGCGGCTCGATCCGCGTCACCGCGCCACTGGACCCAAGCCAGCGCGTCGATTACCTGTCGATCCTGGAAAACCTTGAGGTCGATCCAGGCCAGGCGGTGGCCAAGGTCATCATCAATTCGCGTACCGGCACGATCGTGATCGGTCAGAACGTCAAGGTATCGCCGGCGGCCGTGACCCACGGCAGCCTGACCGTGACCATCACCGAAGACCCGATCGTCAGTCAGCCTGGGCCCTTGTCCAATGGCCAGACGGCGGTGGTGCCGCGTTCGCGGGTGAATGCTCAGCAAGAAGCCAAGCCGATGTTCAAGTTCGGCCCCGGCACCACGCTGGACGAGATTGTCCGCGCGGTGAACCAGGTGGGCGCAGCCCCAGGCGACTTGATGGCGATCCTCGAAGCGCTGAAACAGGCCGGCGCCTTGCAAGCCGACCTGATAGTGATCTGAGCCATGGTCATGGATATGCGCCAGAGCGGGATCAGCAGCACGGCAGATTCGGGGTCTTACTCCGACCTGAACCGGCTTAACCAGCTCAAGGTCGGCGCCGACAAGAACAGCGAAGGCAACATGCGCAAAGTCGCGCAGGAGTTCGAGTCGCTGTTTCTCAGCGAGATGCTCAAGTCCATGCGCTCGGCCACGGAAGCGCTGGGCAAGGACAACCCGCTGAATACGCCGGCGGCCAAGCAATACCAGGAAATGTACGACCAGCAGTTGGCGGTTTCGATGTCCCGCGAAGGCGGTGGTATTGGCCTGGCCGACGTGCTGATGCGCCAGATGCAGAAGAACAAGCCGGTGGACGCCCAGGCGGCCACGTTGCAGGGCCCGGAGGCGGCGCAGGCGCCGGCGAAGAAGGTCGATGTGCCGACTGAAATCGCCGCAGGCACCCAGGCCGCAGGGCCGTTGGGCCGCTCCAACGGTCAGCGTCCGCTGTGGGCTTATCGCGTGGCCGTGCCTGAAGGCGCGAGTACGCACGCCAACGACATGGAGCTGATGAACCAGCGCCGTATCGCCTTGCCGAGCAAGCTGACTGACCGTCTGTTGGCCGGTATCGTGCCGAACGCGCCGGTCGCCATCGATGCCAAGAGCGCGCCGCTGCGTAACAGCGCCGCCGCCGACAACGTGGTCAACAGCAGCGCGCGCAGCATTGCCGTACCGAGCGGGCGCATGCAGGTGTATGGCCGCGCCATCGCCCAGCCACCGCTGGCGCCGGCGAAGAAAGCCTTCAGCTCGCAGGATGAATTTGTCGCCACCATGCTGCCGATGGCCAAGGCGGCCGCCGCGCGCATCGGTGTCGATCCCAAGTACCTGGTGGCCCAGGCCGCGCTGGAAACCGGTTGGGGCAAATCGGTGATGCGCGCCGAGGACGGCAGCAGCAGTCACAACCTGTTCGGCATCAAGGCCGGGCAGAGTTGGCAGGGCGGCCAGGCGCGTGCAATTACCAGCGAGTTTCGTGATGGGTCGATGGTCAAGGAAACGGCGCAATTCCGTTCCTACAACTCCTATCAGGACAGCTTCCACGATCTGGTCACATTGCTGCAAAGCAATGATCGCTATAAAGAAGTTGTGAAATCAGCCGACAACCCGGAACAGTTTGTGCGCGAGTTGCAAAAAGCCGGATATGCAACCGACCCGGACTACGCCAGCAAGATTTCGCAGATCGCCAAAACGATGAACAGTTACCAGGATTACGCTGCCGCGGGCGCCTCCACTCATTTATAAGGTCTGAATCATGAGTTTGCTCAATATCGGGATGTCGGGGCTCAACGCCGCTCAAGGATCGTTGTCGGTCCTGAGTAACAACATTGCCAACGTCAACACCCCGGGATACTCGCGTCAGCAGACCACCCAGAACGCCAGCGCCAGTAATCAGTACGGTGGCGTGTACATCGGCAGCGGCACGACCCTGGCGGATGTGCGCCGCATCTATAACGATTTCTTGGGCGCCGCTTACCAGAGCAGCACGGCCCTCAACAGCGACGCCACCGCCTACGCGGGCCAGGCGGCTGCGATTGACAAGACCCTGTCTGACAAGTCCACCGGCATGTCTGCGGTGCTCAGCGCGTTTTTCGCGTCCCTGCAGACCGCGGCAGCGACCCCCAGCGACGTGTCCGCGCGCCAGCTGCTGGTGACCAGCGCCCAGACCTTGAGCGACCGCTTCAACGCGATCTCCACCCAACTGACCCAGCAAAAAGAAAGCATCAACAGTCAGCTGAGCACCATGAGTGATCAGGTCAATAAGCTGACGTCGTCGATTGCGTCGCTGAACACGCAAATTTCAACCGCCCAGGGCTCGTCGACCAGTGCGCCGGCCAACCTGCTGGATGCGCGTAACGAGGCAGTGCGTTCGCTCAACGAGCTGATCGGCGTAACGGCCACCGAGAAGAACGGCCAGTTCAGCATCACCACCGGCACCGGCCAGTCGCTGGTCGAAGGCGGTGTGGCCAACACGATTTCGGCGGTGCCGAGCAAAACCGACAACAGCCAGTACACCATTCAGCTCAACATGGGCGACACGCCGATGGACATCGGCAACGTGGTGTCCGGCGGCAGCATCGGCGGCCTGTTGCGTTATCGCAGTGATGCGCTGATGCCGGCCATCAATGACCTGGGCCGCATTGCCATTGCCACCGCTGACAGCGTCAACAGCCAGTTGGGCCAGGGCCTGGACCTGAACAGCGATTTCGGTTCTTCGTTGTTCAGCGACATCAACAGCGCCGCGGCCATCACCCAGCGTAGCCAGGCAGCCTCGGGCAACAGCGCAGGTTCGGGCAACCTGAATGTGACGATTGCCGACAGCAGCAAGCTCTCGACCTTCGACTACAAAGTCACCTTCACCAGCGGCAACCAGTACAACGTGGTGCGCTCCGACGGCAAAGCCATGGGCTCGTTCGACACCACCACCACGCCGCCGCCCGTGATCGACGGCTTCACCCTGGCACTGGATGGCAAGGGGCCGATGGCTGCCGGTGACAGCTTCAAGGTCAGCCCGACGGCGACCGGGGCCAGCAACATCAGTGTCGACCTCAAGGACCCGAACAAGCTCGCGTTCGCGGCGCCACTGGCCGGTAATTCCAGCACTACCAACACCGGCACCGGCACGTTCACACCACCGACATTGACGCTGCCGATCGATATCAATGGCGGCGCCGCCAGCGCGCAATTGCGCACCGGGATCGAAAACTCGATGCCAGTGAAGATGGTGTTTGGCAAGCCTGCGGCAGACGGCACCCAGTCCTACACAGTGAGCGATGCCCAGGGTAACTCGATCGGCACCGGCAGCATCATTCCGGGCCAGGGCAACAAGGTCTCTATCAGTGTGCCAATGCGTGATGCCAGCGGTACGTTGATTCCAGGCAAGAGCTTCAGTTTCGACACCACCGTGGCGGGAGCGCCCGCCAACGGCGACAGCACGACCTTTTCGTTCAACAGCGGCGCCACCTCCGATGGCCGTAACGCTCAGCAATTGCTGGGTTTGCAGACCAAGGCGACGGTCGGCGCGGTAGATGGCAATGCGGGCGTGAGCTTGGTCAGCGCCAACAGCCGGCTGGTGTCCCAAGTCGGTTCCAAGGCTGCCCAGGCCAACACCGACAGCACCGCCACCGGCGCATTGCTGGCCGCGAACAAGGCGGCCAGCGACTCCGTGTCCCAGGTCAACCTGGATGAGGAGGCGGGCGACATGATCAAGTTCCAGCAGTACTACACCGCGTCGTCGCAGATCATCAAGGCCGCGCAAGAAACCTTCAGCACACTGATCAACGCCCTTTAAAGGAGTCTGGAACGATGCGTATCTCTACACAGCAGTATTTCGACACCAGCTCCGCCAAATATCAGGATAACTATTCGGGTGTGGTGAAGGCTCAGGACCAGGCCAGTTCCGGTGTGCGCGTGCAGACCGCTTCGGATGATCCGGTAGCCGCCGCGCAATTGCTGATGCTGCAACAGCAGAAAGATATGCTGGGCCAGTACAACGGCAACATCACCAGCCTGCAAAACTCGCTGACCAACGAGGAAAGCGTGTTGTCGAGCATCAACACGGCCATGCAAACCGCCAGCGGCCTGGCGTTGCAGGCGGGTAACCTCAAGCTCAGCAATGACGACCGCAAGGCTATCGCCGCTCAGGTCGGCGCGCTCGAAGACCAGGTGTTGGGTTTGCTCAACACCAAGGATTCCAGCGGCAACTACATGTTTTCCGGGGCCAAGACCGACACGCCGCCCTACAGCCGTAACAACGATGGCACCTACACCTACCAGGGTGATGAGACGCCGCTGAGCCTGCAAGTGTCGAGCAACTTGACGGTTGCCGCGGGCGATACCGGCAAGACGCTGCTGGAAAGCTCCGGCAACACCGGTCGCACTCAGGCGACGATTTTGCCGCCGGCGGTCAACGACGGCAAAATCGCGATTTCGGCGGGCCTGGTCACCTCGGGCACCGCTTACACGAAGAATTTTGCCGATGGCCAGCCGTACAAGCTGACCTTCTCCAGCAGTACCCAATACAGCGTGACCGACAAGGACGGCAACGACGTTACGTCCGAGATCACCGGTAACGGCACATTTGATTCCACCAAGGAAGGCGCGTCCAGCGTCAACCTGCGCGGGGTCAAGTTCGACATCAGCCTGAACCTTGGGTCTGATGTGGCCTCGGGCGCGCCGTCTGACGCGCTGGTGGCGGGCAAGGCCTTTACGCTGGAGAGCAAGCCGGACACGTTCAGCAGTTCGCGTACAGCCAGTAATCCGTCGACGGCGCAGTTGACCGGTGGCCGGGTCACCGACCAGGCAGCCTACGCCAGCACCTTTCCGAACTCGGGCGCGGTGATCAAGTTCACCAGCGGCAATGACTATGAGGTGTACGCCCAGCCGTACTCGGCGAACAGTAAATCGATTGCCACGGGCACCATGGCCACCGGCGCGACGTCGATCACGGCTGCCGGGGTGACCTTCGATGTGAGCGGCGCGCCGGGGGCGGGTGATCAGTTTTCGGTGAATGCCACCAGCAACAAGAACATGAACGCCCTGGACACGCTGGGCCAACTGCGCAAGGCGCTGGAAACCCCGGCAGATGGCGACCCGGTGGCCATGAACAATCTCAAGGACGTGATCAATACCTCCATCGGTAACCTGGCCAACGCTTCGGCGCAGATCGACCAGGTGCGTGGCTCGATTGGTGCCCGCCAGAACGCCCTGGATATCCAGAGCCAGGAAAACACCAGCCTGGGGCTGGCCAACACCTCCACCATGTCATCGCTGGCGAACGTTGACATGGGCCAGGCGGCCATTGACCTGACATTGCAGCAGACCATGCTGCAGGCTTCGCAGCTGGCGTTTGTGAAGATCTCCCAGTTGAGCCTGTTCAGCCGCATGTAACGGGCGAGCGTACAAGCGGCCCACCCTGGCAACAGGGTGGGCCGTTGTCGTTTCTGGGGCCGAGAATGTTGCAGGGTTTTGCACAAAGCGCACAAAATTGAGTGACCTGTGAGTCATAAAGCGCATCTTCACTGTATCGTGTGAAAAGGATAAGTCGTCGCAGGGTCTTTGCGCGGGGGCTTTCAGCGATATTTTTACGGGGTTATCCCCTTTATTGTCAGCGCTCCCGGCGTAGCCCGAGGGGTGTTATCCAGCTATTTAGTATTGGGAAGCCACAATGATTGGCATAAAAAGCATCGCCAGTTACGTGCCGGCAGACGGGGTCGATAACTACGCCCAGGGCGCCAAATTCGCCAAGGATGAGGACTTCATCATTGGCAAGATCGGTTCGGCGTTCCTGCCGCGCAAGGATGCTGCGCAGGAAACCTCCGACCTGTGCGTCGAGGCGGTCAACGCCTTGTTTGCCAACAACCCTGATTTGAAGCGCGAGTCGATCGACGCGCTGATCGTCGTGACCCAAAACGGCGATGAGGAAGGCTTGCCCCACACGGCCGCCATCGTCCAGGACAAACTGGGCCTGCCAACCCATGTGGCGGCGTTTGATATCTCGCTGGGTTGCTCGGGCTATGTCTACGGCATCTACGCGATGAAAGGCTTCATGGAAGCCACCGGCCTGAAAAACGGCCTGCTGATCACCGCCGACCCGTATTCGAAGATCGTTGACCCGGAAGACCGCAACACCACCATGCTCTTCGGCGATGCCGCCACTGCCACCTGGATGGGTGAAGATGCGCCGTGGTTGCTCGGCAAGTCGAAGTTCGGCACTGACGGTTCCGGTGCGCCGCACCTGAAGGTCAGCGATGGCGTGTTTTTCATGAATGGCCGCCAGGTGTTCAACTTTGCCCTGCTCAAAGTGCCGGCGCATCTGCATGAGCTGCTCAACGAATCGCAGCTCAAGGCTGACGAAATCGATGCCTTCTGCATTCACCAGGGCAGTGCGGCGATTGTCGACGCCGTGGCGCGGCGTTTTGAAGATGCCCCGGTGGAGAAATTCATCAAGGACATGGTCGAGACCGGCAATACAGTGTCTTCCAGCATTCCGCTGCTGCTTGAAAAGCACATGATGGACGGCGACTGGAAGCGTGTCGCGATCAGCGGATTTGGGGTTGGCTTGTCGTGGGGTTCGGCGATTCTCTATCGTCCGTGATGCCCTGATAGAGCTGCACACGAAAACGCCCAGGCTTGTAAAAGCCTGGGCGTTTTTTATTTGGCGCCAGAAAACCCAGTATTTGCGGGCGTGTGGGCTATCGTAAATGCTTGAATTACAAAGGATGGCCCGTTGCTAGTAAAAAAAATCAAAAAAGTCCTCAAGCAACCTGCATTCACGACGATAACTATTACGAAGGTTCTCTAGGCCACACCCGGCGGTTGCCAGGGCCGGAAGCCGCAGTACACCACCCACGAGGATTTCGTCATGGCTTTAACAGTAAACACTAACCTTGCTTCGTTGAACGTTCAGAACAACCTGAACAAGGCTTCCGGCGCCCTGCAAACTTCGATGCAGCGTCTGTCCTCCGGCCTGCGTATCAACAGCGCCAAAGACGACGCGGCCGGCCTGCAAATCTCCAACCGTCTGACCAGCCAGATCAACGGCCTGGGCGTTGCAATCAAAAACGCCAACGACGGTAGCTCGATTGCTCAGACCGCTGAAGGCGCAATGCAGCAGTCCACCAACATCCTGCAAAGCATGCGTACCCTGGCTCTGCAATCCGCCAACGGCTCGCCAAGCGCTGAAGACCGTAAGTCGAACCAGGCTCAATACGCAGCGCTGACTGCTGAATTGACCCGTATCGCTACCACCACTACCTTCGGTGGCAAGAACCTGCTGGACGGTTCTTTCGGTACTACTTCGTTCCAGGTCGGCGCCAACGCCAACCAGACCATCGACATGAGCATCGGTAACGTTGCAGCCAACAACATTGGTTCGCAGCAGCTGAAAACTCAAGGCGTAGCGCCAAGTGCAACCGGCGTTGCCGGCGGCGCAATCACCGTTACCGGTGGCGGCCAGTCGACCAACCTGACCATCGCTGCCGGCGCTTCCGCCAAGCAGATCGCTGCTCAAATGAACGGCGCTGTCGGCGGCCTGGCTGCTACTGCCAGCACTGTTGCCCAGTTCTCCGTTGACTCCACTGCCATTGCTGCTGCCAGCCCTGCCAGCGCCAACTTCACCCTGAAAGTCGGCAGCGGTACTGCTGTCCAGTTCACTGGCGTGACCAGCACTTCGGACCTGGCTGATCAGCTGAAGTCCAACGCTGCCAAACTGGGCATCACCGTTAACTACGATTCGACCACCAACGCTTTGTCGGTCAAGTCCGATACCGGTGAGAACCTGACCTTCAACGCTGGCGATGCCGGTGCTGTTGCAGGTGTCAAGGTTGCTACTCAGGACGGCAGCGGTGCATTCGGCACAGCCGTTGCACTGGACGCTGGCCCGATCGTCGCTACTGGCGCAGTGTCGCTGAACTCCTCCAGCAGCTACTCGCTGAGCGGCGCCGGTGTGACCGGTCTGTTCGCAGCTACTGGTACTGCTGCCAACTCCACCAAAACCACCGTCAACAACACTGACATCACCACTGCTGCCAACGCACAGAACTCGATCGACGTGATCACCCAGGCGATCTCGGACATCGACTCCCAGCGTGCCGGTCTCGGTGCTGTACAAAACCGTTTCGACAACACCGTTGCCAACCTGCAGAGCATCTCGGACAACTCCAGCGCCGCTCGCGGTCAGATTCAGGACGTTGACTACGCTGCAGAAACTGCTCAGCTGACCAAGCAACAAACCCTGCAACAGGCTTCCACTGCGATCCTGTCCCAGGCCAACCAACTGCCTTCCGCTGTGCTGAAGCTGCTTCAGTAATAGCCATCGGTAGATGAATGACGGAAGGGCGCGTTTACGTGCCCTTTTGTCTTTTGCGTGATGAGGAGATTGGGCATGGACATGAGCGTGAAGTTGAACCTGTCTTATCCGGCAGTGGCGCCACAGAGCGCTCCTGCTCCCGTGAACAACGACCCGCAGAAAACCAAGGTTGATCCTTTGGCTGCGACGGTCCAACCCAAGCAGGACTCGAAGCCGTCCGACCTTGAACAGGCGGTCACGGATATTCGCAAATTCGTCCAGGCTGCCCAGCGCCACCTGGACTTTTCAATTGATGACTCCACCCATCAGGTAGTCGTCAAGGTCATAGCGACCGAAAGCGGCGAGGTCATTCGTCAGATCCCATCGGAAACGGCATTGAAACTCGCACAAAGCCTTCATGACGCCAGCAGCGTATTGTTTGACGCCAAAGTCTGAGCTGGCATGAATTTTGTTGCTGTAGCTGCTTTAGGCGTCGTCCGTCAATAAAGCGCCAGCCCCGGATCAGGAGAAGAATCATGGGTGATATATCAGTTAGCGGCCCCGTTACGGGCATTGATACCCAGCAGATCGTGACGGCATTGGTGAACGCGGAACAGGCGCCGAAGCAATCGCAGATCAACAAGCAGACGCAAACGTCGACTGCCCAGCTGTCCTCGATCGGCAAGATTCAAGCCGCGCTGGATGCCTTCCGTGGTGCCATGGACAACATGACCAAGGACGCCAGTATCGGCGGCCTGACGGCGACGACGTCGGATGCCAACGTGTCCACCGTGACCTTGGGTGCCGGTGCCTCTGCGGGCAGTTATCAGCTGATCGTCAACCAGTTGGCGACCGCCTCGAAGGTTGCTACTCAGAATTATTCAACCGGCGCGAAAACCGTCGTCAATACCGGCACCACCGCGACGACCCTGGAAATTTCCCAGTCTGGTCAGAGTTACGGGGTCAGTGTTCCGCCAGGCGCGACGCTGCAACAAGTGCGTGACTCGATCAACGCGCAATACAGCAGTGTTGGCCTGAGTGCCAACATCCTGACTGACGCCACCGGTTCTCGCCTGGTCATGACCTCGACCAATACCGGCGCCGGCACGGACATTACCCTGGGGGGTAACTCCGGCCTGCAAGCGGGTTCGTCGGTTGTGGGTGATCCACCGCAAAACGCTAAATACACCATTGACGGCACGGCTCAGGAATCCAAGAGCAATACCCTGACCGAGGCGATCAGTGGTGTGAGCATCAAGTTGACGGCGGTGTCGCCTCTGCCTGCCGGGGTTACAGGGACGCTCCCTGACGGCGTTACGCGCGTGTCATCGACCATTACGGTCACCCGCAGCAACGACACCCTCAAAAGTTCGGTGAAGGGTTTTGTCGACACCTACAACGCGTTGATGACGGCCATGAACACCGAGACCGCGGTCACCACCAACGCGGACGGTTCCACCACGCGCGCTGCGCTGACAGGCGATGCCACCATGCGCTCCCTGCAGACCGCGTTGCGTAGCGAGCTGAACGCAATGACGGGCACGGGCACGTTGAAGTCCCTGGCGCAATTTGGCGTGAACACGGACTCCGGCACCGGCAAGTTGAGTATCGACGACAAGGTGTTCGGTGCAGCGATTGCCACCAACCCCACCGACATCGGCGGCATTTTCAACGGTGACAATGGCTTGCTGGCGCGCATGAAAAGCGCGACCGACAGCTATGCGCTGAGCAACACCGGCGTGCTGGCCACGCGTTCGTCGACGCTGTCGGACGATCTCAAGGACCTGCAGAACCAGCAGGACACCCTGACCGCGCGTATGGCTGCCCTGAAGACCAGCCTGACCGCCAAGTACACGACGATGAACAACCTGGTGGCCCAGCTCACCAGTCAGCGTTCCAGTGTCATGAGCACGCTCAACGCGCTGAACAAGACGTCTTCGGACAGTTGATCCCGATGAAGCCGCCCGCTGGTGATTACCGCCATCGGGCGCCGCCTTCAGCCGACTTGCGGTTAAAGTTTTTTGCGACCCAGTCGACATATTAGTCAGAGCCCATCCTATTTAGCTGTTGCCTGTCACGAGGTAGAAACATGAATCCCATGAGAGCCCTTCGCCAATACCAGAAGGTCAATTCCCATGCCCAGATCTCCGAAGCCAGCCCGCACCGTCTGGTCCAGATGCTGATGGAAGGCGCGTTGGATCGCATGGCTCAGGCCAAAGGCGCCATGGCTCGTGGTGATATCGCGCAAAAAGGTTTGCTGCTGGGCAAGGCGATCGACATCCTGATCGGCTTGCGTGATGGCCTTAATCCGGAAAAAACCGATGATCCGGCCGCGTTGCAGCAGTTGGACAATCTGTATGCCTACATGACCACGCGCCTGCTGGAAGCCAACAGCAAGAGCGATGTCGCCATGATCGACGAAGTAGCCGGCCTGATGATTACGCTCAAGGAAGGCTGGGACGGTATTGCAACACTGTAGGCCTGTTGGCCTGAGGATGATGTCATGAGCCACGCCCTGCAACGGATTGACGAGACCCGCGAAGCCTTGGTTGACGCACTGGCCCACCGTAACTGGGACGCTATCGGCGAACTGGATATGGGGTGTCGTGCGGTGATCGATGAGGCGCTCAACAATGCGCCGGTGGACGAGGATGCCCTGCGGGAAAAGCTGCAAAGCTTGCTGGCGGTGTATCAGCAGTTGCTTGAGGTGACGACTGGCGAACGCCAGGCGATTTTCGAAGAGATGTCGCAGATCAACCGAGCGGAAAGCGCGTCAAAGGTTTACCATCTGTTCGGCTGAATGGGCTCAGTTAATCCGAACGGCGCGTCATATATTTGACTGTGCCAGCATTTTTGACTTAACTAGTGCTGTTTTCAGATTTCAGACGTCTAGTAGGGTAAGAAATCTTACAAACGTCTAGATTGCCCTCACTCTGGGGCAGAGCGTTTTACTAGGGAAGTTGCTATTGCATGTGGCGTGAAACCAAAATTCTGCTGATTGATGACGATAGCGTCCGCCGCCGCGATTTAGCGGTAATTTTGAATTTTCTTGGTGAAGAAAATTTGCCCTGCGGTAGCCATGACTGGCAGCAGGCGGTCAGCTCTTTGTCATCGAGCCGTGAAGTCATCTGTGTGTTGATCGGGACGGTCAACGCTCCTGGCGCAGTTCTGGGCTTGTTAAAGACACTGTCTACCTGGGATGAGTTCCTTCCGGTGTTGCTGATGGGCGATATTTCTTCCGTGGACCTTCCGGAAGACCAGCGCCGCCGCGTGCTTTCCACCCTGGAAATGCCGCCCAGCTACAGCAAATTGCTCGACTCCCTGCACCGTGCCCAGGTCTACCGCGAGATGTATGACCAGGCCCGCGAGCGCGGTCGTCATCGCGAACCCAACCTGTTTCGCAGCCTCGTCGGCACCAGCCGTGCGATCCAGCACGTGCGCCAGATGATGCAGCAAGTGGCCGATACCGACGCCAGCGTATTGATCCTCGGCGAGTCCGGTACCGGCAAGGAAGTGGTCGCACGCAACCTGCACTATCACTCCAAGCGCCGCGACGGGCCGTTCGTGCCGGTCAACTGCGGGGCGATCCCGGCAGAGTTGCTCGAAAGCGAACTGTTCGGCCACGAGAAGGGCGCCTTTACCGGGGCGATCACCAGCCGTGCCGGGCGTTTCGAATTGGCCAATGGCGGCACCCTGTTTCTTGACGAAATCGGCGACATGCCGCTGCCGATGCAGGTCAAGCTGTTGCGCGTGTTGCAGGAGCGCACCTTCGAGCGCGTGGGCAGCAACAAGACCCAGAGCGTCGACGTGCGCATCATCGCGGCCACGCACAAAAACCTCGAAAGCATGATCGAGGTCGGCAGCTTCCGCGAAGACCTGTACTACCGCCTCAACGTATTCCCTATCGAGATGGCCCCGCTGCGTGAGCGCGTGGAAGACATCCCGCTGCTGATGAACGAACTGATCTCGCGCATGGAGCACGAAAAGCGCGGCTCGATTCGCTTCAACTCCGCCGCGATCATGTCGCTGTGCCGTCACGGCTGGCCGGGCAACGTCCGCGAGCTGGCCAACCTGGTCGAGCGCATGGCCATCATGCACCCGTACGGTGTGATCGGCGTGGTCGAGTTGCCGAAGAAATTCCGCTACGTCGACGACGAAGACGAGCAGCTGGTAAACAGCCTGCGCAGTGACCTGGAAGAGCGCGTGGCCATCAACGGCCATACGCCGGACTTCGGTTCCACCGCCATGCTGCCGCCCGAAGGCCTGGACTTGAAGGACTACCTCGGTAGCCTCGAACAAGGCCTGATCCAGCAGGCGCTGGACGATGCCAATGGCATTGTCGCGCGCGCCGCCGAGCGCCTGCGCATCCGTCGCACCACCTTGGTGGAGAAGATGCGCAAGTACGGCATGAGCCGTCGCGAAGGTGACGAACAGGCGGATGATTGACGCCTGTTTTTTAACTGACTGATAGATAGGTCTATTTTTTTCGGCACGGGTATTGCTACAGCCCTCGCAACGTTCCGTTTAACTGACGGTCAGCCAGCGAGAGAGCATGATGCCCCACGCCGCCAAACTTTCTTCAGCCCCTGCTATTCCTGGGCTGGTTCCGTGCGCAGAGCCGCTGACCCGGCAGGGTCTTGAACAGGCGTTCTCGCAGTTCAACCAGATGTCGAGCCAACTGACCGACTCCTACAGTCTGCTGGAAGCGCGGGTTTCCGAGCTTAAAGGCGAACTGGCAGTGGTCAGCGCCCAGCGCATGCAAGAGCTGGCCGAAAAAGAGCGTCTGGCCAACCGTCTGCAAAACCTCCTCGACCTGTTGCCCGGCGGCGTAATCGTCATCGATGAAATGGGCCGTGTCCGCGAAGCCAACCCGGCCGCGCGTGACTTGCTGGGCGAGCCGCTGGAAGGCGAGCTGTGGCGCCAGGTGATTACACGCTGCTTTGCGCCGCGCGAAGACGACGGCCATGAAATCTCCCTCAAAGACGGCCGGCGTCTGTCCATCGCCACCCGTTCCCTGGACGCCGAGCCCGGCCAGCTGGTGCTGCTTAACGACCTGACTGAAACCCGTCACTTGCAAGACCAGTTGGCGCGCCATGAGCGTTTGTCGTCGCTGGGGCGGATGGTCGCTTCGTTGGCGCATCAGATCCGCACGCCGTTGTCGGCCGCGTTGATCTACGCCAGTCATTTGACTGATGAGCAATTGCCAGCCGCCACCCACCAGCGATTTGCCGGTCGCCTCAAGGAGCGCCTGCATGAATTGGAGCACCAGGTGCGCGACATGCTGGTGTTTGCCCGCGGCGAATTGCCGCTGACCGACCGCGTCACGCCATCCGCGCTGATGCAGTCGCTGCAAGCGGCAGCCGCCACGCATATCCAGGACGTCAACGTGCGCTGGCAGTGCGACAGCCACTTGGGCGAGTTGCTGTGCAACCGTGACACCCTGGTCGGCGCGTTGCTCAACCTGATCGAAAACGCCACCCAGGCCAGCGGCCCGGGTGCGCGGCTCAAAGTGCACCTCTACACCCGCGACCAAACCCTGCGCCTGTGCATCAGCGACAGCGGCAGCGGCATCGACCCGGTCGTGCTGCAGCGCCTGGGCGAACCGTTTTTTACCACCAAGACCAACGGCACGGGCCTGGGCCTGACCGTGGTCAAGGCAGTGGCGCGTGCACATCAGGGAGAATTGCAGCTGCACTCCCGGTTGGGGCGTGGCACCTGTGCATTGATGACCTTGCCGCTGTTTTCCAGCGCGGCAAGCGCGGAGTAAAAGGACTATGGCTATCAAGGTTTTATTGGTCGAAGACGATCGCGCCCTGCGTGAAGCATTGGCTGACACGCTGCTGTTGGCGGGCCATGACTACCGGGCGGTCGGTTCTGCCGAGGATGCCTTGGAGGCCGTTGAGCAAGAGTCCTTCAGCCTGGTGGTCAGTGACGTAAACATGCCCGGCATGGACGGCCACCAGTTGCTCGGCCTGTTGCGCGCGCGCCAGCCGCAACTGCCGGTGTTGCTGATGACAGCCCATGGCGCTGTCGAGCGGGCGGTGGACGCCATGCGCCAGGGGGCGGCGGATTACCTGGTCAAACCCTTCGAGCCCAAGGCGCTGATCGAGCTGGTCGCCCGGCATGCGCTGGGCGTGGTGTCGAATGCCGAGGGTGAAGGCCCGATTGCCTTCGAGCCGGCCAGCGCTCAGTTGCTGGAGCTGGCAGCCCGGGTGGCGCGCAGCGATTCAACCGTGTTGATTTCCGGCGAGTCCGGCACCGGTAAAGAGGTGTTGGCGCGTTACATTCACCAGCAGTCGGGCCGCGCCAAACAACCGTTTATTGCGATCAACTGCGCGGCGATTCCCGACAACATGCTCGAAGCCACGCTGTTCGGCCATGAAAAGGGCTCGTTCACCGGCGCCATTGCCGCGCAGGCCGGCAAGTTCGAACAGGCCGACGGCGGCACCATCCTGCTCGACGAAATTTCGGAAATGCCCCTGGGCCTGCAAGCCAAGCTGCTGCGGGTGCTGCAGGAGCGGGAGGTGGAGCGCGTCGGCGCGCGCAAGCCCATCCAGCTGGACATTCGCGTGGTCGCCACCACCAACCGCGACCTGGCGGGCGAAGTGGCGGCGGGGCGCTTTCGTGAAGACTTGTTCTACCGGCTCTCGGTGTTCCCGCTGGCCTGGCGCCCGCTGCGTGAGCGCCCGGCGGACATCATTCCGCTGGCCGAGCGCCTGTTGAACAACCACGTCAAAAAAATGAAGCATGCCCAGGCGCGGCTGTCGGCCGAGGCCCAGGCCTGCCTGATCAGCTACCCATGGCCCGGCAATGTGCGGGAACTGGACAATGCCATCCAGCGCGCGCTGATTTTGCAGCAGGGCGGGTTGATCCAGCCGCAGGACTTCTGCCTGGCCATGGGCAGTGGCGCGGCGCCGTTGCCGAGCCTGGCGCCGGCACCGGTGGTCGTGGCCGACGCCGAGTCTGGCGGCGCCCTGGGCGACGACCTGCGTCGCCGCGAATTCCAGATGATCATCGACACCCTGCGTGCCGAGCGCGGCCGCCGCAAGGAAGCCGCCGAGCGCCTGGGCATCAGCCCGCGCACCTTGCGCTACAAGCTGGCGCAGATGCGCGACGCGGGGATGGATGTCGAAGCCTACCTGTTCGCGACCTGACAAATCGCCGTCTTGGAAATACTCAGGCTGACAGGGTTTGTCGCCTTTTCTTACGAATAGCCACGGAGCTGGCACCCTTGTTGCTACCACCCCTAGTAACCGCTGCGTAGTGTCAAAAAATTGCGGGTCGTCGGAGAGAGAAGGTCATGAGCCAGGGTATTGAGTTCAATCGGTTGATGTTGGATATGCGCTCCATGCAAATGGATGCCATGGCTCAACCGAAATCCGTCGCGCCTGCGCCGGAATTGGGCCAAAGCAGTTTTGCCGACATGCTCGGTCAGGCAATCAACAAAGTCAGTGATACCCAGCAAGCCTCTAATCAGTTGGCTACCGCCTTCGAGATCGGCAAAAGCGGCGTGGACCTCACCGATGTGATGGTCGCTTCGCAAAAGGCCAGCGTTTCCTTTCAGGCCTTGACCCAAGTGCGTAACAAGTTGGTTCAGGCTTATCAAGACATCATGCAGATGCCGGTTTAAGGACGAGATTTAAGTCATGGCAGAAGCAGTCGTGGACAACGTACCCGCCAAGGCAGACGGCAAGCCGCCGCTGTTTGGCCTGTCGTTCCTGGAAAACCTTTCCGAAATGACCATGTTGCGTCAGGTGGGCCTGATGGTCGGCCTGGCTGCCAGCGTGGCGATTGGTTTTGCCGTGGTGCTGTGGTCGCAGCAACCTGATTACCGCCCGCTGTACGGCAGCCTGGCCGGGATGGATTCCAAGCAGATCATGGAAACCCTGGCCGCCGCCGACATCGCCTACACCGTGGAGCCCAATTCCGGCGCCTTGCTGGTCAAGGCCGATGACGTGGCGCGTGCGCGCATGAAGCTGGCGGCCGCCGGCGTCACGCCGTCCGACAGCAATATCGGTTTTGAAATTCTCGACAAGGACCAGGGTCTGGGCACCAGCCAGTTCATGGAGGCCACGCGTTACCGTCGTGGCCTGGAAGGCGAACTGGCACGCACCATCTCAAGCCTGAATAACGTCAAGGGCGCCCGCGTGCACCTGGCGATTCCGAAAAGCTCGGTGTTCGTGCGCGACGAGCGCAAGCCAAGCGCCTCGGTATTGGTCGAACTGTTTTCCGGCCGCTCCCTGGAGCCTGGCCAGGTCCTGGCGATCATCAACCTGGTGGCCACCAGCGTTCCTGAATTGAGCAAGTCGCAAATCACCGTGGTGGACCAGAAGGGCAACCTGCTGTCCGACCAGGCCGAGAACTCCGCGCTGACCCAGGCCGGCAAGCAGTTCGACTACAGCCGTCGCATGGAAAGCATGCTCACTCAGCGTGTGCACAACATTCTGCAGCCGGTGCTGGGCAACGACCGCTATAAAGCTGAAGTGTCTGCCGACGTGGACTTCAGCGCTGTCGAATCGACCTCCGAGCAGTTCAACCCGGACCAGCCGGCGCTGCGCAGCGAGCAATCGACCAGCGAACAACGCACCGCCAGCAATGGCCCGCAAGGTGTGCCGGGTGCCCTGAGCAACCAGCCACCGGCCCCGGCCACTGCACCGCAAACCACCGGTGGCGCTGCCGCGACGGCGGGTGCGATTCAGCCTGGTCAGCCACTGTTGGACGCCAACGGCCAGCAGATCATGGACCCGGCCACCGGCCAGCCGATGCTCGCACCGTACCCGGCGGACAAGCGTAACCAGTCCACCAAGAACTTCGAGCTCGACCGTTCCATCAGCCACACCAAGCAGCAGCAGGGCAAAATCAATCGCCTGTCGGTGTCGGTGGTGGTCGATGATCAGGTCAAGGTCAATGCCGCTGACGGCGCCGTCACCCGTGCGCCGTGGAGCGCCGACGAATTGGCGCGCTTCACCCGCCTGGTGCAGGACGCCGTCGGTTTCGACGCCAGCCGTGGCGACAGCGTCAGTGTGATCAACATGCCGTTCTCCGCCGAGCGCGGCGAAGTGATCGCCGACCCGGCGTTCTACACGCAGCCGTGGTTCTGGGACATCGTCAAGCAAGTGCTGGGTGTGTTGTTCATCCTGGTGCTGGTGTTCGGCGTGCTGCGCCCGGTGCTCAACAACATCACCGGCCATGGCAAGAAGCAGCTGGCATTGGCTGGCAGTGACGTTGAGTTGGGTGGCATGGGCGGCCTGGACGGCGAACTGGCCAACGACCGCGTCAGCCTCGGTGGCCCGCAAAGCATCCTGTTGCCAAGCCCGAGCGAAGGCTATGACGCTCAGTTGAACGCAATCAAGAGTCTGGTAGCAGAAGACCCGGGCCGTGTGGCTCAGGTCGTGAAAGAGTGGATTAACGCAGATGAATGATCGAGCCGCTGTTGCCAAGCTCACCAAAGTCGACAAAGCCGCCGTGTTGCTGCTGTCTTTGGGTGAAACCGACGCCGCACAAGTGCTGCGCCACATGGGCCCCAAAGAGGTTCAGCGCGTAGGCGTGGCCATGGCGCAAATGCGCAATGTGCACCGTGAGCAAGTCGAGCAGGTGATGAGCGAGTTCGTCGAGATCGTCGGCGACCAGACCAGCCTGGGCGTCGGCTCCGACAGCTACATCCGCAAGATGCTCACCTCGGCGCTGGGCGAAGACAAGGCCAACGGCCTGATCGACCGCATCCTGCTGGGCGGCAACACCAGTGGCCTGGACAGCCTGAAATGGATGGAGCCGCGCGCCGTTGCCGACGTGATCCGCTACGAGCACCCGCAGATCCAGGCCATCGTCGTCGCCTACCTGGACCCGGACCAGGCCGGTGAAGTGCTTGGCCACTTCGACCATAAAGTGCGCCTGGACATCATCCTGCGCGTGTCGTCGCTGAACACCGTGCAGCCAGCGGCATTGAAAGAACTCAACACGATTCTCGAGAAGCAGTTCTCGGGCAACTCCAACGCCTCGCGTACCACCTTGGGTGGCATCAAGCGCGCGGCCGATATCATGAACTTCCTCGACAGCTCGGTCGAAGGTCAGTTGATGGACTCGATCCGCGAGATCGACGACACCCTGTCCGGCCAGATCGAAGACCTCATGTTCGTGTTCAACAACCTCTCCGATGTTGACGACCGTGGCATCCAGGCGTTGCTGCGCGAAGTGTCTTCGGACGTGCTGGTGCTGGCCCTCAAGGGCTCGGACGAAAACGTCAAAGAGAAGATCTTCAAGAACATGTCCAAGCGTGCCTCCGAGCTGTTGCGTGACGACCTGGAAGCCAAAGGCCCGGTGCGTGTCAGCGACGTGGAAACCGCCCAGAAGGAAATCCTCACCATTGCCCGCCGTATGGCCGAAGCCGGAGAAATCGTTCTCGGCGGGAAGGGCGGCGAAGAAATGATCTAAGGCGCTGCCCATGTCGAACAAAGATGAGACGCCCAGCGATCTGATTCGCGCGCGGGATGTCGGCGGGTTCGATATCTGGTCGTTGCCCAGTTTCGATCCGCATGTGCCGGAACCTGAACCGGAGCCGGTGGTTGAAACGCCGGCCGAAATGGAAGAAGTGCCGCTCGATGAAGTCCAGCCACTGACCCTTGAAGAATTGGAAGCCATCCGCCAGGAGGCCTACAACGAGGGTTTCGCGGCGGGTGAAAAAGACGGTTTTCGCAGCACCACCCTCAAAGTTCGCCAAGAGGCCGAGGAGGCGCTGAGCGTCAAGCTGGCCAGCCTTGAGCGCTTGATGGGCAACCTGTTCGACCCGATCGCCGAACAGGATTCGCAGCTGGAAAAATCCATGGTCGGGCTGGTCGAGCACATCGCGCGCCAAGTGATCCAGCGCGAGCTGGTGCTCGATTCCAGCCACATCGAAAGCGTGATGCGCGAAGCCCTCAAGCTGCTGCCATTGGGCGTCGGCAATGTGCGGCTGTACATCAACCCGCAGGATTTCGAACAGGTCAAAGCCCTGCGCGAGCGCCATGAAGAAACCTGGCGCATCGTCGAGGACGCGGCGCTGCTGCCCGGTGGCTGCCGCGTCGAAACCGAGCACAGCCGCATTGATGCCACGGTGGAAACCCGCATCAGCCAGATCATGGCGAAAATGTTCGATCAATTGCATGAACAGTCCCTGCACCCGGCCGAGCCTGATATGAGCGTGGACCTGGACGCCGCCGATGCGCCTTGAACGCACCAGCTTCGCCAAGCGCCTGAGCGGCTACGCCGAAGCCACTGAGTTGCCCGGCCAGCCGATCCTCGAAGGGCGCCTGCTGCGCATGGTCGGCCTGACCCTCGAAGCCGAAGGCTTGCGTGCCGCCATGGGCAGCCGCTGCCTGGTGATCAACGACGACAGTTACCACCCGGTGCAGGTCGAAGCCGAAGTGATGGGCTTTTCCGGCAGCAAGATTTTCCTGATGCCGGTCGGCAGCCTGGCGGGCATCGCCCCCGGTGCGCGCGTGGTGCCGCTGGCCGATACCGGTCGCCTGCCGATGGGCATGAGCATGCTCGGCCGCGTGCTGGACGGCGCCGGTCGTGCGTTGGACGGCAAAGGCGGTATGAAGGCCGAAGACTGGGTGCCGATGGACGGCCCGACCATCAACCCGCTCAACCGCAACCCGATCAGCGTGCCGCTGGACGTGGGCATTCGCAGCATCAACGGTTTATTGACGGTCGGCCGCGGCCAGCGTCTGGGCCTGTTTGCCGGTACCGGCGTGGGTAAGTCGGTGTTGCTTGGCATGATGACGCGCTTTACCGAGGCCGACATCATCGTGGTCGGGCTGATCGGTGAGCGGGGCCGTGAAGTAAAGGAATTCATCGAGCACAGCCTCGGTGAAGAAGGCCTCAAGCGTTCCGTCGTCGTCGCATCCCCGGCCGATGATGCGCCGCTGATGCGTTTGCGCGCGGCCATGTACTGCACGCGCATCGCCGAATATTTTCGTGACAAGGGCAAGAACGTCCTGTTGCTGATGGACTCGCTCACGCGTTTCGCCCAGGCCCAGCGGGAAATCGCCCTGGCCATCGGCGAACCGCCGGCCACCAAAGGCTACCCGCCTTCAGTGTTCGCCAAGCTGCCCAAGCTGGTTGAGCGTGCCGGTAATGCCGAGGCCGGCGGCGGTTCGATCACGGCGTTCTACACCGTGCTGTCCGAAGGCGATGACCAGCAAGACCCGATTGCCGACTCGGCGCGTGGCGTGCTCGACGGCCACATCGTGCTGTCGCGGCGTTTGGCCGAAGAAGGGCACTACCCGGCCATCGATATCGAAGCGTCGATCAGCCGGGTGATGCCGGCGGTGGTCACGCCGGAGCACATGGCCCGCGCCCAGCATTTCAAGCAACTGTGGTCGCGCTATCAGCAGAGCCGCGACTTGATCAGCGTGGGTGCCTACGTGGCCGGCGGTGATCGCGAAACCGACCTGGCGATTGCCCTGCAACCGCAGCTGGTGACCTACCTGCGCCAGGGCCTCAACGACAAGATCAGCATGGGCGAAAGCGAAGCGCATCTGGGTTCGATCTTCGCCCCGGCGCCAGGCGGTTAAGCCATGGCCAGCACCCGTTCCTCGCGCCTGGCCCCAGTGGTGGACATGGCGGAGAAGGCCGAAAAAACCGCCGCGCAACGCCTGGGCTACTTTCAGGGGCAGGTGCGCCTGGCAGAAAGCAAGCTCGGCGACCTGGAGCGCTTTCGCGGCGAATACCAGCAGCAATGGATCGAGCGCGGCAGCAAGGGTGTTTCCGGCCAGTGGCTGATGGGCTACCAGGGCTTCCTCAATCAGCTGGAAACCGCCGTAGGCCAGCAGCGCCAGAGCCTGGCCTGGCACCAGAACAACCTCGATAAAGCCCGCGAGGCATGGCAGGCGGCGTTCGCTCGGGTCGAAGGTTTGCGCAAACTGGTGCAGCGCTACATCGACGAAGCGCGGGCGATTGAAGACAAGCGCGAGCAGAAGCTGCTCGACGAGCTGTCACAGCGACTTCCCCGCCAATCACAGTACTAACGGCCACCACCGGCCCACTGTGGGAGCAGGGCTTGCCCGCGATGCAGGCACCGAGGTGGATCATGCTATCGCGGGCAAGCCAGCCCCCCACATTTGATTTGCTGTGTTGCCCATACCTCGATCACCTGCTAAACCTTGTTGCACATTGCCAATGACAAGGAAGCAGTCGCATGTCAGTCGTGTCAGAAGTATCCCTGGATGGGAAAAAATTGACGATTACCGTCAAAGGGCGATTCGATTTCGGTAGCCATCAAGCCTTTCGTGACGCCTACGAGCGGTTCTACAAGGTGCCCGAGGTCTACGTGGTGGACCTCAAAGACACCACCTACATGGACAGCTCGGCCCTGGGCATGTTGCTGCTGTTGCGTGACCATGCCGGTGGCGACAATGCCGAAGTCCAGGTGATCAACAGCAACTCCGATGTGCGCAAGATCCTCGCCATTTCCAACTTTGACAAACTGTTCGATCTCAGTTGAGCAGCCTGGCCCCGGTCCTTGAACCGCTGACGATCCTGATCGCCGAAGACAGCGCCGCCGATTTGCTGTTGCTGTCGACCATCATTCGGCGTCAGGGGCATCAAGTACTCACCGCCACCAACGGCGCGCAAGCGGTCGAGGTGTTTACCCGCGAGCGCCCGCAACTGGTGTTGATGGACGCGTTGATGCCGGTGATGGACGGCTTTGAAGCCGCGCGGCGCATCAAGCAGCTCGCCGGTGAGGCGCTAGTTCCGATCATCTTCCTGACCTCGCTGCGCGAAAGCGAGGCGCTGGCCCAGTGCCTGGACGCGGGCGGCGATGACTTCCTGCCCAAGCCCTACAACCAGTTGATCCTGGCAGCGAAAATCAACGCCATGGACCGCCTGCGCCGGCTGCAGGCAACGGTCTTGCAGCAGCGTGACCTGATCGCCAGGCACCACGACTACCTGCTGCACGAGCAACGCGCGGCCAAGGCAGTGTTCGATAAGGTGGCGCATTCGGGCTGTATCAATGCGGCGCCGAACATTCGTTACCTGCAATCGCCCTACGCCCTGTTCAATGGCGACCTGCTGCTGGCGGCGTACACACCCTCCGGCGACATGCATGTTTTGCTCGGCGACTTCACCGGCCATGGCCTGCCGGCCGCCGTGGGGGCCATGCCCCTGGCGGAAGTGTTCTACGGCATGACCGCCAAGGGCTACGGCCTGGCGCAGACCCTGCGCGAGATGAACGCCAAGCTCAAACGCATCCTGCCGGTGGACATGTTCTGCTGCGCCACGCTGATGTGCCTGAGCGCTCAGCGGCGCGTGGTGGAGGTGTGGAACGGCGGGATGCCCGAAGGCTATGTGCATGAAGTCGCCACGGGCAAGCGCACGCCATTGGTGTCGCGGCACCTGCCGCTGGGTGTGTTGTCGGCGCAGGCGTTCGATGACGGCACCGAGGTCTGGCCCATGGCGCTGGGCGACCGGGTGTTTTTGCTCTCCGACGGCGTGCTCGACACGGCTGACGCCAATGACCAGCTGTTCGGCGCCGAGCGCTTGCAGCAGGTGTTCGCGGCCAACCGCGAGCCCGACCGGTTATTCGAAGACATCGAGCGGGCGCTGGCGGCGTTTCGTGGCCAGGCGCGCGATGACGTCAGCATGGTGGAAATCACCTTGCAGGCCGGCCAGCCGTTGCGCGCGGCCGAGCCCGTTTACGCCGACAGCGGGCAGTCGTGCCCTCTGGATTGGTCGGTGAGTTTCGAATTCCGTGCGCAGACCCTCAAAAGCTACAACCCGTTACCGTATCTGCTGCAGTTGCTGCTGGAGATTCAGGGTCTGCGGGGGCAGAGCGGGGCGCTTTACAGTGTGATGGCCGAGTTGTATTCCAACGCGCTGGAGCATGGTGTGCTGGGGTTGGATTCGCGCCTCAAGCGTGATGCCCAGGGGTTCGCCGACTATTACCGCCAGCGCAATGAGCGGCTGGGGCAGTTGAACAGCGGTTACGTGCGGGTGCATGTGCAGGTGGTGCCGACCGCCACGGGCGGCAAAATGACGCTGCGCATTGAGGACAGCGGCCCGGGGTTTGACGTGGAGCAGGTGCTGGCGCGGCCGATGGATGTCGACCGTCTGTCTGGCCGCGGCCTGAGCCTGGTGCGCCAGTTGAGCAGCGATGTACGCTGGTCCGATGGCGGGCGCAGTGTGTGCGTGGAGTTTTGCTGGGGGGCTCTGGCATAATCCGCCGATTCTTGATCAAGGAGCGAACAAGTGGCTGAGATTCATCTGGACCCCGATGTGTTGTCGGGTTTGCAGGAAGTGATGGAAGGCGAGTACCCGAAACTGCTGGATACCTTCCTTGACGATTCGCAGAAGCGCGTCGAAGCGTTGCGCAAGGCTCGCGACGATGCCAAGGCGCTGGGACGCATCGCGCATAGCTTCAAGGGCAGCAGCGGTAACCTGGGGGCGGTGCGGTTGGCAGAACTTTGCCGCCGGCTCGAAGACGGCTCTGCGCAGCTGACACGCGTGGACCTGGATGAACTGGTCGACGAAATCGACCAGGAATTCGCGCTGGTTCGTCCGTTGTACGAACACGAGCGTCAGCGTTTTCAGCTGTGATTGAGGGCTCGAGGTAAACCTGGCCCAACTCTTGCTCTACCTCTGGATACTGCATCCCCGATCCCAGTGCAGTGGAGACCCTTACCTATGCCAGTCGCCCCCAATTCGCTTCTTCAGGCTGCCGCTGCGGCCAAGCCTCAAGCGTCGGCCGCCACCCCCTCGGTAGCGGCTGCGGACCCACGAGGCAAGGGCCCTGGCTTCGCGCAAGTGTTTGCAAACCAAAGCCCGAAACCGACGCTCAAGAGCGACGACGCCCCGGCCAAAGTCACGCGTGACAAGCCCTCGGACACCCCGTCCAAGCCGGCTGCAGGCGACGATAAGCCTGCCGCCAGCAAGCCGGCCGTTGCCGATAGCGGCAATCCCTTGCCTGCCAAGCCGCCGGCCAAATCCGACGACAGCGCCAGCAATGACGACGACAAAACCGCCGACCCGGCGGTGGCGCAGCAGCCTCCGGTTGATCCCGTGGTTGACCCGGCAGTGGTTGCCGCGGTCACACCGGTCCCCGTGCCCGTCCCGGTAGAAACGCCGGCACCTGTAGCCGCCAAAGACGACAAGGCCCAGCCAGTCGTCGCGCCCGCTGTGGCTGCCACCGATGACGCCAAGCAGCCGGCGTTCGACCCGGAGGCGGATCCGCTGGACTCGATGCCCGCCGTGCGTCTGGCGATGGAGCAGGGCGGTCACGTTTCGGCCAGTAGCCAGACGCCGCAGAAAGCCGCACCGACCACCACGCAGGATCAGCCGACCGCTGCGCAAAGCTTTGCTGCGGGCCTGGCGACTATGGTCGATCAGCAAGCCACCAAGGACAGCACCGACCAGGGCGGCGACAAAGCCTTCAGCGGGCTGATCGAAGGTGGCCTCAAGGATTTGAAAGACGCCAGCAGCGACACCCGTGTGGATGATTTCGCCAACCGCCTCGCCGCATTGACCCAGGCCGCCACGCCGAAAACCGCGAATGCCTTGCCACCGGTTGCGAATGCGCCGCTGGCCATGCACCAGAGCGGCTGGACCGAGGAAGTGGTCAACCGCGTGATGTACCTGTCCAGTGCCAACCTCAAGTCGGCAGAAATTCAATTGCAGCCGGCAGAGTTGGGGCGCCTGGACATCAAGGTCAACATGACCGCGGACCAGCAGGCCCAAGTCACGTTCATGAGCGGTCACGCCGTGGTGCGTGAAGCACTGGAAACCCAGTCCGGCCGTCTGCGCGAAATGTTTGCCCAGCAAGGCATGGGGCAGGTCGACGTCAACGTCTCCGACCAGTCGCGTGGGTGGCAGGGCCAGGGCCAGGATCAACAGCAGCAGAACCAGGCGCGCGGCGTGAGTGGCAGCGGCGGGCGGGGTGATGGCGGGGATGCCGGTGATCACGCCGAAGTGGCAGCCGCCGTCGCGCCCGTGACCCAAACAGTGATCGGCTCCAGCGCCGTTGATTACTACGCCTGACACCTGTTGAAACCCGGTCAATGTGGGAGCTGGCTTGCCTGCGATGGCGGTGTATCAGTCACACAGATGTGAGCTGAGCCACCGCCATCGCAGGCAAGCCAGCTCCCACATTTGATATGTGGTGTTCGCGCTTACCGGGTTACCAGACAACTCTGGCATAACACTTGCTCTTGCCTTTCCGTAGATCTATGAATTCCAGAATAGTGACGGATTATTGGCATGGCGAAGAGCGACGACGCAGCAACTCCACCCGCAGGCAAAGGCAAAGGCAAGCTCAAGCTTATCCTGCTGATCGTGCTGGGCCTGCTCCTGGCCATCGGCGCCTCGATTGGCGGCACCTGGTTCATCATGCACAGCAGTGCGAGCAAACCGGCACCCGCCGCCGAAACCGCCAGTAACGTCAAGCAACCGGCAATCTTCGAACCGATGCTGCCGGCCTTTGTGGCCAACTTCAATCAGAACGGCCGTCAACGCTACCTGCAGGTGAGCATCACCTTGCTGGCGCGTAACCAGGCGGACCTGGATGCGCTCAAAGTGCACATGCCGGTGATCCGCAACAACCTGGTGATGCTGTTCTCCGGGCAGAGCTTCGACAGCCTGGCCACGCCGGTAGGCCAGGAAATGCTGCGCCAGAAGGTCACTGCCAGCGTGCAGGAAGTGGCCCAGAAAGAGCTTGGCAAAGTCGTGGTCGAGCAGGCGCTCTTCACTAACTTCGTATTGCAGTAGGATCACGACATGGCCGTGCAAGACCTGCTGTCCCAGGATGAAATCGACGCGCTGTTGCATGGCGTCGACGATGGTCTGGTACAGACCGAAATGGCTGCCGAACCCGGCAGCGTCAAAAGTTATGACCTCACCAGCCAAGATCGCATCGTCCGTGGACGCATGCCGACGCTGGAAATGATCAACGAACGTTTCGCCCGCTACACCCGTATCAGCATGTTCAACATGCTGCGCCGTTCGGCGGACGTGGCGGTGGGCGGCGTGCAGGTGATGAAGTTCGGCGAGTACGTGCACTCGCTGTACGTGCCCACCAGCCTCAACCTGGTCAAGATCAAGCCATTGCGCGGCACCGCGCTGTTCATCCTCGACGCCAAGCTGGTGTTCAAGCTGGTGGACAACTTCTTCGGCGGCGACGGCCGTCACGCCAAGATCGAAGGCCGTGAATTCACCCCGACCGAACTGCGCGTGGTGCGCATGGTGCTTGAGCAGGCCTTCATCGACTTGAAGGAAGCCTGGCAGGCGATCATGGAAGTCAACTTCGAGTACATCAACTCGGAAGTGAACCCGGCCATGGCCAACATCGTCGGCCCCAGCGAAGCCATTGTGGTCTCCACCTTCCACATCGAACTCGATGGCGGTGGCGGCGACCTGCACGTGACCATGCCGTACTCGATGATCGAGCCGGTGCGCGAAATGCTCGACGCCGGTTTCCAGTCCGACCTGGACGACCAGGACGAGCGCTGGGTCAAGGCCCTGCGCGAAGACCTACTGGACGTCGACGTACCGCTGAGCGCCACCGTGGCCCGTCGCCAGCTGCGTCTGCGCGATATTTTGCACATGCAGCCGGGGGACGTGATTCCCGTGGAATTGCCGGAAGAACTGATCATGCGTGCCAACGGCGTGCCGTCGTTCAAGGTCAAGCTGGGTTCGCACAAAGGCAACCTGGCGTTGCAAGTGATCGAACCGATCAACCGCCGCTGATCACCAATTATTTTTGCTTCGCCGAGGACATGTAATGGCTACCGAACACGAAAACACTTCCGCCGAAGACCAGGCCCTGGCTGACGAGTGGGCTGCAGCGCTGGAAGAAACCGGCGATGTCGGCCAGGACGACATCGACGCGCTGCTGGCCGCCGACGCCGCCACCGCGCCGGCCGGCAAGCGCCTGCCAATGGAAGAATTCGGCAGCGTGCCGAAGAACAACGACCCGGTGACCCTCGACGGCCCGAACCTGGATGTGATCCTCGACATCCCGGTGTCGATTTCCATGGAAGTGGGCAGCACCGAAATCAACATCCGCAACCTGTTACAGCTCAACCAGGGTTCGGTGATCGAACTCGACCGCCTGGCCGGCGAGCCGCTGGACGTGCTGGTCAACGGCACCCTGATCGCCCATGGCGAGGTGGTGGTGGTCAACGAAAAGTTCGGCATCCGCCTGACGGACGTGATCAGCCCAAGCGAACGCATCAAGAAGTTGCGCTGATATGAAGTATTCGATGGCGGGACTGTTTCTGGCGCTGCCATTGAGCGCCCTGGCGGCTGAGCCGGTTGCGCAAGCGGCGGCTGCGGCGCCCGTGGTCAGCAGCGGCATCGGCGGGCAATTGACCCAACTGGTGCTGGGCCTGTTGCTGGTGGTCGGTCTGATTTTCGTGCTGGCCTGGTTGATGCGCCGCGTGCAGCGCATCGGCCCGGGCAATGGCCAGGTCATCGAGATGATCGGCTCGCGCGCCCTCGGCCCGCGTGATCGTCTGGTGCTGGTGCAAGTCGGCGAAGAGCAGATTCTGCTCGGCATCACGCCCGGCCGTATCACCCCGCTGCATGTGCTCAAGTCGCCGGTGGAAGTGGCCAGGACCGAGGCCGCCACGCCAGAATTCGCCCAGCGCCTGATGGAGTTGCTGGGCAAGGATCAGAAGGATAAGAAGTAATGCGCGTTTTATTGACGCTCATGCTGTTGCTGGCCGCGCCGCTGGCGTTTGCGGCCGACCCGTTGTCGATCCCGGCGATCACGCTGGGCACCAACGCCGCCGGCGCCCAGGAATACTCGGTCAGCCTGCAGATCCTGCTGATCATGACCGCGCTGAGTTTTATCCCGGCGTTTGTCATGCTGATGACCAGCTTTACGCGGATCATCATCGTCTTTTCGATTTTGCGTCAGGCCCTGGGCCTGCAGCAGACGCCGTCGAACCAGATCCTCACCGGCATGGCCTTGTTTTTGACGCTGTTCATCATGGCGCCGGTGTTCGACAAGGTGAACCAGCAAGCCCTGCAACCCTATCTGGCGGAAAAACTCAGCGCCCAGGATGCGATCGACAAGGCCCAGGGCCCGATCAAGGACTTCATGCTGTCGCAAACCCGCTCCAGCGACCTTGAGCTGTTCATGCGCTTGTCCAAGCGCACCGATATCGCCACGCCGGATCAGGCGCCGCTGACCATTCTGGTGCCGGCGTTTGTCACTTCCGAGCTGAAGACCGCGTTCCAGATCGGCTTCATGATCTTCATCCCGTTCCTGATCATCGACCTGGTGGTGGCGAGCGTGCTGATGGCCATGGGCATGATGATGCTCTCGCCACTGATTATTTCGTTGCCGTTCAAGATCATGCTGTTTGTGCTGGTGGACGGCTGGGCGCTGATTATCGGCACGCTGGCCAGCAGTTTCGGCGGAGTGTAGCGCCATGACCCCAGAAGTAGCGGTCGACCTGTTCCGTGAAGCGCTGTGGCTGACCACCATGATGGTTGCCGTGCTGGTGGTGCCGAGCCTGTTGGTCGGCCTGCTGGTGGCGATGTTCCAGGCGGCGACGCAGATCAACGAACAGACCTTGAGCTTCCTCCCGCGGTTGCTGGTGATGCTGATCACCTTGATCGTCGCCGGCCCGTGGCTGGTGCAAACCTTCATGGAATACATCCTGCAGCTGTACGGCAGTATTCCGCAGTTGATCGGCTGACCCCATGCAATCTGTGCTGGCACTGACCGACACCCAGATCAGCACCTGGGTGGCGTCTTTCATCTTGCCGATGTTCCGCGTCACGGCGGTGCTGATGACCATGCCGGTGTTCGGCACCACCCTGGTTCCGCGGCGTATCCGCCTGTATTTCGCCTTCGCCATTACCGTCGTGATCGTGCCCGGCCTGCCACCGATGCCGCCGGTGAACGCGCTGGACCTGAGTGCCTTGCTGCTGATCGCCGAGCAGATATTGATTGGCGCGCTGCTGGGCTTTTCGCTGACATTGTTCTTCCAGGCGTTTGTGATCGCCGGGCAAATCATCTCGATCCAGATGGGCATGGGCTTTGCGTCCATGGTCGACCCCACCAACGGCGTGTCGGTGGCGGTGATCGGGCAATTCCTGACCATGCTGGTGACCTTGCTGTTTCTGGCCATGAACGGCCACCTGGTGGTGTTTGAGGTCATGACCGAAAGCTTCACCACCTTGCCGGTGGGCTCGGGGTTGGTGGTCAGTCACTTCTGGGAACTGGTGGGGCGCCTGAGCTGGGTGTTGGGCGCGTCGCTGTTGCTGGTGTTGCCGGCGATCACCGCGCTGCTGGTGGTCAACATCGCGTTCGGCGTGATGACGCGCGCGGCGCCGCAACTGAACATTTTCTCGATTGGTTTCCCGCTGACCCTGGTGTTGGGCATGGGGATTTTCTGGATCGGCATGGCCGACATTCTCAATCAGTATCAACCGCTGGCGACCGACGCCTTGCAGTTCTTACGTGATCTGGCGCGGGCGCGTTGAGCCATGGCCGAGAGCGAGAGTGGTCAGGACAAAACAGAAGACCCCACGGACAAACGCAAAAAGGACTCCAGGGAAAAGGGTGAGATTGCCCGCTCCAAAGAGCTCAATACCCTCGCCGTCATGCTGGCCGGCGCCGGTGGCCTGCTGATTTACGGCGGCGGTCTGGCGCTGGACATGATGGAGTTGATGAAACTCAACTTCTCGCTGCCGCGCGAAGTGCTGCTCAGCCCCGGCGCCATGGGCCAGTACCTGCTGCACTCGGGCAAAATCGCGATCCTGGCGGTGCAGCCGGTGCTCATCACCTTGTTGCTGGCCGCGTTGATCGGGCCGGTGTCCCTGGGCGGCTGGCTATTTGCCGCTGGCAGCATGGCGCCCAAGTTCAGCCGGATGAACCCCGCGGCTGGGCTCAAGCGCATGTTTTCCAGCAAGGCGCTGGTGGAACTGCTCAAGGCGTTGGCGAAGTTCATCCTGATCCTGTTTGTGGCGCTGACGGTGTTGTCGTCCGACATCGACGACTTGCTGCGCATCGCCCATGAGCCGCTGGAGTCGGCGATCATCCACAGCGTGCAGGTGGTGGGCTGGAGCGCGCTGTGGATGGCCTGCGGGTTGATCATCATCGCCGCCGTGGATGCGCCGATCCAGCTGTGGGAAAGCCACAAGAAGCTGCTGATGACCAAGCAGGAAGTGCGCGACGAGCACAAGGACCAGGAAGGTCGCCCTGAGGTCAAGCAGCGCATTCGCCAGCTGCAGCGCGAAATGTCCCAGCGCAAGATGATGGCGGCGGTGCCGGATGCCGACGTGGTCATCACCAACCCGACTCACTACGCCGTGGCCCTCAAGTACGACCCCGAGAAGGGCGGCGCGCCGATGCTGTTGGCCAAGGGCAGCGACTTTACCGCGCTGAAAATCCGCGAAATCGCCGTGGCCAACGACATTCTGTTGCTGGAGTCGCCGGAGTTGGCGCGGTCGATCTTCTACTCCACCGACCTCGACCAGGAAATCCCGGCGGGCTTGTACCTGGCCGTGGCGCAGGTGTTGGCCTATGTCTACCAGATCCGCCAATACCGCGCGGGCAAGGGCAAGCGGCCCGAGCCGCTCAAGGATCTGCCGATCCCGCCGGATTTGCGCCGCGATTCCTGATTCTGAATTGGTCGCGAGCTGGTTCTCGTGGCGAGCGGGCTTGCCCCGCGTTGGGCTGCGCAGCAGCCCCAATAGGCCCACTGCGTTCCCTCTGACACACCGCAGCGTTCGGTTTTAGGGCCGCTTCGCAGCCCAGCGCGGGGCAAGCCCGCTCGCCACAAAATCTTCTGCTCGCCACGGTACGTTCGTCGCGCCTTCCGCTACCACTCGTCGTTAACCCCTGTCTACCTGTCAACTCTGACAGTAGCCAGCGCCGCCTGCTCGCGGTTCCATGGCAGCACACTGCACACAGGTCGTCGTAGAGATGCAGAGGGAGCGGTAATGGAAGCGGTAACGGGCACGATCAAATCTTATAGCCGGAAAACCGGGGAAGGCTTGATTGCACTGGATGGCGGCGATGAGCCTGTGCAGGTGGATCTCAAAAGTTCGTGCGGGGTTTGGTTGAAAGCGGGCCTGCGCGTGCAATTCGCGAGGATCCATCGGCCCAAGGGCATCTTCGCGTCGCATATCAAGATTATCTAGCGACCCGTGCGGGTCATGGAACCCGATGTAAGGAGAGCGGCAATGGCAACAGGCACAGTGAAGTGGTTTAACGCGGAGAAGGGGTTTGGTTTCATTACTCAGGATGGGGGCGGGTCTGACGTGTTCGTTCACTTTTCAGCCATCGTCAGTGAAGGGTTCAAGACGCTTGAAGAAGGTAAAAAAGTAAAGTTCGACGTCGCTCAGGGCGCGAAAGGGCCACAGGCCGAAAAGGTCGAAGTTCTCTAGGCAGTTTATTGCTCGCGCCTGCGCAAGAGCGCAGGCGCGAGCAGTGCAGTCCAGCACGCGCTCGGCCCTTAACCGTCCGACCTCAATCAACTGCGCAATACCCGGCGCGCCTTCTCGTTGTGACCTTTCCAGACCAAAAACGAAATCGCGGGACAACCCCAAATATTGTCGGAAATTGCCTCGTTAGCAGCAGATGTACACAGATCCAACTGTGGGAGCTGGCTTGCCTGCGATGACTGACTCACGGCTAGCCCTTCAGGTGACATGCACAACCCCAAAGCAGGCAAAC